>QBMC01000147.1 GCA_003242035.1 Nodosilinea foveolarum | reverse complement strand
CGCCAGACCTATCCCCCCTAAGCCTGCCCCCACGCCAGAACCTAAAATCCCCCAGCCGCCGCTCGAACCCGAGACGCCCAAGCTCATTGGGCCAATCTCTAGACCTAGCGAGCGGATGCAGTATAGAGCCATCGGTTTACTTAAGGGCAGATACGTCGTCTCCGAAGAGCAATTCAATCGAGGCAACATCTTACTCGAAGACGACACTCTCATTGATGCCGTGTTACTAGGTCGCGTCACCAGCCTGATCAAAAAGCATATAGACCTGGAAACCAATCACCTTTGGGTGGTGTATCCGCGCACGCTATACAAGGAAGAAGAAGACAACGAACCGGCCCTTCACATGCAAATTGTGGGCGTGTGGGAACCCGAAACACTCAACGCCAGCAAAGGCAACGAATCAGACAGCGAAGTCGAAGCCGATCCTCAGTCGCCGCGCTATTTGTCCACTGTCGAAGCGACCGAACAGTGCGATCAGTTCTCTATACGCGGTGAAATCGCTAAGTATGCTGAAGAAAGTAGCGAAATTACCGTCAACATTGTTCAAAAGAGCAAATCTGAGAACGTTAAGCCCAAGCGCCCCTTCAAGCTGCTGATTAGTGGCACGTTAGAAGGCCGCACAACCGGATACTTCTGGGACTTTAATGTCAAGCGAGAAGGCGGCCAGTTAATCTTGGTAGAAGCAACTCAAGTAGCGGTTGTTCCTCCTAAAAAGAAATCAAAAGACGCCCGACGCGATGGCGGACGTAAGCGAGCAATGGGTAAATCTTGGTCGGCGTCGGCACCGGCATCTTCGGCACCTAAGCCAATGCCGAAGAAGAAAAAAGCTGAAGGAGAAGGGAGTCAATCAGTCAGTACAGAAGCTCAGTTAGACGAAGCCAAGTCGGTTGAGGCTCCCTTGCCCTTAACTAAATCTGAGGCATCCGGCAAGGCGTCTGAGACGGCGGCGGCAAAGTCTACGGAGGGAAACCTTACGGAAACTAGCCCCAATGAGTTGCAGGCATCAAACCCTAGATCGACGCTAAAAGCAGATGCTGAGGAAAACAGCACCGAGTAGGCATCATCTTAACTCAAACTGAGGTCCCCAGCTATCTTGCGGCATTAGCCGAGTATCGGTAGGTAAGGGGGCCACCGGAGCGCTCAGCAAAAAGTCATCCGCTTCTATTCGCTGCTTCAAATCGAGCGCAATCTGCTGAGCTAGGTAAACGCTAGAGAGTGGCGCACTCCGTACGGGCTTGCCGTCTAACACAATGCTTCCGGACTTGAGTTGGGCATAGCTTACTAGCCCAAAGGTTGGTCGGACGCGGCGAGGAATCGAGAAGTCAATCACGGGCGCAACTAAATCGGCATCACTGACGGCGCAGCTAGCAACGACACTTTCGTTAAGCACCGGAATTGGGACGCCCACACCCAGCATCAGCGACGGGCCGTAGCCTTTAAAATAGCAGCCTCTAACCCAGTGAGCATCCATCTTTTTAGCGTCTCCGATTAACGCTACGGTTGCCGCTGGCCCCACTGGAGCGTGGTTGGGCAACCGGCGCTGAAGCGGAAAATGCTGAGTGCCTTCCCAGGCGATGTAGCCTTCGCCACCGCCCAATAGAATGCGGGTGCCAATGCCTACCGTCTGCAGCTCTGGATCGTTCAGGAAAGGTGAGAGTGCGCCTGTGTTGGCGTAGATAGCATTAGCTAGACGAGGCTGGAGCGGGCCAAGGTAGGTGAATAGTGGGCGATCGCCTCCATTCACCCCCACAATAAAATTTTGGTAGAGATTGCGCGGGTTAAATAAATAGAACTGATTGATGCGATCGCGCGTAATCGTCGTCTCCAAATTTGCCCGAGGATAGCAGTCCGTCATCTGCCCAGTCGCCATCAGCGCCACTGGCTTATCCGCAATCAAATCCGCGATCACATGCCCGCCGCCTCGCTCTTCCGCCTCACCCTCGCGCCCAGGCGTTGCCATTTGCCCCG
This sequence comes from Nodosilinea foveolarum, assembly GCA_003242035.1. Classification (GTDB taxonomy): domain Bacteria; phylum Cyanobacteriota; class Cyanobacteriia; order Phormidesmidales; family Phormidesmidaceae; genus Phormidesmis; species Phormidesmis foveolarum. Next base: position 9,700 of record QBMC01000147.1, on the reverse strand, counting down.
CCCCCAGGTACAAATCAACTGCCCCAAACCCCGAATAGGCCAGCACATTGTTCAAATGGCACTCAACGATTTTAATCGGCGGATCGGTATGGCCCAGGTTAATCATCGCGCCCGAGCCTTCCATTGGCTCGAACGTGCCCGTTGTGATCACATCAACTGTCTTAGCCGCTTGCGCCACGCCCATTTCAGCAATGCGAACCTTAGCCTCTGTAATTGTCCAGACCGTCGCCTTACCGTGACTAATTTTGTCGTTAATGTCGGCGATTGTCTGCATGGTGAGCACCGCTACCAATATCTGTTAAGGGAGCATTCAAAGCAGCACTAGTCAGAAAGTCGCTGAGCCTTGATCAAGGAAATCAGCGCCGTCCCAATTACCAAACTCGGCAGTAGAATAATCGCCGTTACCAGCCCATTCAGCCGATCTGTGTACGGCGCAGCAATGGGCAGCAGCGGCCCGCCATACTTTAGCAGCAGGCTCAACAGCGCAGAGGCTACTACCACCTTAACCAGAAAGCCAACAGTGCCATTCGAGACCTTTGCTCCGGTTTTCATCTCTCATCCGCCAAACGAATCGTCATTGCACACCACTCGTCTTGATGCACGATTTCCACCACCTGCCAGCCAAACGCCGTTAGGTGCTCTTCTACCCAGGCAGACTTGCTGGTTAAAATACCGCTCAAAATCCCCCAGGTCTTTGGGCCAGCCAGTTCGCTCAGCCGGGGCAAAATTAGCCCCACAATAATTTCCGACAAAATATTGCAGACAATGCCATCCACCGGCAAATCGCCCGCCTGCTTCGCGATCGCAATCACCTCTGGCAAACTGCCTAGCTCCACCTGTAGCGCCGCTTCAGAAACACCGTTAAGCGTCGCATTAGAGTGCGTCGAGCTAATCGCCAGCGGATCGACATCAGCCGCGTAAATTTGCTTCGCCCCATAGAGCAGAGCCACAATCGAGAGAATGCCAGAGCCACAGCCCACATCGGCAATCGTGGCGTTGGTGATTGCCTGTTTTTCCAGCGCTTTCAAGCAAAGCTGCGTCGTGGCGTGGGCACCTGTCCCAAAGGCACTGCCCGGATCGAGCGTGAGAATGGTGCGTTGAGTGTCGGGCGGCGTTAGCCACGCTGGGTTGATTAGGAGGCGATCGCCCACCGCTTCTGGCTGCCAATGCGTCTTCCAGCTCTTTGCCCAATCCTCATTCTCAATCGTCTTCCAGCTCACCTGCACAGACGCATCAGTCGTATCCAGCAAACGAGCCTCAAACTGCTCAAAATCCGACGGGCCAAACTGCACCTGCGGAAAGTAAGCCGTCACAATGCGGCTGTCGTCCTTCTGCTGGCTGGCCGTTCCTTTGCTGCCTAACTGTTCGAACGCCCAGTAAACGCTATCTTCCAAAGCAAACGGACAGACAACAGCCACCTCCCACCACTTCTCAGTTAACACCGCTACACCTACAGCGCCACCGTATAAGCATCGCGAATACCCGGCTCCTTCTTAATCTCAGTGATAATCCCTTCAGGCAGCGGGTCGTCAATGCTTAGCACCATTACCGCATCACCGCGCACGATTTTTCGGCCCACCTGCATACTCGCAATATTCACATTAAAGCTGCCGAGCAGCGAGCCAATTTTACCGATAATCCCCGGCATATCGCGGTGCAGCGTAAACAGCATGTACTTCGTCGGCGGCACGTTAATCGGGAAATTATCCATGTCAATAATCCGCACTTCGCTACCGCCAATCAAAACGCCCGTTACCGAATGCTCGCCCAAAGATCCCTTAGCCGACAGATACAAAGACCCGGTATAGTCCTCAGCCGTCGTGTCCTTAGTCTCGATCACCCGAATACCGCGCTCCTTCGCCTCAATCGAAGCATTCACGTAGTTCACCCGCTCCTGCAAGGCGTTAGAAAGCAGTCCCTTCAGCGCCGCAATCACAATCGGCTTCGTATCATCTTGAGCCAGCTCGCCCTGTAGCTTGACTTGCAGCTCCTCAATTCGACCACCGGCTAGCTGACCGACAAAATTACCCAGCGTCTCGGCCAGCTTGAGATAAGGCCGCAGCTTTTCGAGCACGTCGGGGCGCAGGCCCGGAATGTTCACCGCCGAGCGCGCCGGTAATCCTATCAGCACATCGCGAATCTGTTCGGCCACATCCACCGCAACATTCACTTGTGCTTCAGCCGTCGAAGCCCCCAGGTGAGGCGTTAGCACCAGCGACTTGTCAATCGAGCGTAGCTTAGATTCACCCAGCGGCTCCTCCTCGTACACGTCCAAAGCCGCACCCGCAATGATCCCTTCTTCTAGCGCGTCAGCTAGCGCATCCTCGTCAATAATGCCGCCGCGAGCGCAATTTACGATGCGAGCGGTGGGCTTCATTTTGCGCAAAGACTCAGCGTTGATTAAATGCGCCGTTTCTTTAGTTTTAGGAATGTGTAGCGTAATGTAGTCAGACTCTCGCAGTAGAAAATCCATTTCTACTAGACGACAGCCTAGTTCTTCCGCGCGATCGCTCGAAATAAACGGGTCAAACGCTAGCAAATTCATCCCCATCGCCCGCGCCACCGTCGCCACATGAGAGCCGATTTTTCCTAAGCCCACCACGCCCAGCGTTTTCTTATAAACCTCTACGCCCGTGAACGACTTCCGATCCCAGCCGCCTGCCTTCACCGCTTTATCCGCTGCCGGAATATAGCGAGACATCGACAGCATCATCGCTAGCGCATGTTCAGCCGCTGCGATCGTATTACCCTCCGGCGAGTTTACCACGACGATTCCTTTGCGAGTCGCCGCCTGAACGTCTACGTTGTCCACACCGACGCCCGCTCGACCAATAATCTGTAGCTTATTACCCGCCTCCAGCACTTCCTTAGTCACCTTCGTTCCCGAGCGAATCATTAGCGCGTCGTACTCCGGAATGATGGCAATCAATTCCTCTAGCGGAAGCTTGGTCTTAACATCGACCGTGGCTACCTGAGAGAGAATGTCTAGTCCGGCTTGGTCAATTGGATCGGAGACGAGTACCTTGGGCATGAATCAGTCGCGCGGGGTGTGCTAGCTATACAAGGGGTTATGTTACTGCAAATCGGTCAGACTCAAGATCTAGAGATCTTAATATGTTAGCGGTTACACGGAGGGTAGCAAGCCCTTATTGTCCATAGAAAGATCAAGAGATTCCAGCGCATTGAAGGCATCCACAATTACCACATTCGACATTAGAAAACCTTCGGGATCAGTGAGGCGAATACGTGTATTTGGCTTCAGGCTGTTCGCATTTGAGTTAATCGGAGCGTCGGTGGTGAGCCAGTGAGCTTTTAGGTGGGATGCGATCGCCCACCCCATCGCCTCAATTCCCTTCTCCCCATAAGCCCGATAAACCCCCTCCAGCGAAATTCCCTCTTTCAGCCGCAGCCCCACCATAATCTGCTCCACCACCCGCTCATCCAAAGGCAGCACCGGGTCTACCGTCTGTCCACCACGCGCCACAAACTCATCCACCCACGTCCGATAGGTCTTCTGAGTACGCGGCCGATCAATCCGCTGATGATTCACATAGCTCGTCGCCCCCATCCCAAACCCATAGCACGGCTCAGATTTCCAATAGGTGAGGTTATGCTTTGCCTCATAGCTACTCTTAGCGTAGTTACAGATTTCATAATGGTCATAGCCAGCCTCCACAAAATGCTGCTGAGCCATGCGATACATTTGCGCCGTACTTTCGTCGCTCGGCAAAGGTAGCTCGCCCGGTTTGTAATAGCGGCTAAACGCCGTCTGAGGTTCTACGATCAGGTCGTAATTAGAAATGTGAGTAGGCTCCAAAGAAACCGTTTTCTCTAGCGCCGCTTGCCAGTTTTCCAGCGTTTGATGAGGCAACCCCGACATTAAATCCAGGCTAAAGTTCTCGATTTTTGCCTGACGCAAAAGGTCTACCGCCTGAAAAATATCCGCCGCCCGATGAAACCGGCCCGCAGCAGCCAGCACTGCGTCTTCAAATGCTTGAGCGCCCAAACTAACGCGGTTAACGCCTGCTGCTTTGTAGCCTTGCGCCTGCGCCAAATCGAAGGTCGCTGGATCCATTTCCATCGAAATTTCAGCGGTGGGCGCAATGCCAAATTTGTCGTCTATTGCTGTGAGAATCAGCGCTAGTTGAGCGACTGAAAGTAAAGAAGGGGTGCCGCCGCCGAAGAAGACGGTCTGTAAGTTTTGGCCGGTTATGGGTGTGGCCTGAATTTCACGAATGAGGGTCTGGACGTATTGGGTAATGGTACGGGAAGTTTCGCCTTGAGCGCGATCGCCCACCACCGACACCGCAAAATCGCAGTAAAAGCAGCGCCGCCGACAAAAAGGAATATGCACGTAAGCCGACTTTGTGGCTAGCAATAGATCATCATCCAGAGCGCTAAGGTTACAAAAATAAGGTGAAGGCAAGCGATCGCGAGTCCACCCCCTATAATAGCCGTAATCATAATCACATCATGCTTTTCAGCGCATTGGATACAGGGGCTTTCGCACAGCAATTTTCTCTGACGCCAGCATCGCTAATAGGCGCTACCCATAGCTTATGCTTGACGCTCTCATCATCATTTCATTCATCCTCACCGGAGCCGGAATCGGCTTCTTCATCGTTGACTTTCTACCCGAATCTGCCCTCTCCCAAGTCACCAACTTAGAAGGGTTAGAAGTCGTCACCGCTGGCTTCGGTGCACTCATCGGCATTGGGGTCGGGCTAGTCGTGCAAACCAGCTACCGACGGCTAGAAAAGCAAATCAACGACATGCCGCCCGATACGCTGCTCGCCAGAGCCGTCGGCTTAGTCGTCGGCCTCCTCATCGCCAACCTAATGCTGGCCCCCCTATTTTTACTCCCCATCCCAGAAAAATTTGGTTTCACTAAACCCATCACAGCCGTCATGGGCAGCTTACTTTTTGCCGTCTCCGGCATGGGCCTAGCCGAAAACAACGGACGCGCCTTATTCAGACTGATCAATCCCAACAGCTACGAAGCCTTACTTATCAACGAAGGCACCCTCAAGCCCGCAAAATCGAAGGTGCTAGACACTAGCTGCATCATCGACGGACGCATCGAAGATTTGCTCAAGACCGGCTTTATGGATGGGCAGCTCGTAGTGCCGCAGTTTATCTTAGAAGAACTTCAGCGCGTAGCAGATTCCTCCAGCGATCAAAAGCGAGCCAGGGGCCGCCGAGGACTGGACATCATCAACCGCATCCGCAAAAGCTATCCAGAGCGAGTCGTAATTGACTCAGTAGACTACGACTCAATTAGCGCGGTAGATTCTAAGCTGGTAAAGCTAGCCCAAGAAATGAACGCACAGCTAGTAACCAACGACTACAACCTCAACAAAGTAGCCAGTGTCCAGCAGGTCAGCGTACTGAACATCAACGATTTGGCTAAAGCTATTCGCCCCACCTACCTACCCGGCGACGATATCGAAATTAGAATTCTTAAGCCAGGTAAGGAAGCTACTCAGGGCGTGGGCTATCTTAACGATGGCACGATGGTTGTTGTGGAAGAAGGTAATGAATTTATCGGTGATGAATTGGTCGTAGTGGTGACGGGTGCATTGCAAACGTCGGCAGGACGGATGATTTTTGCTCGGCCCAATCGTTCGGCGACCGCTTCTTCTTAAAATGTATTTGAATGTATTTGGAGTAGAGACCGCAGAGGTATGATGCGTCCTATCTATTGCTTGAATACTTGCGAATACGATCCTAAATCGGCCTTTGAACGGTGCGAATGACTGACGATTGATCCTGTAGGTGTTCCTAGTGCTACTAGCTCATCAACCAGTCCGAGCGGCCTTAATGCCTTCGCTAGAAAATAGAATTCTGAAAACCAATGCAGCGCTGTACCCGAAGCTCAGGTACTGACGCTGCATTAGGCAGTCTTTTCTTAGGACAATTCCTTCTTTTCAGGACTACTGCTTCTGTGTGCGCTCAACCGCCTTCAGCATATGGTAAGTAATCAGGAGCTGTGTCAGCGCCAGTGGATAGCTCTGAAGAGTCTCGCCCGTAGTCCCGACTACTTTCCCGACGTCCTTATTTCCCTCCAAGCTGCAAAACTGACCCAGGTAAGGCACTTCGCTACAAAGAATTCTCTCTAGCTGCTGCACTTGAGCTTCGTTCGCGTGGCCGTCTACGCGCAATACATCGACAGGCTTACCCATATCGCGGTCTAAAATTAGACGAATGGCATTGCCCAAGTCGTTACCTTTATCATCCAGAATGTGAGTGAAGTCTGGATGGGGCAGGGTCGGGCGTAGCACAAGCTTTACGTCTAGCAGCAAGTCGTTGCCGCCTTCTTCTTCCTTATCTGGTGGGGTAAAGGAAACAATCACGTCAGACCACTGACGCTGGGGGCGGATGAAGGCTTCTGAGTCGGGTTCGCGCTTGCGTAATGCTTCTAGCACCTGCTCGTCGGTGTAGCCACGTTTGCGAGTGTCGCGCTTAATTTTCCACTTGGCCCGCAGGTCTTCGGACGGGGCCAGATATACCTTTACGTCGTAAGCATCACGGGCGACTTTAGTAGAATAGCCCAGCAGTCCTTCTACGATGACGAATTTTTTGGGCTGGATGTACTCTGGGGCATCGAAGCCGCCAGTCGTATGGTTATAGATCGGCTTCAGAATAGACTTACCGTTACGTAAGTCTTGCAAATGCTGCTCGATGATGTCGATGTAGTTACAGTCGGGATCGAGGGCAGAGATGCCCATTTCGGCGCGCTGTTTGCGGTCGTAGCGGTGGTAGTCGTCGGTGCAAATGGCTACAACGTTGTCTTCACCTAGTACTTGCGCGATGCCACGAGTGAGCGTGGTTTTACCAGCGGCGCTGTCGCCCACAATGCCAACGATGATTGGACGTTCAGCCATAGTTCCTCCTACAGGTAGATAATGTTAGTTAGGAATATAAGTTCCTTTATATATTCTTAATTCTAGGGATCAACGGTCACTGACTCAAGTTTCTGGTTATGAGTCGTTACCTAGAGAATGATGAGCGATCGCCCGCCTTCCTCAGACCTTGTGCGCGGGTCTAGAGTCCAAGTTTTGATGGATTAACGTCGCCCCATCACCGTATCACGCCCTTTTACGTTGGCTTACTGGTTCTAAACCGCTCTTTTGCTTCTTCGAAGGCAGTGGCCATTACCTGCTGAATTCTCTCTGGGTCGGGCTTTTTGCCGCCCATCAAATCGCCGAAGTAAGCGCAGGCTCCTTCGCCTAGTGCCCAGGTGTATCCCGCTGCCCAAGAGGCGGCAATCACGCTGCCAAAGCCAGGGATAAATTTAATGAGTTCGCGGCCAATTGCCTGAGCAAAAAAACCGCCTGCGATCGCGCTAACCACACCCCCCGCCTGTGAGGGCGATAGCTTTTGCCCGTAGAGCTGGCCCAGCAGTCCGACCATCGAAACCTGTAAGGCGGTGAGTACAGGCATAGTGGCAAACGGTAGCGGGACAGCCGCTAACGTGGCTGAAATAATAGCAAACGCTGAGATATACCGTCGGCCAACATCCCTATAGAGGTTGCCAAGCTGAGCGCTAGCAGCGTCCTGCTCGTCAATGAGCTGATATATCGTCTTGGCTTCGGCCTCTGGTAGCAGATCGGCTAGGGCATCCCTTAAGGCGTTTTGACCGTAAAATACTGGCAAAAATCCGTCTTCCTCCAGCGTAAAATCCAGGAGTACAGATTGGTCGAAGCAGTCTGCAAAGGTTGCTTTAATGGCTTCGTAGGCACGATTGATTTCTGGTAGGTCAGGCGGATAGCTAGGATGATCTGGGCAGTCGGGTGGGTAGAGTTCGTGTAGGCAAGTGACGGCGAGTAGGCAGGGAATACCGGGATTATCCTGTCTGAGTTTGCGAGCGATTTGCTGAAGCTGATCGACGGCAAAATCGCTAATTTTTACGGTCAGAATAAGAATGCGAGCGCGACGACTGGCCTGCTGTAGCTCTCTAGTGAGTTCGGCGACGATGTCTGTCGTTGCCTGGTTGATGTCGCCTAGACCTACCGTGTCGGTAAAAATGAGCAGGGGTAGCTCGTCCGAAGGATAGGCGTAGCGCTGGGTGTTTTGGGTATGGGGCCGAAAGCCCTGGCCGATGATGTCAGCGGAGATACCGGTGAGTCCGCGCACAATGGAGCTTTTCCCGGCTTGGGGCTTACCGATCAGTAAGGCTTCAGTGGTGGGCAGCTCGGCGCGTACCTGCTGAAGAATCTCAGCAATACGCTCATCGCTGACGCTGAACGCGCTGAAGATAGTCTGGGCGTTGTTCTGGGCGCTGTCGCGGGCATCGTTGTAGGCTTTGCGAAGCTGTCTGGCGTCGGTTGGCAACCACCTAGCAGCGCGGTTGCTGGCGTCTTTCCACAGCTTTGTAGATAGCTCTGTTGCTTGGGCTAGCCACTGCTGCCGTCGGCTACCTGGTATGGCCGACGGATTGGATGCTTCGTTTTTGTCTTTATCTTTATTTGAGGAAGTCTGCTGAAGATCGTCCATGCCCACCGCTTGCGTTTGCCTAGCTCGACTTTCATTTTAAACGACTTGCTCCCTATGCAAGTGTTTGCCTGAAATGATTTAGCATTTTAGCGAGCGTCTAGTAATCTGCCGTCGGTATTATTTAGCGGACTTGGCTGCTCTAAAACCGGAAGCTGAGGTGCTGCTTCGATCTGAGACATTTCTTTGAGTGCTTCTGAGAGCGATCGCCGCACTCGAAAGTCATCTATACCCAACGCCACAACAGCGACGAAAACTGTCCACCACAGCGGATTGAATAGGGGAACTAGCACCGCTTCAATCATCGAGAATGGTTCAAATCTCAGAGTAGGGAGGACTTCTATAGCCCGGTCTGCTTCGGACATACCTTTCTTGCTCCGGCCTGCTTCGACCCGGTTTGCGCCTAGCCTGATTGTGCCTGCTACTGCTGCGCGCGTGGATATCTCCTCCAACACAACGCTAGCCATAGGTAAATCTAAGGTGGTATCTACCCAGCCTTCCGATCCGTCTTGAGATCTGGCCGTTGACCATTCTGTTGTGCGTAGCGACCGAACGGTGGCCGTGTTCCTCAGTCTGGCGATATCGCTCGCTAGCTGTGGGTTTTCCGCTAAAATTTCAGCGATGCTTTCCGCTTCTTCCGGCGTGAGATTACCCAACACAAATCCGGCTACTAGTTCGTTCCACCTTTCCATACAGTTTTCTTCGCTGCGTTTGGACTGACACACTTCGATGACGTCGTCTGGTTGCATCACTTGATTAGTCTCGAATGAGTGGGTCTCGAATAATTCCCTAAACTGTAAATACAGACAGAAAAGAAAGGCATACAGTTCCTTTATCAAGACTGTTTGATGAGTTAAGGAAGGTCTCTTTAACCTCAGCCTCACTAAAAGTAACAATTAGTGTATGGTTTGCGCCCTGTAGTCAACGAACTTGAGTGCTTCCAATCTTTACGTAAACTTTATTGAAACTTTATCTTAGCGGCGATTGAATTATACAGCGTAGCTTTTCCCTATTTAACCCTGCAAAAGGCTGTTTCTGTTTTTACTTAACTGTGTATGCACGGTCGTTTCAAGTCTTGATAAACAGATGTATAGATACTAGAACAACCAGGGCAAACGCATACTCAATCGAGTAGCACTTGAATGAGGAAAATGTTGTTCCATCCGGCTTTGAGCCGTTTAGCTTTTTTAGAACCTTGGGACGATTC
>QBMC01000146.1:311-11677 GCA_003242035.1 Nodosilinea foveolarum | reverse complement strand
GCTGCCAGTTTAGTCTAGACACACTTAAACGTATATTTAGAATGAAATAGCCCTGGTCAGGCAGCTCCTGCAAAAAAGTAGTTCAGTACGCTGTTGAGAGCTTCTACTCAAGCATCGCTCAGGCGTCATATTCTGCGAATGCTCGGCGCATAGGCCAGTATTCATCTATCATTGTGAAGCCAACTTAAGGCTGCGCTGTTCGATCTGTTACCGTCAAAGTATGTATTCCAACGCTACCGAATCTCCCGATTCCGCTACTCGCTCTAGCCAGGGCAGTTTAGACAGCGGTTTAGACAACACCTTAGAAGGCAATTCAGATAAAATTAAGTTGCTAACCGCAGAGCTGCGCTCAGGCAGCTTTAAGAAGAGAATTCAGGCCGTTCATAACCTAGCAGCGCTTGGCACAGCAGAAGCAGACCAGGCTTTGGTAGAAAGTCTTCAGTCAGGTGGAAAAATTGATCCGAATGACAGCTATGCAAACGACCAAATTGCGGTTTATGGCAGTAGCTATCAATACCTCTTTAAAGCCACCTCAGCAGTAGCCAAATCATTTACAGAACAAACGCCTACCGGCCTCGTAAAAGTTATCTCGGAGCGCGAGGTAGACTACGACGAGCTTCAGCAACTGCTCATTCAACAAAATTATCAGGCAGCAGATAAATTAACTACTGAACTGATGTGCGAAATCGCGGGCGAAACGGCCATCCAGCGTAAATGGGTGTACTTCACCGAAATTAGCCAGTTTCCCGACGCCGACATTCTCACCATCGACACGCTCTGGAGAACCTACTCCGAAAACAAATTCGGTTGGAGCCAACAGCGCGCTCTTTGGCTGCGTCTAGGTCAAGACTGGGAAAGACTGTGGCCTCAAATTAACTGGAAATCCTCAGCAGGAGCCTGGACTCGCTACCCCACAGAATTTACTTGGGATTTAGCCTCAGCTCCCATTGGACATCTGCCGCTATTTAACCAGCTCAGGGGCGTTCGAGTCATGAACGCCCTGCTTGAGCATCCAGTATGGTCTCGAACCGATTAGGTCTAAAAAAAGACCAAACCTCACTTTTCACACCTTAAAATTTGGCCGAGAATGGAATACGGAATTTGTCGGGATCGAGCGGTATTCCTGCCGCCAACTAGGATTGACTAACGTTTGGGCTGCACCGAGTAGCTGCCGAGGATGGTCGATTAAAAAGGCAGGATCTTGAGCCGCCAGAGCCTCCCGGCTGCTGAATCCCCAGGTAACCGCTGCTACTAAAATACCAATTTGCTTAGAAGCATCAATATCTCTTGTCTCATCTCCCACATAGATCACCTGAGAGAAGTCCAAATCGCCCTTTTGCACAATTCGCTTGAGCACCCGAGCCTTACTTAGCAGTCCAACGCCGCCCTGCACCGACTCAAACACATCTTCAATATCGTGCAGCGTTAAGAATCCTTCAATATTTCGCCGAGAGTTAGAACTCATAATCATTAGACGATGATTGTGAGCCAGTAAATCTCTGAGCGTCGGCACTAAATTCGGCGCAATCGGCACAGCGTTCATCTCAGCAGCCATCTCTTTGCGCACCCGACGCAGCAAAAAAGGCAGCCTGAACAGCGGCAGTTCGGACTGCCGCAGCATCTCTTTAGTGCTTAACGATTGATAGTATTTGAGCTTTTCGGGCGTAGTTGGAGAATAACCATATTCTGGAGCAATGCGATTGGTGATACGCACGATTGCCCCTAACGTGTCGGCAATGGTGCCGTCAAAGTCAAAAATTAGAAAGGCCACTTAATTCTAGAGATTGAGCAGGATGGAGCCGAGCACACTTACCTATCATACGATAAAGCCGTTTTTCCCTCCGAATTCTTCTGCCCGTGCTTCTGCGGACAGCTTATCAAGCAATTAATACCCAAGTTATGCGTAGATCACGTCACGTTTGTTAGCAGCGATCGCTCTACTTCCAACGCCCCGAGCGTAAAATACTGGCAATCAGCCACAGCCCCAAAAAAGAAGCCGCCGCAAATAGCAAAGCGCTCAAGCCCTGTAGCTGACTCGTTTTTTGCCCGGTAGAGATGATAGCCGCCCCAATAATGAGCGAGCCGACAACCGTACTAAACGCCCGCCGATTAGCCGATCTTTCTAGGCTGCGCTGCAAAGAATCCATGCCTTGAATCGTCAAATTCCACCGTAGGGTTTCGTCGCTCAGTCGATCTAGTAGAAAACCTAGCTGACGGGGAGCCGAAAGTGAAAAGTTTCGAAATTCCAACCCGGTTCGCAAGAAAAGCTGAGCCGGATTGTCTCCCACCAACTGCTGACGAAATAAATCCAACATCAGAGGCTGAATCTCATCCATCAAATTAATATTGGGATAAAACTGGCGAGCAGCCCCCTCCAGATTGGCGAGAGACTTGGTAAACAAACCAATATTCGCAGGCCATCTGAGATTATTCCGGACGCCCGTCTCAATCACAGCGCTAAAGGCTTCCGCCGTGTTGAACTGGCCCAACGTTAATCCGTAGTAACGGCCCAGCAAGCGGCTGTAATCGCTTTCTAATCTCACCAGGTTCACTGGCTTGAGCGGTTCTGTCATCTTTAAGGTAAGTTGAGCGCACCGTTGGGCGTCCGAGCTGACAATCGAAAGCACTAACTCTGTCAAAATCGCTCTGGTTTGCGGATCGATCCGGCCCATCATGCCGCAGTCTAAAAGCGCGATGCGGCCATCATCTAGATAGAAGATATTCCCTGGGTGAGGATCGGCGTGAAAGAACCCAGTGACAAAATACTGAGCTAAAAAAGCTCTAAAAAGCAGCGAAGTGACATCCGCTCGCTTACTTTCATTTTTTGAAGGCAACAGTTTCTTAAAAGGATTATCGGTAAACGTGCTGCCAAACGGACTATTCACCGGATCGGCTGACAAGTCTTCCGGCTCCTCCACCGGCAAGTTTGCGAGCAGGAGGGGGCTACCGACCAACCATTCCATCACTAATATTTTGGAATTAGTCAGCGGCCAAATAATCTTTGGCACCGTCAGCTTCTCAGCATCTACCCACGAACTATTCTCCATGTCATGACGCAGCTCATCGGTATAGCGCGCCTCAATTGTAAAGTCTAGCTCCGCTGTCAGCGCCGACTTAAACTCTTCAGCTAGCTCAATAATGTTGTATCGCTGCCCAAACTGCGTCACTGAAACAAGTTTGGCAAGGTCTTTAATCAGCGCCATGTCGCGCTCTATTTGCTGGTCGATGCCGGGGCGCTGCACTTTTACCGCAACCGCCTGACCGCTTTTGAGCACCGCCCGATGAGTTTGGCCAATGGAGCCAGCGGCGATCGCCACATAATCCATCTCAGCGAACACATCTTCCACCGTTCGCTCCATATGCTGACGCATATAGTTCTCAATCTGCACCGCAGGCACCGCAGGCACCGTAGACTGCAAAGAACTTAGCGCCTCAATATAGCGAGAAGGCAACAGATCGGGGCGCGTACTCAATAGCTGGCCCAGCTTCACGTACACCGGCCCTAGCTCAATCAAAATATTGCACAGCACCGCAGGCGAAGGCAACTCCGGCTCATCCGAAGCCTTGCCCAAAACTAGCTGGCGCATATAGTCCCAGCCGTTGCGCAAAAAGACCTCCACGATCTCCCGCTGCCGGGAGAGTAGCGTCGGCGTCAATATTGAGGGAAGAGGAGAACGGGGCATTTGAACAACTGCATCATAAGGACAGTCTAAATGCTAGCAACTTTGCAGCCGGTTCCGTGATACCTAAAAGACAGACCTCAAATCGTGATCGCGACTTTTACCCTGCATAAAAATTCTCAGCCAGCACTATTGGTCAAAAATACAGATACTGCTGTAGATTAATATCTATGAAAAAAAATTTTAGATAGACCAGAGTCTATGACAAGTTCGACTGATAAGCTCCAATTAATATAACCATGCACCCTACGACCTCTGCAATAGAAGCCTGCGTTTTTGCAACCATCCTATGCGGCTTTTTAGGGCTTCTCCTCCGGCAAAACCTGATCTTAAAAATTTTAGCAATGGACGTGATGAGTACGGGTGTGATCGCTCTTTACGTCCTGATCGCCACCCACAGCGGCAAATTTGCGCCTATCGTCTCTAGCAGTAATCCACCCTCAGCCCTCACAGACTACGCAGATCCTGTCCCGCAAGCTGTTATCCTGACCGCCATTGTCATTGGCTTCTCCATCCAGGCACTCATGCTAGCGAGCGTGATTAAGCTATCAAGCGGTCAAGCGTCCTTGGATTGCGATCGCCTAGAAGACAGCTTCTCCAATACCAGCAGACCGCAGGAGAACGCCCAATGACGCTAATAACGCTCCTCTGGATTGCCCTGCCGCTTTTTTTAGGGTTCAGCATTGCGCTGTTCCCCCAAGGAGATCGCCCCTTCACGCTGATGATTGCGATCTCCTCAGCCGCCTACGGCCTCACTCATATCCTCATCCCAGAAACCACCACCCTTATCCTCACAGATCATTTCGGCGTCACGCTAATGATCGACTCACTCAGCGGCTACTTCATCCTCACCAACGCGCTAGTTACCGCCGCCGTTGTCCTCTACTGCTGGAAAGACCATTTAACCCAGGGCAGCACCGCCTTCTTCTACACCCAACTCGCCATTCTGCACGGCAGCATCAACGCGGTCTTCGTCTGCGCAGACTTCATCAGCCTATACGTCGCCCTAGAAGTCATCAGCATCGCCTCTTTCCTCCTGATTGCCTACCCGCGAACGGACAAATCTATCTGGGTGGCGCTACGCTATTTACTCATCAGCAACACGGCCATGTTGTTCTATCTCATTGGTACGGCCCTGGTTTATCAGGCCAGTCATTCATTTGCGTTTGAAGGACTCAGGCAAGCACCCGTCGAGGCGATCGCCCTAATCTTTCTCGGCCTACTCGCCAAAGGCGGCATCTTCATTTCCGGGCTATGGCTACCGCTCACCCACGCCGAATCCAAAACACCTGTATCCGCCATCCTCTCAGGCATCGTCATCAAAACAGGCGTCTTCCCGCTCGTGCGCTGCGCCTTACTGATAGAAGAATTGACGCCCGTTATTCAAATATTTAGCGTCGGCACAGTCCTACTCGGAACAGCCGGTGCCATCTTAAAAAAAGACACCAAGCGAACCCTAGCCTTTAGCTCTATCTCTCAAATGGGCTTTGTTTTAGCCGCGCCCGCGATCGCCGGAGTCTACGCCCTCTCGCATGGATTAGCCAAAGCAACCCTCTTTTTAATCGCCGGTAGCTTACCCAGCCGCGACTTCTCAGAGCTACAGAAAATGCGCATAAGTAAGTCTCTTTGGGTCGCGATCACAATTGCCAGTCTCTCCCTTTGCGGATTTCCTTTGCTCGCCGGGTTCAACGCCAAGTCGCTGGTTTTAGCCGATTTGCCAATCTGGTTATCGACAGCGCTCACCATTGGCTCTGTAGGCAGTGCGATCGCCTTTGCAAAGTTCATCTTTCTACCCAGCGATCGCGCCAGCAAATCAGACACTTCAAGCAGCAGCAACCTCTGGCCAGCCGTCATCTTGTTGTTGGTTTCGTTGCTTTTACTCGGCATAACCAATCTTGAGAGTTATACAGTAAAAAACATCGCTAAGGCTCTCATTACAATCGCTGCGGGCTGGCTCATCTACGGGCTGGCGCTACGGAAAAACAAACAACAGTTCCCTCAATCGCTCGAAAAAATAGAACATTTAATCGGCGGCATGAGCATCGTTTTAATCCTTCTATTCTGGACAGTACTGCAATGGCAACCCTCCTCGACCTAACTTTCGTAATTACAATTTGGCTATTAGTCACGGCTGACCTAAGTCTAGTAAATATTGGTATTGGCATCGGCATCGCCCTACTCCTGACTCGAAGAAGCCAAAAAACAACGGCCCATTGGAAAACCATCATCAGCCTGCTGTGGAAGGTTGTCGTCGCCATTCCAGTTGCCTATATCGAAGCCTTTGAGATGATTCTGCGACCGCATAATCACGAAGTAATTACCACCATGCCCGCCTTTTCTGAGCGTGATCGCCAGTCCTCCGAAAGCATCTTCTTAGAGATTTTCCTCATTACATTTACACCCAAAACTATCGTGCTAGACCAGCGAGAAGACGGCGGATACGACGTACACAAAGTGGTTAGGAGGCGAGCGTAATGGGAGTCGTCATAGTTGTAATGGTTTTAGTCTTGTTAATTCCGCTCTACACAGCCAATCGCAGCGTAGATATCTGGGAGAAGATGCTCTCCTTTGCCAGCATCGCCACAAAAACCACTATCGCCATGCTAGCGCTTTCGGTTTGGCGGGACGACTGGATGATTGGCTTGGTTGGCGTGCTGATATTGAGCGTCGGTAACGCGGCGCTGATGCTGTTAGCACATGTTTTAAGAAGGCGAAACTTATAGCATCCGCAAAACAACAGAAACGATAGCAGAAAGGAGACGAACTCATGATTTTTTGGATCAGCAACTTTTGTATTGGCATCGGCCTTATCTTTTGGGTTTGGGGAACGCTGCCGCTTTTGGGCGATCGCAGCATCTTATTCAAACTCCACAGCCTCTCAGTTTCAGACACCTTAGGCTCTATGGCCATTCTCTTCGGCCTACTCCTCAAAATTCCTCGGGAATGGCCCTTACTCATTCTCGCACTGATCGCACTCGCGCTTTGGAACACAGTACTAGGCTACGTTCTAGCTTACTGCTCTCTTAACAAAACCAGCTCATGACTGACACTATCCCGATTTTAATTATCGCCAGCCTGCTGCCACTCTCAGCCTGTCTGTTAGTGCTACAGACCAATCCCTATCACGCCCTGATTATGCGCGGTATTTTAGGCGCGATCGCCGCTCTCCTATACGCCACCTTTGGCGCAGCCGACGTTGCCCTCACCGAAGCCCTAGTGGGCACCCTGCTTTCTGTTGTTTTGTATGCGATCGCCATCCGCTCAGCCTTAAGTAATACTCCCAATCCCCCAACCGAATCATGAAATGGCTGTATACTTTTGCCGCGATCGCCTTCTTCGCCAAAATCCTGCTATTCCCTGGCTCCTTGCCAGCACTAGCCAGTGAATCCGCCGTCGCCCTCATCCTCGAAGACAGCGGCGGCGTCAACACCGTATCCGGCATCGTCTTTAGAAATCGTCTGTACGACACTCTCTTCGAAGTCATCGTTTTCACCATCGCCATCATGGGCGTTCGCTTCCTCATGGCTAACGAACAGCCCGCCCAAACCATCACCCAGTTCACCGATGCCCCTTCCGTCGTCTTAGCTCGCTTAGGCGCAACCGTCACAGCCCTAATCGGCATAGAACTCGCCATTCGCGGACACCTCAGTCCAGGCGGCGGATTCGCAGCCGGTATCGCAGGCGGCACCGCCGTAGGACTGATCGCCATCACGTCCTCTACTGCCAAAATGGAAGACAAATATCAGCAGTGGCATGCGGCGACCTGGGAGAAAGTATCAGTGCTGTTGTTTATTGCGATCGCCCTCCTCTCCCTCTCCGGCCTAGAGCTACCGCAAGGCAACCCCGGAGACCTCTTCAGCGGCGGCTGGATTCCCATTCTCAACAGTCTAGTCGCCATCAAAGTAGCCCTTGGATCGTGGGCCGCTGTTCTGATCTTTGTACGGTATCGCGGACTGTTGTAAGTTTAGACTCTGAAACCCGCACTCAGGAGCGTCCCACCATGACCGGCAAACTCACCACTCACATTCTAGACACCGCGCAAGGCCAACCCGCCGCAAACGTAACCGTCGAACTGTTTCAAATCAGCCTATCTCAAAACGCAAAGCTCATCAAAACCCTAACTACCAACGCCGACGGACGAACGGATCAGCCATTACTAACCAGCAAAGAAATGGAAAAAGGTACCTACGAACTGCGGTTCGCAATGGGCGGCTACTTCGCAAAGCAATTAGACAAGCTCCCCGATCCCTTATTTTTGAACATCATCCCTATCCGCTTCAGCATCGCCGATACTAGCAAGCACTACCACATTCCCCTGCTTTGCTCGCCTTGGTCTTACAGCACTTACAGAGGCAGCTAATAACGCTGAAATGCACAGCTAGATTTGCTATTATCCATTGTATAACTGAGGTGTTTATGGATGTTCGGGTAAAAAAATGGGGTAATAGTATCGGCTTGCGAATTCCATATAAGCTCGCCGAGAAACTAAACATAGGAGAAGATTCAATTGTTGAACTCACTGCGTCTTTAGATACTATTACTATCAAGAAAAAGCAAAATAAGTTTACACTTGATGAAATATTAGCCAGTATTCCAGAAGACTTTCGGTATCCTGAAGATGTTGCCGACTTTGTTGAAAGCGGCCCAGTAGGACAAGAGATGATATGAGTCCTAAAAGAGGCGAGATTATCAAAGTCAACCTAAATCCAACACAAGGAAGAGAACAGCAAGGCGACGCTCGACCTTGCATCGTCATCAGTAGTACAAAGTACAACGCTGCTAGAGGTGGCTGACAATCATTATGCCAATTACAAGTACTCGCAAACCCGAGATTAAGACCATGGTCTTAATTCCTGAAGAATTCAAAACTCATGGCTCAGTTCTTGTAGAACAAGTCAGAAGTGTCGATCTTTGCACTCGCTGGTGGAAATCAACCGGTGAAATTCTAGAAACAAACTGGGTTGACGCCATCGTAGAAATTTTGACGACCATCGTTAGCAGCTAAGATTTTAGATCTGTAGAGGCCGCTAAATTAATCAACAGCAATCCCAGTTGTAAAAGACATCGGAAAAGTCTAGTCTGTCGAGCGCTGACTGCTTAATGAAAAAGTTTCAGATGCCTGTGTCTCCCCACATAATGTCGATACTTCAGAAAAATAATGACGGGGTATCTAAACGTCTGGGCTAAACGATAGCCCTTTTCCTCCGTATTTTTAGGGAAATTTAGGCGACCGACCGACTGCTTCCCTTTCGACACCTCCTGAAACGCTTACAGCCGGTCGTGAGAATCTTGCAGCACGTAGCGCCAAGCTTGCAGTAGGTAGCGCTAAGCTTGCAGCACGTACTGCAAGGCTTGCAGCCGGCAGTGAAAAGCTTGCAGCACATGGCACCAAGCTTGCGGTACGTCTTGCAGCGCCTGCAGCAGGTAGGACTGGCTAATACACCGGATTAGTCAGATCAGCCAATCAATCCGTAGAAATATGATGAGTCGCTATACTTCTGTTTCATTTAATCGCTTTCGCTCTGCCAGCTTCAGCATTACCTCTGTGTGCATCTCTCGCGTAATGGGATAAAAGTAGACCAACACAACCCCAAAGAGCAACAGCACTAAAGGCACCGGCCCCATAAAGAATCGAATTGCCGTTAGCGCCGAGTCGGTCTGTACCGGCAAGTCCTTATCAAAGCCAGAAGACTCTAGCGCTAAACCCACTAAAAACAACCCTAACGCCAAGCCAAACTTCTGCAACAGCGTCATAAACGCATAGTAAATGCCTTCTCTACGCCGTCCCGTCTTCAGCTCATCTAACTCAATCACATCTGGCAAGATCGACCAGGGCACTACGTAAGCCGTCGCCACGCCAAAGCCCACGATCGCGCACAGCCCAAACATAATATTGTCCTGATCTGGCTGCAAGAAAAACAGCGCAATTTGCACCACAATCCAAACACCCGACCCCAAGAAGTAGAGATTTTTCTTGCCTACCTTACGACTGAGCGCCGCACAGACAAACATCATCACCACGGTCACGACTTGCACAACCACCGCAGGCAAACTCTCGCTTACGCCCATCCAGTATTTAGCGTAGTAAGGAATAATCGTCGCCGTAATCTGTAGTGCCAGCCAGGAGAACAAATAAATGCCGACCACAAACAGAAAAGGCTTATTATTCGCCACTATTTTAAGCTGGGCGAAAAAAGGCTCATTGGGCGTATCGGCGATCGCATTCAAATCCCCCCCCATCGCCTTTGCTTTCGCCTGCGCATAGCCAAACGTGCCAAAAATACACCAATAAATTGACAAAATCGAAATCACCCCGCCGACGATCCCCAATGCCATATACCGCTGCGCCGGATCTTCAATCAGCGACCCAAACACGCCCGCCGCCACTAAAATCAAAATCCCACCCGTCACCGAAAACGCCAGCCGAAACGAAGTTAAAGACGTGCGCTCGTCGTAATCTTGCGTCATCTCAGCCGTCAGCGTGGTATACGGCAAATTTGTTGTTGTAAAGAAAATCTGAAAAATCGTGGTGACGACCACATAATAGGCAAACAGCGTCCACTGATTTTCAAACCCCGGCACAATCCAGATAAAAAAGTAAGAGACCCCAAACGGAATCGCCGTTAAAAACATCCATGGATAGCGACGACCCCAGCGGGTTTTAGTGCGATCGCTCAACATCCCCACCAGCGGATCGTTCACCGCGTCCCAAATCTTGCCTACCGCCAGCACAGAACCCGCGATCACCGGCCTCATCCCCACCACATCCGTCAGAAAAAACAGCAGAAAAAACGCCAGAAACTGCGACGTTAGCCCCGCCCCAAAATCGCCCGCGCCATAGGCCAGCTTTACCGGCAGCGTCAGATTAGGCGTAGGATAATTTACCTTGGCGTTCGGCACCGCGTCCGCAGGCAAATCTGCATTAGACTCAGACATTGTAAGAACCCTGTATAAATAGATAGCTGGGAAAAGATAACTAGAAAAATAAAACGCGATCGCGCTATGACAGACCTTCACATATCCTGGTCAGATTATCACCAAAACATCGAACAGTTGGCCCTGATGGTACACCGCTCCGGCTGGGAATTTAATCAAATTGTGTGTCTTGCCAAAGGGGGCCTCCGCATCGGCGATATCATCTGTCGCATCTCCAATCAACCCCTAGCCATTCTCTCTACCGCCTCTTACGGCGGCGAAGGCAACCGCACCCGAGGCTCCATCACCTTCTCCCAAGACCTCAGCATGACTACCGCCAACCTCGGCTCGCGCATTCTCCTAGTAGACGACCTCGTAGACTCCGGCCAAAGCCTCAAGCGCAGCATCTCCTGGCTGCACAACAAATACGGCTTCTACATCGACGAAATTCGCACCGCCGTCCTCTGGCACAAAGACTGCTCCGTCATCACCCCCGACTACGCCCTTCACTACCTCGACAACAACCCCTGGATTCATCAACCCTTCGAACACTACGAAGAAATGGACTGGGATAAGCTCAAAGCAGCACACTCGGAATAGACGAGGCAGCCGAATAACTGTAAATTGCTATACACAGAGCCGTTAGAAAATCAGTAGCCAAGCGGTAGCCGCTATCATCTGCCACAAACCTATTTACCTTGAAACCTACCAACCCTACCCGTAGTCCAATCAACGTAGTGTCTGTGAGTACTCCGCCCAATCAAGATATTC
>QBMC01000146.1:0-262 GCA_003242035.1 Nodosilinea foveolarum | reverse complement strand
ACTGCTTCTCCCGCCACGCCGGT
Organism: Nodosilinea foveolarum; assembly: GCA_003242035.1. GTDB lineage: Bacteria > Cyanobacteriota > Cyanobacteriia > Phormidesmidales > Phormidesmidaceae > Phormidesmis > Phormidesmis foveolarum. The sequence goes on along the minus strand of QBMC01000146.1, from coordinate 239 downwards.
TGCCATACCCAATCGACGCCGTAGCTGGGGTATAGCCTTTGGGACATTGAGCCTGATGGCGATCGCCGCTCTTTGCCTCTGGCAACGGCAACCCATCAGCCAGCAAGCCACCCTCCAAACCCAACGCCTCCAAACCGCGATTCGCCAACGCATCCCATTCGCCAACGCCCAAACCACCCAGCCAGATTCCGACCCATCGACTCAGCCCCTCCCGGTTCCAGCCACCAACCGACCTGCCC
>QBMC01000145.1 GCA_003242035.1 Nodosilinea foveolarum | reverse complement strand
CTTGAGGCTAGCGTGATTGCACCATTTATCCTCTTAAAAAAACCTGAATCCTTACATTTCGCCTTCACAAGTTGAGAGTATTCAGTCGCTTATTGCGGGCGATCGCCCGCAATAAGCCGCCTTAGATGCGCTGGCACAACAGGTCACCAGCGAAACCGGCATTGACGTTGAATTTTCTCGCTTGTGCCTGTCTTCGAGCGAATTGCAAAGCGCCATTAGCTCCGCCAACGATTTGGTCATGGCCTTGGATAGTCAGCAACTGGCGGCAGCGGCAGACTCGCCTGCTTTGATGACGCTTTTGCAGCTAATTAAGGGTGGTAATGAAACGATGTCTGGCCTCGATTCGCTGGGTGGAGAGTGCGAGACTGGGTTGTTAAAAGTGGGTTTAGCTCCGCCTGCCGACCCACTGCCCCCGGCGCGAACTGAAGAATTTGTACCCGTGCCGCCCGCACCCGAACCCGTGCCGACTTTCCAAGAGCCAATTCGAGGTCTTTGGTAAGCCATAGATCGCAATTTCAAGACTATTGCGCTCAAAACGATCGCATCCGGAGGAACGCATACGCCCATCGTACAGTCTTTGTAGGTGGGCGTATTTTTTTCAGAATTTAGACAACTCGGAGAGAATTCTTTGATTAACCAGAAGCAAGATTCACAATCTTCAAAACGCGATCGCTCCCAACAAATCGGTCTATCGGCAATCTCGTGGAATTTTCTAGCGTTTGGCTTTCTAGCGTTTGTGCTGCTGTCTGGCGGCTCGAATGCAGTTGCAATGGCTGCATCCATCGCTGTACCCGATGAGGCGACGGCGACGGCTGAGATAGATACGGCGGCTGAGGCTGTGCGGGTGGTTTTGCGGTTAGGCGATCGCAAGGTGTTTTTGTATCAGGGTGAACAGGCGATCGTGAGCTATCCGGTGGCGGTAGGTGCCGCCGCTACGCCCACTCCCCAAGGACAATTTGAGGTCTCTAAGCTGGTGATTGAACCGATATGGCAAAGCCCTTGGACGGGCGAAATGCACGCGCCTGGGCCAAACAGCGCCTTGGGCCTGCGGTGGATTGGGTTTCATACCAGCGAATCGGGGTCGTTTGGTTTTCACGGTACGCCCACGCTCGATTCTATTGGCAAAGCCGTCTCCAATGGCTGCGTGCGGATGCGCAACGAAGACATTGTGGCCCTGTTCTCTCAGGTGACGATCGGCACGCCGGTAAAAGTAGAGCCGTAGGCGTAGAGATGTAAGTCCAGAACCGTAAGTCCAGAGCCGTAAAGCTTGGCCGTGATCGCCTAACTCCGCCTTTACTCTGCCGCTGAAATAGTAATTTCTCTGACGGCTACGATGGGATAGCAGGGAACAGATTTTGGCCCACACACGCCCGAAACACTGCCCAGCGCTGCAACTGGTTTGCCCACATAGCTATCTAGCGCCTTACCGGTGAGATAAACCCGGCCAACGCCTGGACTGTTGATGTAGTAGCCGCTGGGATCAGGCGATAGCTCATTTTCAGTTTTAAAGCTGTATTTGGCCTGAACCGTCCCCTCAACGGTGATGACGGGAGCCACAGTGACCATATAAAGCTTGTGAAGTTGCCAAATCGCCAGGGTGCTCACGGCTGCACCTAGCGCAAAGAACACGGTGGCTACTGACCACAGCGTAGGTTGAGAATGGGCTTTGGCCGTGCGACGAGTGCTAGGGGCGCTTTGTGACACCATGACGGGATTCCTTATGCGGTTGCTCTAATTAATATTTATTGATGTACTGATTTGATTTAGCCCTAATTGGGGTGGGGTCTATCGCGATCGCTCCAAATGTTTACCTAAGAATGTTCATCCAAAGTAATAGAGCGAGCAAAAACCGCTCCCAACGTCTAGCACTATAGCGAAGCGAAACGCTAATAAACGAGTTTCACTAGCCCGTTTTTTCAACTGGTTTGAGCGATTTTGTCAACGTTCTGTCAACGTGTGGTATAAAGCCCAAATCGCCATAGGCCGCAGGTAATGACAGGCGCGAAAAGTGCCCACGGCGGTAATCGCCTCGGGCGTCCGAAATTGCAGGCCATATTGATAGATTTGCCGCACCACAGCTTCTGTAATTTCCATTGCTTCGGCTTGTTTTCCTTCCTGTGCGAAGAAGGCGGCGAGACCAAAGTTAATGCCTGTCCACACCTCTAGCTGATGAGTATCGTCTGGATTTTGCGGTGATCCATCTGGTCGAACGCCGTTAGCGCAGCCAATTTTCATGCCCAAGTCCGCCGCGCTAAAGTAGCCTGTTTGCGCACCCTCAAACTTTTGATTCTGTGGCCCTAGCTGAGCGGTGTATTCGTTGAACTTTACAAAGCAGGCGTCATAAATAGCGTCGAGAGCGGGCGCAATAAACTCCACATCAACCACATCTGGCAGTCCCATAGTCGAGGTGCAAAACTGCCCGCAGAGCTGATCGGCCATCACCACGTCGGAACCGCTGCCAGTGTCAAGTCGGTAATAGCTGCCGTTCCAAAGCTGCTTTTGGTAGGCGGCGCGGCCATGTTGCCACCAGCGTTTATACTGGGAAAGCAAAATGACGATGTTGCCAGGGGCTTTTTGATGCTTTTGCAGAATTTCTCCCATTGCGATCGCCCCACTCAAAGCCGCAATCCAAAGCCCGCCACAGTAAGCGCTAATCCCCTGCAATCGCCAGTCATCAAAAGTCTGATCAGGTGCGCCGCTGTTTTCAATTAGGCCGTCGCCATCGGTATCAAACTGTTTGGTGTAGGCCAGGGTCTCCACCACCGCAGGCCAGCATTCGGCTAAAAAGTCGATGTCATCGCTGCCCGTTGACTGGAAGACTCTATACACCTGTAAAACAAAGTCGCTAGAGAGATCTTTCCACTGGTTGCAGTCCTGATAGCTGGTGTAGTTAGTGGCTACCCACGGGTCTTCGTTGGGCGCACCCAAATCGTGCGGGGTCGCGCCCTTCAGCTTGCGCGGAGCCATGTGGTCTTGCTCGCCTACGGTGTAATAGTAGCCGATGATGCGCGGTTTGGGGTTGGCGGTGGGAATGGCGCGGGCAAAGGCGCGAATTACGGATTTTTCTAGTTCGGGCCATAGCAGCAGCGTGGCAAAGCCGCCGTATAGCCGCACGTCTAGGCTCTCGTACCAGCGATAGTCGATGCATTCAAGTACGCCAAACTGTCCGACCGGATCGTCTGCGGTGGCGGCTGACCATAGGGTGCCGCCGCTGGCCAGGTCGTATAGCTCGTTGAACAATGCCATTTTGAACCAGTTGGGCAAATCTGTTCTATCTAGAATGGGCTGTTGCCAGTTCTGAATTTTGGTCTGCCACTGGGCATAGTTTTCTAGCGCACGGGTGGCGATCGCCCAGGCATTTTGTCCAGTGCGCCCAAAGCTATCGGTATAGCGTCTATAGGCACTTTTCCCCGCCGCAAATTCTGTCACAGGTAAGTCCCAGCTCAGGGCAAAGGGAATCTGTTGGGTTTCGCCGGGTGCGAGGGTGAATTTTAGGGCGATCGCGCCGCCAATCTGTTCTCCTGCGCTCACGTTAGTATCTTCAACATTCTCTAGCTGCCCGGTCTGGGCAAAACTCTCCCACAGCTCGCGGCCATCCCCATCTGGATTCCATCGGGTGTGATAAAAAGACTCTGCCTGTGGATGGTGGGTCGCGATCGCAAACTGCCCGTCGCCTTCTTCCGGCTCGCCGCCCCATTCTCCATCCATCACAAAGCCTACGGCCTTACCCTCTTCGCAAGTGAGTTTGTTGTAGGTTCCCGCGCTCTTTTTCAATCGTGGAACATAATCATAAAAAGGGCTGCCATCTTCTCTCTGCTGAATCTCAGGAGACTTGTTGCTGTTGGTAAACCAGCCCACCATATTTTGCCAGCTCAGCATAATGCTCAGCGTAATTGGCTGGTCAGTAGGATTATGCGCCGTCCAGATAAAGGAGGCCACCGGGAAACTGCTCTCTTCGTAGTTGTCAGCCCAAATAGGAGAGAACTGTTCGCAGGTAAGCTGAGCCTTAAATACATTCTCGTAAACGTACCAGCTTCTTGGATATAGCGCGTGATAATTCCCCGTGGGTTTTGCCTCATCGCTAGCCGGATACCACTGCCAGCTCAAAAGGGCTTTTTCCGGTTTATCCGCTGCCATTGCATAGGCAATCGGTTCAGCGGCTGCGGACTGCTCAAATACGCTGAACTGACAGCCCGGAAAGCTATCGAAAATATGCTCGCCGCCGTCTAAATGCCACAGATTGAAGGAGCCAGAGGGCGACCTGCCAATGCACCCGGCCCCAAACCCACCTAACGGTGCACCATGATTCGGCCCATCGTCTAAATTACTGGCATAGCGCACGATGTAGGGCGTTTCCCACGGTTGGCCAATCGGCCACTGCCAAGCGCAATCAGGAATCTCGAATGGAATCTCAGATTGCTTGCTTTCGGTCTGGCTCATAAGTGGCGTTCTCCGCAATTAAATTAGTTAGGTATCCGGTTAGCAACCCGGATTATCCTACGCTTTGCCAACTACGCCAACCACAAAAGTAAACTGAAATAGTTTTCTTACTGTCCGGCAAACCGTATCAAAAAGCGCGATCGCCTTCATTCAAATCGTCTACCATAAAGACTGTTAAGCGCTGTAAAGCTCGCGTCTCTGCCGCCCTCCTATGCCCAAGAAAAGATTCGACATTCAAGCCCCTTTTGAGCCTGCTGGCGATCAGCCCAAAGCCATTGAGGAGCTGATTCACAATCTAGAAGCGAAGCATAAATATCAAACTCTGCTGGGCGCAACGGGCACCGGCAAAACGCACACGATTGCTCGCACTATCGACAAAATCGGCAAGCCGACGCTGCTGCTCGCCCACAACAAAACGCTGGCGGCGCAGCTCTGCAACGAACTGCGCGAATTTTTCCCCGATAACTCGGTCGAATACTTCATCAGCTATTACGACTACTATCAGCCGGAAGCATACATTCCAACGACCGATACCTACATTGCAAAGACCTCCTCGATTAACGATGAGATTGACATGCTGCGGCACTCGGCCACGCGATCGCTCTTTGAACGCAAAGACGTGATCGTCGTCGCCTCTATTAGCTGTATTTATGGCTTGGGCATCCCATCCGAATATCTCAATGCTTCTATTCCGCTACGAGTCGGCGCAGAAACTAATCAGCGACAAGTGCTGCGAGATTTGGCCTCGGTGCAGTACACCCGCAACGATTTAGAAATGGGTCGCGGTCGCTTTCGGGTGAAGGGCGATGTGTTGGAAATTGGCCCGGCCTACGAAGATCGGATTATTCGAGTAGAGTTCTTTGGCGATGAGATTGACGCCATTCGCTACATCGATCCGGTGACTGGCTCCACGCTGCAAAGTATGGACGCGCTGAATATTTACCCGGCTCGCCACTTTGTGACCCCAGACGACAAGCTCGAAGCGGCGACCCAGGGCATTCGCGCCGAGATGAAAGAACAGCTTGCGTTTTTAGAAAGTCATGGCAAATTACTAGAGGCTCAGCGGCTAGAGCAGCGCACTCGCTACGACTTGGAAATGCTCGAAGAAGTGGGCTATTGCAACGGCGTCGAAAACTATACGCGGCATTTAGCAGGCCGTTTGCCGGGCGCTGCGCCAGAGTGCCTGCTCGACTACTTCCCTTCGGATGATTGGCTTTTGGCGGTGGACGAGTCTCACGTCACCGTGCCGCAAATTCGCGCCATGTACAACGGCGATCAGGCTCGTAAAAAAGTGCTGATCGACCACGGATTTCGCCTGCCTAGCGCTGCGGATAATCGCCCTCTAAAAGCCGAGGAATTCTGGGATAAGGTGAATCAGTGTATCTTTGTTTCGGCAACGCCCGGTGACTGGGAAATGGGGCTGTCTGAAGACCGGATAGTTCAGCAGATTATTAGGCCGACTGGCGTACTCGATCCAGAGATTATGGTGCGGCCTACCGAGGGGCAGGTGGATGATTTGCTAAGTGAAATTCGTGATCGCGCCGCCAAAAACGAACGCACTCTGATCACCACGCTCACTAAGCGCATGGCCGAAGATCTGACCGATTACTTCCACGAGCACGGCGTAAAAGTGCGCTATTTGCACTCAGAAGTGCATTCGATTGAGCGAATTGAGATTATTCAAGATTTGCGCAATGGCGTGTTCGATGTGCTCATTGGCGTGAACCTGTTGCGAGAAGGCTTAGACTTGCCCGAAGTCTCGTTAGTGGCCATTCTGGACGCAGACAAAGAGGGCTTTTTGCGGGCGCAGCGATCGCTCATTCAAACCATCGGACGCGCCGCTCGCCATGTGGAAGGCAAGGCCATCCTCTACGCCGATAACATGACCGGCAGCATGGAAGCGGCGATTAGCGAGACCGAACGCCGCCGCGAAATTCAGCACGCTCATAACGAAGCGAACGGTATTACACCTAAGCCAATTATTCGCCGTCAGACCAACTCAATTCTCTCCTTCTTAGAAGTCTCGCGTCGTTTGAACGCGGAAGAACTAGAACAAGCTTATGACCATAGAGACGAGCTGCCCTTAGAAGATATTCCCGCGCTGATTGGTCAGTTAGAGACCAAGATGAAAGAGGCGGCGAAGAATCTGGAGTTTGAGGATGCGAGCACGTATCGGGATCGGATTAAGCATTTGCGCGATCGCCTGCTCGGAACAGACAAAGCGCCCTTCAAGCGAGTTGAGGCAAGCTGAGGTGACAGAGACTAGAGTCTAACGCCTAATTTCAAACCCTTCAAAAGACTGAAGAGGCCGTTGCTCCGTTTCTACCGCCGTGACCTTGGCAGCGGGCGGGCCATTGTAAAACCACTTCATTATGCTGTCTATCGGCATGGCTGCGCCAGAAATCATCGCCTCTACACGTCCATCGGGTAGGTTTCGCACCCAGCCTACAATGCCTAGCGCGATCGCCTTCTCCCTCGTCCCATACCGATAGCCCACCCCCTGAACTCGACCTGAAACGAGCACCCTCAAGCAGGTGTCTTTAGACCCGTTGGAATTCTGAGACTGTGTCATTACTATGTACCCCTAAACTCGTGCATTTTCCTGACGAATCCCAATATAGGTTGCAATTACAATTAATGCGCCCCCGATGTAGGACTGTAGAGAAATTTCTTCGCTGAGTAGGGCCACGGCAAACAAAGCCCCAAACACAGGCTCCGTCCCCATTAGCAAACTCACCCGCGTCGGCGTTGTTTTACGCACCATGTGAGTTTGAATATAAAACGGAAACAGCGTACAGACCGCGCACAGATAGAGCGTTGCAATCCAGAAAATAGGCTGTGGCGGTAAGACCAAAGACTCACCGTTAAACTGGCCGCCGAATATGGTCAACACGAATCCTGTTAGTACCGACACCGTTATTAGCTGTACCACCGTTAAAGCGCCCGAGTCCAGCGGTTTCCCTTCGGTAATTTTTTTGGTTGCGGTCACCATGCAGGCTCGCAGCAGCGCGGCCCCTAGCATTAGCCAATCGCCCACGTTAAGCTCATAGCCACTTTGCAGAGCTAGCAGGCCAGCGCCTACGCAAGAAAGTCCGGCTGCGCCTAAAATTCCCCAGCCGGGAAATCGTCGAAAGGTGGTGCCTTCGACAATGGGCGTTAGGACGACGCATAGGCTGATTAAGAAGGCTGCATTGCTAGCGCTGGTGTTGGCGATGCCTGCCGTTTCACAGATGAAGATAAAGAAGAGAATTAGGCCGAGAGGGATGCCTGCTTTGAGCGTGGCGATGGGTTGGCGAGAGAGCGATCGCCCGGTCACCGGCAGCATCATCGCGCTGGTAATGGCAAAGCGCACAAACAAAAAGGCCAGCACTGGCATATAGGCCAGCGCCGTCTTCGCGACGCTATAGCTAGATCCCCAAACAATCGCGACTAGCAGCAAGCTCAGATCTGCGAAGGCGCTGTGGGCAAAAATAGACTGCTGTAGCTGGGCTTTGAGGTCTCGGGCTTTGCGCATCGTTAACTCTAATAGTTTGGAGCATTGTAGGCTATTCAAAAACGGTAGAGATGATTAGCCGCGATCGCCTTCTTAATCCACGCTTTCGCACCAGGCTTTCTCAAAAGGACACCTCAAAGAAAATGGGTTGTGGGCATTCTATAAACAAGCCTCAGCTTCTCGTCAATCCTATTTCTGGCTAGCTTTTAACCGTTCTTTTAACCACCCGCTCGACTATGTGTCCTTCCTTCTTCCACAAGCCATCTAGCGTCAGCGCTGATAAATTTGACAAATTAAGCACGACGACAAGCTTGCAAGGGTTAGCGCCGCTCTTCCATTGGCTTTTCCCTGATCGTTTGGCGACCGACTTTACGGTGGTCATTCCGACCTACAACGGCGGCGATCGCCTCGGCACGCTACTCGACCGGCTGCGACATCAAATTAATGTAGAAGATATCTCCTGGGAGATTATTGTTGTTGATAACAACAGCACTGACCATACCCGCGAAGTCGTTCAGCACTATCAGACTCATCCGCAGATCGACTGGCCAGATCGTATCTCGCTGCGCTATGAGTTCGAGCCGCAGCAGGGCGCTGGGTTTGCTAGGAACTTAGGGGTTAGAACGGCTAGAAGCTCGCTGATTGGGTTCTTAGACGACGACAATCTGCCCTGGATCAATTGGATTCGAGCCGCCTATAAGTTCGCGCAGCAACACCCGCAAGTGGGCGTCTTTGGCAGTCGCATTCGCGGCAAGTTCTCTACACCCGTGCCTGCCAACTTCAACAGAATCGCCGCCCTATTAGCTCTGACTGATCGCGGCCCTCACCCAATTCCCTATAAGCCTGAAGCTAAGATTTTGCCGCCAGGAGCCGGTTTAGTGGTTCGTCGTCAGGCTTGGTTAGAGAATATTCCTGAGCGGCGATCGCTAGCCGAAAAGTTTGGTGAAAGAGAAGCCGGTGAAGATTTAGAAATGGTGCTGTATATTCAACAGGCAGGTTGGGAGGTTTGGTACAACGCCCGGATGTGGATGCACCATGTGATTCCAGAGAACAGACTGACTAAGACGTATTTGGTAAAGCTCTGTAAAGGGATTGGGCTGAGCCGATATCATACGCGAATGCTGAGTTTTGCGCCGCGTCAACGACCGTTTGTTCTGTTGCCCTATGTGCTAAACGACATCCGCAAAATTGTGTTGCATGTGGCGCGTGAGAGGGAGAAAGTGGTAACCGATACCGTGAGTGCGAGTGAAATGATGCTGTATCTCGCTAGTTTGGTGAGTCCTTTGTATAGCCGGTATCGGATAGGAAAACGCCGGATGCTTGAAGGGGGTTCGGGAAAATCTAGTGATTCTTGAGCGATCGCACTCTCTCCGGCGGCCAATAAATCTTATAGGCTTCACCCACCAAATTCTCTTTGGGCAAAAACCCCCACACATGCGAATCCGCGCTGGCGTTACGATTATCTCCTAAAACAAAATATGCATTCGGCGGCACTAATTCAGGCCCCCAGTCATAGCTCATCTGCGCCTCTACATAATCTTTCGGCAACAATATTTTGTTAATCCACACCTGCCCTGCTCTCACCGCCACTTCCTGCCCTGGCAGTCCAATAATTCTTTTCACAAACAAACTATTCGGCTCCGCCTCCACGATCTCTATCGCTTTGCCTGGAGCCGTAAAAACAACAATATCGCCCAACTTAGGACTATAGAGATCGTCACGATCCACAAAGATCCGATCATTCACCTGTAGCGTTGGCACCATCGACTCACTCGGCACAATGCACTGCATCACGGCCTGGTCTACCCACAGCGGCAAACTCCCTACGCTCAAGCGCAGCAGCAGTCCACCGACGACGATGACCACCAGCATTTTTGCCGACCGGCTATGAGGTCTACCCGGTCTTGCGGGCGTTATCCGGTAGGCATGATAGCCTGCAATTGACCATACGGCGCAAGAGAGCGGGAGCAAAAACGGTAGGTAGTTAGTGGCGATCGCCAACCCCACCCCAATCACCAAAAACACTGCGCCCGCGATCGCCCGATTCAGATAAAGATGGCCCAATCCAGGCAAAATTTGCGAGAGAAAAACGCCGTACCAAAGGTCATTCCCGCGCTGTTTGCTCCCTAGTGGCTGCAAGGGACGCCCCGCTGTTGAAAAGGCATCCCACAGGTTAAGCAAGTACACAATGCCCGCCGCGCCAAACATCCAAAAGGCATGTATAGTATCGCCTTCAGCGGCTAACAAAGACCATAGCCCATAGGCGATCAGGCCAACAAAAACGCTGATCGCAATCAGTCCCTTTGTCCACTGTTCGGCATAGCATTGCCCCAGCCCTGGCAGCAGCCCAGAAAGGTTCACTGCCAGCCAACAATCTCGCACCTTTTGCTGTGCAACCATAATGATTTTCTGTCGAAAACTAACTGCGTAGAATGGACTCCTCGCAGTTCATTTTTCCCAGAATAGCTAGCCCCTTCCTATTCTATAAATTCATCTCTGACCTAAGATGGGCTTTCTTTATAAACCTCGTCAGATATGCTGATCTTTCTACTTACAGCTATGGTTTGGAAATTGCAACGCGCAAACTACCTCTGCTACGCAGCCTTTGCAACTTAATACTGTTTTCTTCCCGGATCTTCTCATCTTTGGTCTGGATATAAATTAGGAGTAAGCAGCACGTTTGATTTTGCGGAGCTTGTGCGCAGTGATACAGTACACACAAACTAAGGTGGCCCGCGATGCTTTATGTTAGTGACAAAGCAAGGATAGAAGAAGACAGAGCCTCTTGTCAGCTTCCTCGCCTTTTGATCAAAATCAAAGAGTCGTTAGAGGTTGCGAAGCAATTTGTATACTCTCAGTCAGACGACTTGGAAGCAGTAGAGAAAATAGAGAAAGCGCTTCATTCTATCGAGACGATTTCTTTTTTATTCGATAAGAGTTCGAGTTCTTAGTCTTAGGATTCGTTCGGAGTTAAGTCACTGGATTGTTGCTCGTCTATGCAACCAGACTCATAGTTTTGACTAACTTAAATCCGGTAGTTTATTTATGAACGAATCCTTGAGTGATTTTAGTTCTAGCTTTCCTGATGCACCCGTTAAGTAATGAAGGTTGAAGTATCTAATTTATATGAGATAGTATCAGTTATGGGTGAATCACCTCTAAAACAGCTAATCCAAGGCCTCGCAACGTATGCCAGAGCTTTGAGAGCACTAGCCATACAGAAAGACCTACAGCCCGCCTATGATGATCTATGTAATGTACTAGATATTCTCAATGCTCGGCTGGGTGAAGACGAAGATCCTGTACGTCCTGATTGGTGAAGCGAAAACTGCGGTGGAGAGCGCAAGCTCTTCATCCTCTTTAAAAGATCAGACTTTATAGATTTGATGAAGAACTCTCACTACGAATATTTTCAATAAGCCTATCGACACAGTCGTGCAATCGTGCAATCTCTGATTCATTTAGTTCTGCGTTCTTAACAAGCTCTTGGTCTATCTGGAGCTTGATAGCGCGAATGGCTTTTATATAGGAAAAAGGTTGCTGTAAGTGAAATGTAATATTCCTCTTCTTCGGCTTTATGTATGTACACCTATGGAAACTTTCTACTATAAGCTCAAAGTACTTTTCTACTTCAGAGTAGAATGTATCAGAAGTATCAGCGCTTATTGTCGAATGCTTTACGGCTCTGAGTATTGACTGCTTGTGTCCTAACAGCCACTTCGCAGCTATCGAAGATTCTTCACTAGCTCTCTTAAACTCTTTCGCTGTATCTTCAATTCCGTTTAGAATTTCGCGAATAGATTGTGATACGTCATCGTTCTTATCTTCTATTAGATCTTCAATTTTTATTATTATTTTGCTCAGCTTTGAGACCTCAGTTCTTTGAGACTCAATTTCTTTCTTTTTTTCTGTTTCAAACTCTTCATTTTTAATCCCTGAAAATTTGACGAATTTATCTTTCATCAATATAAGGGGAGAGACAATTATCGTAAGGATTCAGGTCGTAGCTAGAGGAATTAAAGAAGGAGCATCGGGCAACTTG
>QBMC01000144.1 GCA_003242035.1 Nodosilinea foveolarum | reverse complement strand
CTTGAGGCTAGCGTGATTGCACCATTTATCCTCTTAAAAAAACCTGAATCCTTACCATCGACGAAACATATGTAGAGGAGTCCGCAGATGTAACTACTCAGCCCATATCGAAAAACTGTTGAAGTCTACCCTATAAGCGTTCCAGCGAATATGCCAAAAACTTCATTCTCAACAAGCTAAATTAATCTGACTCTATTGAGAATTTGCGGATTTTCATTCCTTCAAATAAAATTGCTGGTCGCTACAGGTAGCGTTTTTAGAGCTGTTGAAGACTAGATGTAGAGCCTGAGTAGTTACCCGCAGATTAAGCTAATGTCAGCTAAAAATATAAATTTATTGTAATGATGCATAAATGCACCCAGCATTGGTTAAGTGCATATTAAGATCAGGTTAACTAGAGGTTATGTGTACGTCTATATCTATACGTAGATACATCTACTTAGGGATAGACGTCTAAATAACACACCCATCTCTTAGGCTACCTATTTACATTGTTTCATGAAAATTATAAAAAACTTCCCAAAATATCTTGGGACTTCTTTAATCGTCTTGACCGTCATTTTCTTAGCGATAGAGCTTTCTGTATATGGATCGCTACTGGCAAGCCTGACAGAGGGTATGCCTATGCTCTCTCAGGTTTACGTCTTACGAAGCCTATTCTTTATCGTCGCAAGTGCTATCACAATTGCTTTAATTCATCAACATGCCGTTTCTAGGCAGCAAATACTGACGAAGCAGAAACCATGGTCAAAAGGACAACAGACAACGGCTTGGGCCTCTCTGTTTGCTGTCTTTCTTTCCTTAGGACTGCTATTTTTGCGGCCAGCCACATTCTCTTATTTAGTCCGCGAAGATGTATTCGTAGAACCGCTATCTGCCCTGCTTTTCTTCGCTAGCTCAGCTATCTTAATCAGCCAAATTCGAAAAGCCCATCATCAAAGAATATCCAACAGCTATTTTGTAGTGGCCGGTTTGTGTATATTAGCCGTTATATTCTTCCTTATTGCCATGGAAGAAGTTTCCTGGTTTCAAAGAGTAGCCGGATTCGAGACCCCAGACGCCTTCTCACGCAATCTGCAAGGCGAATTCAATCTACACAATTTTGCTACTAACAAAGTCGAATATGCTTTCTACTTAGGAACATTTCTTTATCTAATCGTTCTGCCATTCTTACACCTGACATCTGTGCTACCTAAACGATTCAAAGGGCTAGAAAATTTCATCGGCGGCAGCTTTACCCTCTGCCTGAGTTCAATATTTATTGCCTACAACTACGATATGTGGAACGCCTTCCTGACTCAGGTTCCCTATTCCTTAACAATATTTATGCTTCTGAGTCTTTGTGTCCTAAGCCGCCCTGTTCAGATTAAAAGGGCTTTCGCTATATTTATCATCACCTTGCTAATCACCCAGGGGGTCTTCCTGTATCTAGGCCACACTATGCCTCGTATATGGGACGCAACGGAGTATAAAGAGGGCTTTATCGCCTTTGGCTTCTTTTTGTATTCGTTAAACGTTCGACATAACTTGTCTTTATACAGAGACCAAATAGTTACAGAAATAGAGGCCACGTAATCGCAGAAGCCTAATCTGTAAGGATTATTAAGGTTTAACGATACCGAGACGATCTGACGATGGGAATGATAAGGAGGCTCCACGTCAGATTCTAGTGAGTTCTCTCCAATGGCTATGCCTTCTCCTATGGGTTCAGCAGTTCAGTCGTCTACCGATCTATTGTCTACCGATCTATTGCCTAAAGTCGATCCGCTAGCCGTTTATAAGGCGCTTTGGGAAGACGAGACCGTAGGGCGGGCGGTGCTAGAGGTGCTAGACGGCGGCGAGCATTTTCGCGTTTTGAGCTTGAATAGCGCGATCGCCGAACCACTCCTCCGAGATATTGTTCAGCGGTATCGCGATCGCTGCGCCCACTGCGTGCAAACCGAGCAGCCTGTCAACTTTGAGATCGAACCGCCTGCCGCTGTAGGTTTACCCTCGAAGCCTGAGGCAGAAAAATGGTGGAAGATTAATATTTTTCCGCTTAGAAACGAAGCCGGACAGATTCATCAGCTCTTACTTAAAGCCACTGACCTCAGCGAATTTAAACAAACAGAAGCTCGCTTAAAAGCAGCCGTTCAAGATGCGCGTGTCATCATTGACAATGTTCGAGAGGCTGTTTTTATTCATACGCCTAACGGCAAAATTATCGACGTGAATGAGCAGGTGCTAAAGCTATTTCGAATTTCTAGAGCAGCGGCTTTGAGCTATCGCATTACGCATGAGTACGCTACGCCAGAAAGCCCGGTACATCTGCTGCCGGAGATGTGGCAGCGCGCCATGCAAGGTGAACGAGTAGATATGGAATGGCCTGCAAAGTGCCCATCCGACGGCACGTTGTTGAGCCTGGAGGTGACTTTGCAAAAAGTTGTTTTGAGCGGCCAAGCCCAACTGATGGCCTGTGTCCGCGATGTGAGCGATCGCAAACAGATAGAAGCAGAACAAAGCCGCTTACTCGCTATTTTAGAAGCCACTCCCGATCTAGTCGGTATTGCCGATGCACAAGGCAATAATCTTTATCTCAACCGGGCTGGGCAAAAGATGCTAGGGATATCGGCAGAAACGTCTACGTGCTTCCACGTAAGCCAAACCATGTCGCCTAGCCAGCAAGAGCTGTTTCAGAGCGTTGTGATGCCTCACTTAATGGAACATGATATCTGGAAAGGAGAACTCTCGTTGTTTGACAAAACGGGAAAAGAATTTCCGGTTTCTCAGGTGGTGATTGCCCACAAAGATGCATCGGGTGCGTTTGAGTACATGTCAACTATTATGCGCGATATTAGCGTAGAGAAAGCGGCAGAAGAGAAACTGCGCGATCGCGAGCAATTTTTGGACAGCATTTACAGCGGCGCAGATATTGTCATTTTTGCCTGGGATATTTTTACTGAAGAGGGCAGCCTTCAGGCTCGATGCTCTGGCTGGAACCCCAACTGTGCTGCCTCTAACGGCATGAGCGCCGAGGATGTTCTCGGAAAAACACCGCCAGAGGTATTTGGCACAGAGCAAGGAACGGCGATCGCTCAAAACTTCTTTCGATGTGCGAACCAAAAACAGTCCATAGGCTACGAAGAGAAAATTATCATTGAGGACGAACCTACTTGGTGGACCACCAAACTCACTCCTATCCAAAATCAAACAGGCCAGGTTTATCGAGTTGTCGGCACCACCACCAACATTACAGAACTCAAGCTCAATACTCTAGAGCTAGAAGTTTACAGCCAGCGTCAGAGCGAACAGGCCGAAGCGCTATCAGCCGCGCTTTTAGAACTCAAGCGAACCCAGTCGCAAATTGTTCAAAGCGAAAAAATGTCTAGCCTGGGTCAAATGGTGGCAGGCGTTGCCCACGAAATCAACAATCCGGTGAACTTTATTCATGCCAACCTCAACCCAGCCTCTAGCTACGCCGTTGAGCTACTCGATCTGATTGCGCTATATCAACGCGAATATCCTCAGCCTTCTCTCGCCCTAGTAGAAATGCTAGAAGAATTAGACTTCGACTTTATTAAAAAAGATTTTATGGAGCTGCTAGCTTCTATGAAAATTGGCACTCAGCGCATCAAAGAGATTGTGCTCTCACTGCGTAATTTTTCGCGTTTAGACGAGTCCGAGATTAAAGAGGTCGATATCCACATGGGCATTGATAGTACGCTGGTTATTTTGGGTCATAAGCTCAAAGCCAATGCGCTACAAATCCCGGTGGACGTTATTAAGGACTATCAGCTCTCTCGTTTAGTAGAGTGCTATCCCAGCCAGCTCAATCAGGTGGTGATGAATATTTTGGCTAATGCTATCGACGCGCTCGATCAAACCCACCAGCCCCAGATTCATATCGCTACCCAAGCCTGTGACAACTTCGCTGTTATTACCATCTCAGACAATGGGCCGGGGATGCCTGAAGAAATTCAGGCCCGCATTTTTGACCCTTTCTTTACTACTAAGTCAATTGGCAAAGGCACCGGAATGGGACTCTCTATCAGCTATCAAATTGTGACCGAAAAACACGGCGGCACGATCTCGGTAAGCACTCAAGCCGAGCAGGGTACGCAGTTCACTATCCGAATTCCACTAGCGCAGAAGCTTTCCTAAGGGTCTGGGATGAGACGACGTGCCCAGAGTAGCCTGATCGTAGCTGAAGAGAGCTTGAAATTGGCTGGAATCGGCGCTAGAAACTAGACCAAAAAATTCACGCCCAGCCAGAGCAGCAGGAGTGAACCAAAAACGCCCAGCCAGAGCTTAAACCGAATATCCATCAAAAAGTCCTCAATTTGACAACACTACTTTTTGTATCCTAGCTAGAAATCGCCCGGTTTAAGAGGCAAACCAAAAGCGATCGCGTTTTCTCTATCTATTGACCTACGGATCATGTTGTATAGCTTTCTGCTTGCAAGCGAAACATCTCTTCGTAGCAACCCGGTTTGGCCATCAGCTCGCTGTGGGTGCCCACTTCAATCACCTCGCCGTTTTCGAGTACCACAATACGATCGGCCATGCGCACCGTAGAAAAGCGGTGACTGACTAGAAACGTCATTTTGCCCTGCGTAAGCTGACGAAACCGTTCAAACAGATCGTGCTCGGCGATCGCATCTACCGCTGCCGTTGGTTCATCAAGTATCAGCACCTGCGCCTGCGACATAAAGGCCCTGGCTAATCCAATCTTTTGCCACTGCCCGCCCGATAAATCAACCCCACCGGTAAACATTTTGCCGAGCACCGTATCGTAGCCTTTATCCAATTCTTCAATCACCGCATTCGCACCGGCATCATCCGCCGCCTGAGAAACCTGAGTGGCGTCATTGCGGTTAGCCAAATCGCCAAACCCGATATTGTCTTTGGCACTGAGCGCGTAGCGAGCAAAATCTTGAAAAAGGACGCCGATATTGCGCCGCAGACTGCCTAAGTCGAAGGCGCTAAGGGGAATATCATCAATAGCAATTAGCCCTCGGTCAATGTCATATAGCCGGGTCAGCAGCTTCAGCAACGTCGTTTTTCCTGAACCGTTGAGTCCGACTAGGGCGATGCATTCTTCAGGCGCGACGGTGAGATTGATGTTCTTTAGCGTGGGGCGATCGCTGCCGGGATAGGTGAAGTAAACGTCTTTTAGCAGGAGTCCGGCTTGGATGGTCTCTGGAAACGGCTTGGATTTTGGCGGATTAGTGACCTGAGGTGCTAAATCTAAAAATTCGAAATACTGCGAGACGTACAGGTTGAACTCGTAGAGCGTGGCCAGACTGGTTAAAATTCCAGCCGTTGCCGACTGTGCCTGCTGAAAAGTGCTGGCATACAGCGTCAAATCGCCAATGGTCACCAGCCCGCGAATGGTTTCCCATAGCACCAAGGCATACGCGCCGTAAAATCCAATCGCTGAGACAATTTCTAGAGACACCTGAGCAGAGGACTGACGGCGAGCCAGCTTTTGCGACTCCTGATTAAACTCTTCGCGAATGCCCTGATACTGATCGACCAAGTAGCCGCCCAGATTGAATAGCCGCACCTCTTTTACGAACTGAGGTTCTGTCAAAATATTGCCAAAGTAGTCGGCTAAACGACGACTCGGGGTTTGGCGGCGGGTCATCCAAAAGCGGCGCTCGGAAAAGCGAACGCCCACCCAAAGCGTC
Organism: Nodosilinea foveolarum; assembly: GCA_003242035.1. Taxonomy (GTDB): domain Bacteria; phylum Cyanobacteriota; class Cyanobacteriia; order Phormidesmidales; family Phormidesmidaceae; genus Phormidesmis; species Phormidesmis foveolarum. The sequence continues at coordinate 6,323 of QBMC01000144.1, read as the reverse complement.
GGCAGCGCGCTGAGCAACAGTAAAACAAATACCAGCGGATTGAACCGTAGCAGCAGCGCCAGTAGGCCCAATAATCGGGTAAATTGGCCCAGTAAGGTCAAAGATAGCTGCAAAACCCGCATCGGATAATTGCTGCCACTTTGCTGAGCGCGGCTGAGAATGTCGTGAAACTCGGGCGACTCGTAGTGGGCTAAATCTAGCCGGGTCGCCTGCTGAAGCAGTTGGGTGTTGGCGTATAGCAGGAAGCGATCGCTCATCACCTGCGTGGTGTAGCCGCTGAGCTGTTGCAAAACGGCCTGTAGCAGCAGTAGGCCAAATCCGCTGAGGACTAAAGGCAGTAGCCCCTGGATGGTATCGGCGATCGCCACCCCATTACCCACACTCTCCACCACCCGATCCACAATCAGCTTACTGACGTAAATCTGCGCAGCGGGCATCAGCGAACCGGCCAGCGTTAGCACTAGGCTAATCAGCAGTGGCACGGGTGCAGCTCGCCAAACCAGCCGGATCAGACGAGGCATATTCTGAAAAATGGCCACCGACTCAGTGACTTTTTTCAGCGCAGAATTAAAAGAAAAAGGGGTTTTTACGGTCGAAGGGGAAGTTGGCAATACTTAATAAAAAAAAGGGTACAAAATGGTCGCTATCCCCCAGCCTAGCACTTCTAAATAAGTCCCGAACTACGGCTCCACAATAACCGGCGTTCCGACCGTCACTGCCGCAAACAGCGCCGTCACATCTTCGTTGCGCATTCGCACACAGCCATTAGACGCAGCCGTCCCAATAGAATCGAGCGTCGGCGTACCATGAAAGCCAAAAGACCCTGCCTCACTATCGGCAAACCCAATCCACCGAACGCCCAGCGAGTTGTCTGGCCCTGGCTCGTGTACTTCACCCGTCCAGGGACTCTGCCAAACCGGATTGACGACCATATTACCGACTAAAAATTCGCCCTGCGGCGTGGGCGTTTCGTCCGTACCTACTGCCACCGGGTAGCTGCTGATCAGCATTTCGCCGCTGTACAAATACACTCGGCGATCCTGCAACCGCAAAACCACCATCGACTCAACGATTGGCTCAGCGGGTAAAGGGGCCTCTGCTAAAGCGGGAGCCGCCGCTAATAGCAGACCGGCCCCCAACAGCGTCGGCATCCAGTAGGAAAGCTGAAGCTTTAGCGTGGATGGTTTTGTCATGACTTCTTCCAAAAGCAACCTTATTTCAACGTTTACCAGAGGCCACGAACCGGCTCTTCAGTCGCCGCAGGCTCCGGCGCAGGTTGCGGTGTAGGCTCGGGCGCTGCCGTAGGCGTGGGCGCTTCTACAGGCGTTGGTGCAACAGAACGATCAATTGTTGTTTCTTGCAGCGTAGTTGTCTGTGAGGAACTATCGCCGGAGCTAGAACTAGTAGCATTGCTAGAAGAACCGCTATTCATCCGAGCCTGTAGCGCACTTTCGAAGCCAGTCGGCAATAGCACCTGATCCACCGCGTGAATAACGCCGTTAGTTGCCGGAACATCAGCGATCGCTACGTTTGCGCCATCGACCATGACCCCATCGGGCATAACGGTAATGTCTACGTTGCCATCGAAAGTCGCCAAAGATCCAGACAGTAGCTGGTCGGAGGTGACATTGCCATAAGCGATATGGTTATAGAGCAACTGTACGAGCAGGTCTCTGTTTTCGGGCATAAGCAGCGTGTCTAAGACGCCAGCAGGCAGGGCGCTGAAGGCAGCATTTGTAGGCGCGAATACGGTATAGGGGCCTTCACCAGATAGAATTTCGACTAGGTTTGCCGCCTGTATTGCCGTCACCAGCGTACTGAATTCGCTGTTGCTGCTAGCCACGCCTACGATATCTTGGGTTGCCGAGTTAGGTTCTGAAACTTCTTCGGACCTGGGAGCGACTTCGCCGCCTCGACGGATGCCGGGTTCGACTAATACCGATGCGCCTGCGGGAAGGGCCGTCATTAGGCTAGAGGCAAGGAGTCCAGCGGCGATCGCGGCTCCGGAGACGACTGGCTTTGAAAACTGAGTGAGCACCATAGTTTATACAGAAAGTTTAGGGTGAACTAGGGGGTTGAGTTTCCCTGGCGAGCATCCAGCGAATATGCTGGACAGTAAGTTTTTTCGGCTACCCCGAAAAGTGTACAGCAGATTGAATGATGCACAAAGATTCCGTATATTTACGTAGATGTGAAGTCAAACGCCTAACTCATCAGTTGTTTGGGGTTTTTATAGCAAATGCTTAAACCGGTCATCCTGGCCGATGGTCTTCACTATTTGCTTGATATCTTGCGTACGATCTTTTTTGACGATTAAGGTGGCGTTGCCATCGCGTACGACCACGACATCTTCTAGGCCGATGGTCACGATCAGCTCGTTGGCGTCGGCGCTATAGAGAATGCTACCTTGCGTATCGAGTCCTAGATGCTGACACAGCTCTATATTCTGAGCGTTATTTTGAGTATTTCCCTCGAGCTGAGCATCACCTACTTGAGTCTTATTTTCTGGCGTACTCTCTTCTGAAGCCTTGCCGGTTAACATTCGCTCAATCGCATTCCAATCGCCCAGGTCGTCCCAGCCAAAGTTGGCAGGCATCACATAAGCCCGGTCGGTTTTTTCCATCACCGCGTAGTCAATGCTGAGCTTTTTGAGCGTGGCATAGGCGTCTACGCCTTTGTCTTTTAGAGCGGCTGTCATTTCGGGGGCATAGGTTTCGAGTTCCGCAATCATTACCGCCGCCGGGAAAATAAAGATGCCGCTGTTCCAGCTATAGCGACCGCTCTTTAAGAAGCCTTCCGCCGTTTCCTGATCGGGCTTTTCTGTAAAACGGCTGACTTTGTAGGCTGGCAAATCGGCCACGATACCCGCGCTAAACGTGCCCGCCTGCGGGCCTTGTTCGATATAGCCATAGCCCGTCGAAGGGAAGGTGGGATGAATGCTTAGCGTCGCGATCGCCCCTTCGCGCACCGCCAAATCGGCAGCGGCTCTAAGCGTGTCGCAGTAGCGCTGCCGATCAGTAATGTAGTGGTCGGCCGGGAAAAACCCACAGACAACTTCTTCGCCATAGCGCTTAGCCACTTCTAACGTGGCCCAGGCCACCGCCGGGGCGGTATCGCGTCCCTGTGGCTCGACTAAAATATTTTCGGGCGGAATTTCGGGCAGTTGCGCTCTGACTCCCTCGGCCAGATGTGAGGCAGTGATAACAAAAAGTGACTCCCAGGGCGCGAGCGGCAGCAGCCGGTCGGCGGTCGATTGTAATAGCGATCGCTGGCTACCATCCAGGCGTAGAAACTGTTTGGGCCACTTTAGCCGACTCACTGGCCAGAAGCGCTCGCCCTTGCCACCAGCCAAGATAATGGGGATAAAACGCGCCATAAGGGGGTTGCCATCAAAGATTTCGGTCTATCCTACCGCTCCAAGCCATATCACAGGCTATAATCCTCTCAACAATTGATTAATAAAACACACAACTAAGAAAGTTTTCACAACCTTCCGGGCAGTCCGCAAAATAGGTTGCTTAATTCTACGGGCTAGCATCTTCAGTCGCCAGTACGCCAATACAGTATCGAAATACAGTATTCTGCTACGTTCGCTATGGGTTCCTCGCCAGACCGCGTTTATCTACTCATAGCCGGACTCTTTAATCACCCTCATTCTGCTTGCAGCCAGCGATGACTATTCAGCCTAACGATCCTGAGGCAACCGTCTCTGATGACCCGTCATCTTCTACCAGCGCCCAGAGTCCTCTAAAGCAGCCAGAAAACGGTTCCGTTGCAAATACACCGACCTCTGGCTCGTCTCAACCTAGTCTTCCTAAAGTCCCCTCAGTGTCTGGAGCGCTAGTAGTTTCTCAAACTACACATCGAAAGCAGTTGGCAGTCTTGACTAAGCGGGTTCGTAAGCCTGCTAAAGGTTCCTTTCAGGCGATCGCTAAGCTGCCTAAACTGGTTAGAAAGACGATTTGGGGAGCTATTTTTGGCGCAACCGCGCTAGCAGCCTCAGGATTAGGGGCGATCGCGGTGCTGACTTTCCCTCTCCCTCAAAAGGTCGCTGGCGAAACCGTCGCTCCCCCTTTGGCAGACCTGCTGCGAACCGGCTTTCAGTACCAGGTTTCTCGCCCCGTCAACATTTTAATTATGGGTCTAGATGAGGCTCACGATATAGAGGGAGCCACCCCCGACGATCTGGTGGGCCGCACCGATACGATGCTGCTAGTGCGGGTAAATCCCGAAGAAGGGGAGGTAAACGTGATGTCTATTCCGCGAGATACGCGGGTGGAGATTCCGGGTTACGGCATTGATAAAATTAATGAGGCCAACGTTGAGGGGGGCGCTGAGCTGGCTGCGCAGACGGTAATGCACAATTTTGACAATGTAGAAATTGACCGCTTTGTGCGCGTGAGCACTAACGCATTTAAAGAAATTGTGGACTTGGTGGGCGGCGTTGAGGTGCTGGTGCCCAAAGAAATGAAGTATGAGGACAAAACACAGGGTCTCGAAATTAACTTGCAGCCCGGTCTGCAAAATTTAGACGGTGATGGGGCCGAGCAGTTTGCCCGCTTCCGTCAAGATACGTACGGCGATATTGGTCGAGTTCAGCGCCAGCAAGTTCTGCTGAAGGCGCTGCGCCAGCGAATGACTAATCCGCTGGTGGTTACGAAGCTACCGCAGATTGTTCAGGTGCTTCAGCAGCATATAGACACGAACCTGTCTGCCGAAGAAATGATGGCGCTCGCGGGCTTTGGCCTAAAGCTAGATGCCAAAGCTTTGCACATGGTGATGCTACCCGGCGATTTTAGCGATCCAGAAGAATATGGCGCTAGCTACTGGCTGGCAGACCGCGCGGCGACCAGCGACCTGATACGTACCTATTTTGACGCGCAGTCTGCCGAGCTAGTCGCTGATGTGAACGGCGTGAATTACTACGAGCCACCTTCGAGCCGGACGGTGAACGGATTGAGAATCGCGGTGCAAAATGCAACAGAAGATCAGTACGCCAGCTATTCTATGGCAGAGTACCTAAGAGATCAGGGCTTTGATAATGTGTACGTGGTGCAAGACTGGGCGGATGCGAATCGTAACACCTCTGTAGTCGCCCAGCGCGGAGACTTGGGCAGCGCTCAAGCGGTGCAGTCGGCGCTAAAAATGGGTCAGGTTGTGTCTGATTCTACGGGAGATATTGAGTCGGATATTACCATTCGAGTCGGTGAAGATTGGCTGATGCAGGTTGATCCAACCTGGCAGCGGTTGCCTTACGATGGGCCGAGATAGCGTCATTGAGACAGGGCTGAGTGCCGTTTGGGAAAACACGAGGAAGGGAAGGGGGGCGATCACCCATGAGTTTAGCGTCAGTCGGAATTGCCGTAGGACTGGCTTGTTGCTGGGTACTGCTGTGGGCAACGCCAGTTAATCCTGGTTAGAAGATATGATTCGACTTTTTCGGGCCGCTAATCGAATCTTTGGCCTCACCGCGATCGCGCTCTCACTTTGGGCGCTCGGCGCTTGCCAACCCACGGTTAAAACGGCTGACGATTTTCATCAAGCGGGCATTATTGCCATTCAAAAGGACGATTTGGCAACTGCGCTCGAAAATCTCGATCAGGCAGTGGCGTTAGAGTCTAGCAATCCGACGATGCTGGTGAACAGAGGCTTGGTGTATGACGAGCTAGGTGAGTATGAGGACGCGATCTCCGACTACACAGCCGCCATCGCGCTAGACGAAACGCTGAGCACAGCCTATTACAATCGGGCCAATGCGCATCATAATTTGGGGCAGTTTGAAGCGGCTGTGGCAGATTACAGCAAGGCGATTGAGCAACAAGCAGACTTTGCCTACGCCTATGTGAATCGGGCGATTAACTTGGAGGTAGTGGGTGAGAAAGAAAAAGCGATCGCAGACCTCACTCGCGCTGTAGAGATCTTTAAGCAGAATGGCGATACGGAAGACGTTGAAAGAGTCACCGCCAAAATAGAATTGTTGAAGCAGTCATCCGCTATCAACCAATAAACTATTCTCTCTCTGGAAACGACATAGCTGAAGACGGCTCCAATCTACCGCTACGATAGCGAGCAAGCATCTCGTTGAGAATATCGGCTAGATCCGTTGTCCTTAAACCGTAATTGTCCACAAATCTACCATCTGTATCGAGCAAAACACGACTCATTTTCACCGCTTGGGTTTGGGGTAGATGCTCTGTGTGATAGCGCCAGCTTACGTAACGTCAGTTCGGGTTAAGCCACAGGCGGTAAAGCCCACTCTAGGCGGAGTTTGGGCTTTTTAGGCTGATGGCAATAGGCAATTAAGCCGCAAATGATGTTGATCC
>QBMC01000143.1 GCA_003242035.1 Nodosilinea foveolarum | reverse complement strand
GCCGCTGGGAATCAGGGATTTCTGGCGATTGGCGATTGGCTAAAAAGCTATGAGACGGAACTGATAGCGTTATTCAACCCGCCTAAACAAAGACTGCCTTCTTACAGCACAATTCGGCGTGTATTGTTGACGCTGAACTACCAAGAATACTCCGCAGCCCTCGCTCGATTCTTCAAGATTGAACCCCTGCCTGGAGAGACGCTGGCGATGGATGGTAAGCAGTTACGCGGGTCATACCAGATAGAGACCAACAACCCTGACTCACCGCCGCATCCAGCTATCATGCTGGTGAGTGCATACCTCGTGGAGCGGGGTTTGATTCTCGAACCACATCAGGTGGATAGCAAAACCAATGAGATTAAAGCCTTGCCTGAATTTATTGAGCAGCTAGCGCTCAACGGCGTGGTGATTGCTTTTGATGCAATTAGCACCCAAAAAAACTTGTCAGTTGATTGTGGATAGCGGCAATCACTATCTCGGGGCACTCAAAGGCAATCAAAGTAACTTGCTCAAAGATGTTGAGACTTACTTTACGGCTCAATCCTCACACACGGACATTAGCCAAGGCCACGGGAGATGGGAAAAGCGAGTGGTCAGCATCTGCCACTGCCTCGACAATATCAAGTCCTGGCCGGGACTCAAAACACTCATTCGCGTCGAGAGCGAGCGCCGTTTCAAAATCGGTGGGCATGATCGATGTTCAACCGAAACACGCTATTACATCGCTTCTTTTGCAGAACCTGCCGCCACTATCGCTGATCGGATTCGAGGCTATTGGGGGGTTGAGAACAAAGTGCACTATGTCCGCGATGTGACTCAGGGTGAAGATGCCTCTCGCATTCGGATGCATCAACTGCCGCAAATCTTTGCGGTCGCTCGTAACTTTGCCCTCAACATTTTCCGCGATGATGGGTTCAACAACATGGCGCAAGCTCAGCGATGTTGTCAGTTTGGACTTGACACCCTTAAGCGTCTCTTTAGAATGAAATAGCCCTGCACCGGATCGGGATCCCGTAGAATGAGTATCGGTAACGACCCAGATATATTCTTCCGTCATTAATATAATTAGCAGAGAGTGGTCATTATTAAGCTTACTATTAAACGCGAAAATGATAAACACGGGAAGGATGCCTATGAAAACTGTCATCATTGGCTGCGGCTACGTTGGTAAAACAGTCGCCCACCTTTGGAAAGCAAAGGGCTTTGATGTCCTAGCGACCACCACTAGTCCAGAGCGCATTGATGAACTCAGCGAAGTTGCTCAGCAAGTAGCAGTACTCAAAGGCACAGAAGCAGAAAAATTATTAGCCGCGATCGCAGATAGAGAAGTCGCGCTGCTATGCGTTGGCTCAAAGCGAGGTGCCAACTACCGAGAAACCTATCTCAGCACGGCTCAGACCATCGCCAAAGTACTGCCTCAAACGGCTGTAAAACAGCTTATATACACCAGCACCTGTTCTATCTACGGCCAGAACACAGGAGCCTGGATTAATGAGACCATGCCTCCCAATCCTTCTACCGAAAACGGAAAAATTGTCGAGGCTACTGAACAAACCCTACTAGCCGCCGCCTCGCCGCAGCTAAAAGTCTGCATTCTTCGACTAGGCGGCATTTATGGCCCAGGGCGCACGGTCGAAAATATCTATAGCCGCATCGCCGGAAAAACCATGCCCGGAAAAGGCGAAGAAGCTGCTAACTGGGTACATCTGTTGGATATTATCGGCGCGATTGACTGGGCGCAGACGCGGCAGCTATCAGGCATTTATAACGTTGTTCAAGATGAGATTCCGACGCGTGCAGAATTGATGGGGGAGGTGTGCGATCGCCTAAACCTCCCACCCGTAAAATGGGACGGCGACGAAAACGCAGGCCGAGGCCGCAACGTCCGCCTCTCTAACCAAAAGCTCAAAAGCACCGGCTATCAATTTGAGCATCCAGCCTTCTGGACATAGACCAGAAAAGGCTTACGAATCTACCCCTTCAATAGGTGCAAAGCCCTGTCGCTGAACGTTCTCAGTTACCGTACGCGGATCTAAGAACTGAAGGAGATAGTCGGGGCCACCGGCTTTAGAGCCGACGCCTGAGAGCTTGAAGCCGCCAAAGGGCTGACGGGCAACGATCGCTCCGGTGATGGTGCGGTTGATGTACAAGTTGCCGACTTCGAACTCGGCTTTGGCTTGTTCAATATGGGATGGGGTACGGGAGTAAAGGCCACCTGTAAGGGCAAAGTTGGTGTTGTTGGCGATCGCAATTCCCTCATCAAACGTCTCGACCTTCATCACCGAAAGCACCGGCCCAAAAATCTCTTCTTGCGCCAGCGTCCCCTCAGGATCGACATCCGTAAAGATCACCGGGCCAACAAAATAGCCTTCCTCCGGAGCCGGTAATTCCAGCGCCAAAGTAGCCTCTTCCTTACCCTTCGCCACATATCCTAAAATCTTCTTCTGCGCCGACGCATCAATCACCGGGCCAACCTGCGTTCCTGGCTCCACGGCATCACCCACGTTAAGAGACTTTGTGGCTTCTACTAATCGAGCCACAAACGCGTCGTAAATCGGCGCATGAACAATCACGCGAGAGCAGGCCGAACACTTTTGGCCACTGTAGCCAAAGGCAGAATAAACTACCCCTTGCACCGCCTGATCTAAGTCTGCACTTTCGTCCACGATAATCGCGTTCTTACCGCCCATCTCAGCGACTACGCGTTTTAGATGCTTCTGTTTAGGCCGCAGAATTGCCGCCTCTGCATAAATCTGACAGCCCACTTCCTGAGAGCCAGTGAACACAATCATGTTCACGTCAGGATGCTTTACTAAGTGACTACCTACTGTAGAGCCTCGGCCTGGGATGTATTGGAATACGCCTTTAGGTACGCCAGCATCCGTTAGAATTTCGCTAATTTTCGCCGCGATAACAGAAGTAACTGCCGCTGGTTTCAACAGCGCGCAGTTGCCCGTCACTAACGCTGCAACCGTCATGCCTACCGGGATAGCGAGCGGGAAGTTCCAGGGAGAGATAACGAGGACGATGCCTTTGGGCCGGTAGAAGTAGCGATCGCACTCCCCCGCCACATCGTAATTAATCTCACTATCCAACCGCTCCATTTCCGCCGCATAATACCGACAGAAATCAGCCGCCTCCGAGACTTCTGCATCCGCCTGATGTAAAGGCTTACCGCCCTCAAACACCATCCAGGCATTCAGCTCGTGGCGTCTTTCTTCTAACAGATCGCCCGCCTTACTAATAATGGCCGCTCGCTCTCTAGCAGGCGTTTTCTTCCAGGTTGCAAACGCAGCTTTAGCTGCCGCGATCGCCTGGTCAGCCTGCTCAATATTAATTTGGCCAATCGTACCCACCACTTCGGCAGGATGGCAAGGATTTACAGAATCAATAGTTTCTGCTGTCTGCACAGACTCACCGTTAATCAGCGGTAAATAGGTTTTACCAAGCTGTTGTTTCACCGTCGCTAGCGTGGCAGTAGCATCTTCTCTGTGCTGCATCACGGCATAGTCTACGTCTGCCGCCGGGTTAATTCGAGTCACTTCAGAGTCGGGCGAGTCAATGGGAGTAGGTAGAACCTCATCGCCATCCTTGTCGCCTTCGCCCCAAATAGGAACGGCCAGGAGTTCTTCAGCGGGGCGATTTTCTAGACTCTGACGGAGGAAAGAGCTGTTTGCGGTGTTCTCTAGCAGTCGGCGAATCAGGTAAGCCATGCCAGGAATCAAGTCGCCGTAAGGACAGTATACGCGCACCCGGTAGCCTTGCTTTACTAAAGCTGTTGCAATCGTATCGGCCATGCCATACAGCACCTGAAACTCGACTCGGCGAGCGGGAATATTGAGTTCTTGGGTGATGGCTAGGGCTAGGGCTTGCGATCGCACATTATGGCTACCAATCGCCGCATACAAATACTCATTATTCTCCAACAGCAGCCGCGTCACTCGCTCGAAGTTCGCATCCGTCGAAGACTTATGGTTATAAACCGGCGTTGGCCAGTAATTCTGCCTCGCAGTGATCGTCTCTTGATCCCAATAAGCCCCTTTTACCAAGCGAACCGTAATTGGATTCTCTCTCTTCTTAGCCCACTCAATCCAACCTTCAAGATCTTCGCAGCTATCGCGTAGGTAAGCCTGTATCGTCACGCCAATATCTGTTCTTTCTCGAAATTCTGTTTCCATCAAAAGCAGCTTCAGCGTTTCTATCGTCGCATCTTTATAACGATACTGTTCCATGTCGAAGTGAACCGCCACGCCCAGCTCTTCAGCCCGTCGTAGCAACGTCCGAATATGGTGACCCACTTTCTCTCTAGAGCCTTCCACGTCTAGCGGATCGAACTGCGAGTAAAACGCCGTCAGCTTTACAGAAACCTGCACTCTAGGCAGCTCCTCGCCGTCCGCCACATCAATTTGCGGCACTTCGCGCCAGCTTTTAGCCGCATTCGCCAACTGCTCCATCAGCGTTAAATACTGATTCAGATAAGCCTCAGCCTCCACTTCAGTAATCACCGCCTCGCCTAGTAGATCAACGGTAAATGTCATCGACTGCTTGCGCAGCTTCTCTATACTCTTTAGAGCCTGCTGCAAGTTCTCACCCGCCACGTACTTCCGCGCCAGCGTCTCTACCGCACTCGAAAGCGTCGTAGCCGCAACCGTCCCCGGCATAGATTTTGGATCGCCATAGTTCAACAGGTTTTTCAAAGCCTGAGGCACTTCAACGCTGTCGTCGCCTAAATACTCTTGCAAATGGCTGGCAATCTCTGGCTTTGTACTCAGCGCTGGCAAACAGTCAATCAGCCGGAACATCTGCACTCGCAGACCGGGGTTGTCCATCGTCCAACTCAGCAGCTTGTCGTCCCACTTCATCTGGTCTTTTAGCTTGGAAAAGATGTTTTTCTTTCCCTGGCTATCGGCCAAAAGCTGCCGCGCGATCGCCTGAGTTTGCGATTCATAGTCAGCGCCAGCCGTCGCGTTATGGCCAGACTTATTGCCAGACAGTGAGCTAGCCGGACGAGAAGCATTCACAACCATTTCAAGGTCTCCTAAGATCTTTAACTGCGCAGTTAACTGCGCGAACAGCTAGAGCAAACAAAAAAATAGGGATAGATTGAGCAATTAATTACAACAATCTATCCATTAGAACAAACAGTCGCCGACTATGACTTATTTTTTATAGCCACTGCGCTATTCAGCACTAGCTCAGCAGATCTCGAAACTGGGCTGCTAGGATAAGCCATTCCTTTGGGGGTGGGTGCAGCCAGCGCTTCAACCGAATTAAACCCGTCTGGTAGCGGATTGCGAGCCTTGATCAGCTCAATCGCTAAACTGACGCTTTCCGGCAAAATCACCACCAGGCCGTTTTCAGGCGCATGGTCCAAGGCCCACTCAATCGCTTCAGCCTCATCTAGGATAATCGAGTAAAACGGCTGGTCAGCCCCTGGCGAAGGTTTAGCCGTCTCGGTAGAAGGCTTCTCTTTAGTTTGGGTCTTCTTACTATTACCAGACCCGCCAAATCCTTTACCGGCTGTCTTGCTAGTTCCTCCAGCGCCCTCATTATTCTTAGCGTCACTATCTTCGTTACTTTCAACCATCAGGGCGATATCAACTGTGCTGAGCTGCGCCGCCTGAATGCCTTCAACAATTAGCTTGGCCACTGCGCCAGCCTCTCGTCCGCGCCGATCACTGTCTTCTTTAATCGCGACCTGATCGAAGATATCAGCCGAAATTTGACCCAGCTCCAAAATGTCTTCATCGCGGCGATCGCCCGGTGCGCCAATCACGCCCAAAGCCGCCCCTGGCCAATTCTTTACAAAGCTACCTACCGCTTTGAATCCAGCCGGATTATGAGCATAGTCTACTAGCGCGTGGCAGTGCCCCAGATTGAACAAGTTCATCCGACCGGGAACTTGCTGCGCCGAAGCCTTAAAGGTGCGCAAGGCCGTACGAATATCCTCAATTTTGATGCCATGGACAAAGGCAGTCAAACTCGCCGCCAGCGCATTCGCAATCATAAACGGGGCGCGTCCGCCCATTGTCAGCGGCACCTGCTCGGCTTTCTCAATTCGTAGCAGCCAGTCGCGCTGCAAAATAGACAGGTAGCCTTCTTCGTAGACAGCCGCCACACCGCCGTTTTTGACGTGCGATCGCACCAATTCATTCTCCGCATCCATCGAGAAATACACCACCTGCGCATCGACGTGATTCGCCATCTCAGCCACGCGCCCATCGTCTGCGTTTAGCACCACATAGCCATCCGACTTCACCGCTTCTGGCACCACCGCCTTCAGTCTAGCCAGTTCGTCAATCGTATTAATGTCACCCAGGCCCAAATGATCTGCGGCCACATTCAGCACCACGCCAATATCACACTGTTTGAAGGCCAATCCTGAGCGTAGCAGGCCACCCCGAGCGGTCTCTAGCACTGCCATATCCACCGTGGGATCTTCCAAAATCATCCGCGCACTGACTGGCCCCGTGGTATCGCCCTTTTCGACTAGGCGATCGCCCAAATAAATTCCATCAGTCGTCGTAAAGCCTACCGTCTCGTACATCTGTCGGAAAATATGCGCCGTCAGCCGAGTCGTTGTAGTTTTTCCATTTGTCCCGGTAATCGCCACAATAGGAATGCGCGTTGGCTCATCTGACGGGAACAACATGTCCAGAATTGGCCCAGCCACATTACGCGCGACGCCCTTACTCGGCGAAACATGCATCCGCAGTCCAGGCGCGGCATTCACTTCTACAATGACGCCGTCTACCTCTTTCAATGGCTGAGAAATATCGTCGGTCACAATATCAATGCCCGCGACATCCAGCCCAATTAAGCGGGAAGCCCGCTCAGCCATCCAGGCATTATCAGGATGAATCTCATCGGTGCGATCAATTGCCACGCCGCCCGTACTTAGGTTTGCCGTCTCGCGCAGATAGCAGACCTTATCTTTCCTCAACACCGTATCGAGATCAAATCCCTGCGAGTTCAGCAGCTTGTCGGTCGTTTTATCTAGCGTTATCTGGGTCAAAACATTTTCATGACCTTCCCCTCGAGCCGGATTGCGATTCTCCTGCTCAACTAGCGCCTCAACGGTATCAACGCCGTTACCCACTACATGCGCCGGAATACGTTCAGAAACCGCCACAACTTTGTGGTTGATCACCAACACGCGATGATCCCGGCCTTTGTAGTAGTGCTCAACAATCACGCCGTTGCTCACGCCACGAGCGCGATCATAAGCCGCCTCTGCCTGATCCCAGCTCTGAATATCAAGCGTAATACCGCGACCATGATTGCCATCTAGCGGCTTGACGACAATCGGATAGCCACCCAGCCAGTCTAAAGAATTTTCTAGCTCCGTCAAAGAATAAACCACCGATCCCTTAGGCACGGGAATTCCTGCGTTGCCTAGCATTTGCTTAGTGCCTTCCTTGTCACAGGCCAGCTCTACCCCTAAAATGCCACTTCGTCCCGTCAGCGAAGCCTGCATTCGCTTCTGATGCTTGCCATAGCCAAACTGCAAGAGGTGGCGAATGCCCAGTTCCATCCAGGGAATGCCGCGAGACTCAGCTTCGCGCACCAACGCCTCTGTACTGGGGCCTAGCGACGCGTCGGCCTTCAGCTCCCTCAAATCAGCTAAATCTTTTTGCAGCTCTTCACTCAAATACCGACCGTTTTCAATAACGCTTTCGCATAGCCTTAGCGCCGCTCTTAGCGCATAGCGACCGGCCTTTTCGTCCTCGTAAGAGAAAACAACCTGATAAATGCCCGGTGTTGCCGTTTCGCGCGTCCGCCCAAACCCGACTTCCATACCCGCTAGCGTTTGCAGCTCTAGGGCCACATGCTCAATAATGTGTCCCATCATCGTGCCGCTTTGAAGTCGGCTCAAAAAGCCGCCTCTTACCCCAGGTGAGCAAAAATGTTCTATTAAGCTTGGCAAAGATGTCACCAAACCATCATAAAATCCAGGTATTGTATTTGATGGGCGATCGCGTAAGTCTTCTAAGTCCAACCTAGCGACGATCAGTTTGTCGTATCGGATACTCCAGTAGTTAGGGCCACGGAGCGTCTGGGTTTTGAGTATTTTCATAGGGTTCAAATAGGGGCTTTCCTATTGCCAAAAAACTAGGGACAGCGGTCAATCATTTAAGACAATTACGAGAAAAAGCAGGATTAAGGGCCAAATTTGCGATCGCTAGCCTACAGAAAAGCAGGTTCTGCGAAACGACGATCGCTAAAAGATTGCTAAAAGACTGCCAAAAAGCACAAAAAATAACAAAAGGCTGTAACCTCCCGCTTTCTTACAGCCGTAAGTCTGTCTGTGCTGGTTTTCATGAGATAAACGCCTAATCCATCAGGTAAGCCCGCTCAGGCAACAGGCGAGATTTACTCGGCCCTGACGCGGTGCTTTTATTACCTGCGATATTAGGTTACCTACGATATGAGGGCTAATGGTATTGGGGTAAAGATTAAGCCGGAAAAAAAGTGGCTTTTCACTATTGTCCCCTATCTTGGCTACTTTTGCAGTCTTATCTTACTTCTTGAATTTAAGAAACTAGCTGAGGGCTGAGAACTCTTCTTCGCTTGTAGTCATAGTGATCGCCATGCTTCAAGATATGCACCTTTAAATTATGTAAGCTAATCGGCGCAGTCTCACCGGCTGCATCGTAGCTGGTATGCGTCATATCACCCGGATCTACGATGGTGATTGATCCTTTGCCGATCACTTCAAAAGAGCCTTTACCGGTGAGGGCAATGCTGGTGTCTTCATCAATGCCTACGCCCAGTCTGTCGGGATGCGCTGCGATCGCGCTCAGTAACCTAGCCATGCGATTGCGGTTATGAAAATGCTGATCGACCAAAAGCTCTGGCACAATGCCCAACCCTTCGGTTAAATCCACCAGCGCCTGATTAGGAGACTCGCCGCTGCTGCCGCCCGCGATCATGTTTTCGCCCATAATCGCCGCGCCAGCGCTTGTGCCCGCGACTACCAAATTCTTATCTTTAATGCCTGCCTTAATCGCTCTCATCAGCGGCGTTTTCCCGGTCAGTTCGTGCAGCCGTAGCTGGTCGCCCCCGGTAATAAATACGCCCGTGCACTCGCGCAGAATATCTAACCAACGCGGCTCGTCGCATTCGCTGCGATAGCGAATATCCAGCACTTGCACCTGCTGCGCACCCATGTTGGTAAATATCTCATAATAGCGAGTCCCTACCAGCGTAGGTTCGCGAGAAGCCGAAGGAATAATGCCAATTTTTGCGCCATTGCCGCCAGCACTTTCAAAAAAAGCTTTCAGGATGGTACATTCGCCGGTCTTATCTTCCGCCCCGCCAATAATTATTATTGGATATCGGGTAGCGACTGCCATAGATTTTTGAGCCAAAAAAGGTTTGAGTTCCAGCATAAGACTATACTACAAGCGGGGTGTAAGGACAGTAAATGAAAGATCGAGCACCCTTTTTAGCAAAGCACAGAAATAGCCATGGCAGTGAACCAGGCAGCGAGCAGCTAAGCGGTGTTAATCCACTAAAACAGTATCAATATTTACTGCGTCTAATTTGTATCGTAATTAACTAAAAAATTCCCTTTACTCGACGCATGTAAGGGCTTTCGATGGTTTTCAAAGAATTTTTCAGGCAGTTTTTCCAAGCGACCTAGCCAGCGCCGATTACAATAGAGGTAAGTTTTTTAATCCTAAGAACTACTCATCTAAAGAAGTACTGCTATGAGCCAAGAAGAAGTCGGCAAGTCGATTCAGGCATTACATGCCGAGATTGATCAGCTATCTAGCACCGATGTTGCCGTTAAGGAAAAGCTGCTAGCGCTCATCCATGATGTAGAGACACAGCTAGAAAATCCTCAAGACCAAGAGAATCGCGACAAAACCGCTCAGTATTTGCCCACCTTAATAGAACAGTTTGAAATCGAGCATCCCAAAGTGACTGCTAACCTCAGTCGTTTGCTCAATACGCTCAGCAGCATTGGCATTTAGTCTCGGCTAGAAGTATCTGCGCCACGTCAAATGGTCGTCTATGTGCCTGTTGATCTGATTTACGCTTTGTCGTCGTTGATGCTGTCAAGATTACTCTTTTCGTGACACTGCTTAAACTTTTTGCCGCTGCCGCACCAGCAAAGCTCGGTGCGCTTGGGCTGATAGTCTGGCAAAATGTCGCCTTCGGTATAGAGCCACTGGCCATTCTCTTTTACAAAGCGCGATCGCTCGTGCAACTGCATTAAAGTCTCTTTACTATTCGTTGTCTGAGCTGACGTTGAAGCTAACAACAACTTGCGAGGCTGACAGGCTGCGACGAACTCTACTACGCCAGTCTTGTCGCGGCTTTTGCCCTTTTGACAATTGAGCACTATCAAATTTCTCCATTCCGTGTTGCGAATCGTTTTTTGCAGAGCTTCCCTATCGTCGGGCTGTTTTGTTGAAGGGTGGTGGGTCGCAATTAAGTAGTCAGTCTGGCTTTTGCAGAATGCAGTGTAGCGCGATCGCATCAAAGCCTCTGCCGTAGGTGCTACCTTTTGTCCTGCCAAATAGGGGCTACAACAAACCGTAAAAGCTCTTCGACTCCCACAAGGACACTTCTCGCTCATCAACGTTTCCCGGCCTCAATCCATACGCCCCTTATTTTAACTTTTAACGCCCCGCACACTCATCATTCATCACTCCCCATCCACTCCGAAATCTGGCGTCGTTAGCGTAAATTTCCATAAACATCCCCGTAGGCTGGGCGGTAAGAATGGAAAATCATCATGCAGATTAGATTTCGACTGGATCTCAACTCGGATCAAGTTCGCCAAAACTTGTTGCAGGGAATGGACAACTGGGTGCAGCTCGGTCTGCTTTCAGATGAACAGGTTAAAGAAATATCGGCAACGCTCAGCGAACGACTCCCAGATCCACGCATCGCTTCAGAATCAGGGCAAGGGTCGCAAAGGTTGCGGGTTGCTAGCGGTGAGCTAGCTTTTACGGGTTTTGTCACTTCAGAAAACTTGGCGGCTCCGGCAAGCGCTAAGACCCCAGACATAGCGGATTCTAACCAAGCCCCATCACCGGCTAGAACCAGCGGACTATCTAGAGCCATTCAATCGCTACTGAGCGAAATTAGCGTTATCTGGCTGTTGTTCCTGGGCGTTTTCCTAGTGGTGGTTTCCTCTGGCGTCTTAGCAGCGAGCCAGTGGCAGTCGTTTTCCGCCGTCGGCCAGTATGCTATTTTGTTTGCCTACACGCTCACGTTTTGGGGAGCGAGCCTCTGGACAGGTAAACGAGAGCAGCTACAAACCACCGCCAAAATGCTGTCGCTAGCCACCGCATTGCTCATCCCTATTAACTTTTGGATGATAGATGCGCTCAGCGTGTTTGGCAGCATTACTGGCATCGGCTTTGGCATCCTCGCAGCCGTTATTCTTAGCCTCATTGCCTTTAGGCTGCTAGACAGTCAATTCAACAAACTCAATCTTATTGGTCTAAGCTGGCTACATTTAGGTTGGATGTCCGGTGGAATCTTTGGCGGAATCTTTTGGCCAGTCGCGGCTACATACCTCGGCACCATTGGCAGCGCAGCGAATTTGTTTTATCAAGATCGTCAGTCTGCCCCTGAGTTAGTCGCCTCTGATGACGCTGAGCTATCCGAGAATCGACCTGCTACATCCACGCGATTTTCTCTCGATACGCTGACTGTCGCGATCGCCATCATCATCCTGCTTTTCCGCAGCCTCTTCATCACACAAGTTCCCCCCCATCAGCTCGGGCTTGCAGCGGGCATCTGCGGCGGACTCGCCATTTGGCTATCGAGAACTAAAGCCACACGGTTCTTTTGGAACTTCGCAGGATTCGGGCTGTCGTTCCTTGGCTGGACGGTTTCAAATTCTCAAAGTCCGCCCTGGCAAGCGATTGGCGTTAGCGCGATCGCTCTCTATATTCTTTGGGACAAACTCAAACAAACCTGGCAACCCCCTTACCTATTAGCGGTGATCGTCGTTGCTTGCCAAACCTATATACGGGAGCACGTCATTCTCTGCGTAGAGAAAAAGTAAGCTAGAAGCAGGTACTTCTA
>QBMC01000142.1 GCA_003242035.1 Nodosilinea foveolarum | reverse complement strand
AGCAGAGAAAGCTATCCTTGACGATGTTTGCAAAACTACGGGGCGAACACAGACTGATGTTTTGCGAGAGTTTATTCGCTCGCTAGAACAGAAAAAGCCGTCCTAGAAGGACGGGGCTTTAGACCCATTCCTCCGGTAAAGTAGCCGCAAGTAGCATCATCAACCCGCCTCGCCTCTGATGCGCCGAGGCGGGTTGATAATGTTTGCGAGCAGTGAAAGTCCAGAGCAGATGAATAACGGAAGATGTGTTATCAGGTGTCTTTAAGCTCAATCAAGCTAGCACAGAATGATAATCATTATCAATTTTGCAATGCGTTCCAACCATAAGAAAACATTAGGAAAATACAATGAAAAAATAGAGAAAGCCTCCTACAAGGCAAAGCCTGAGCCTCACGTAGCAGAAGTTGTCGCCAACATAGACACGCTGAGCGCAGCCTCATCGGTTAGTCGCGCTCAGACAATGAATCTTTTAGCCCCCATCTTGTTATGCCAAAGACTTCTTTCTTGAGTCGCCGCCTGCGCCCGGTTCGTACGCTTTTAGGGCTATTACTTCGTCGCCCGCTGGTGGGCACCAGTATTATTCCGCTGCTAAGCGATGGCCGGATGGTGCTAATTCTTCGCCGAGACGATGAGCTGTGGGGACTCCCTGGCGGGTTGGTCGATTGGGGTGAAGACATTGCTGCTTCGGCTAAGCGAGAAATGTTAGAAGAAACCGGGCTAACGATAACGCGCATAGACAAACTCGTCGGCGTTTACTCTCAGCCCAGTAGAGACCCAAGATTTCATGCCATTTGCGTTACGGTAGCCGCGCAAGTAGAGGGCACCTTTCAAACGGGCGATCCGGATGAAGTGCTAGCGGTAAAAGCCTTTCGTATAGATGAGCTGCCCTCTGCCCAGTTAGCACATGACCATGCCCGACAGCTAGAAGATTACTTTGCCGGGAAAACGGTTTTGTATTAAGTAGCCAAACGCGTCTCTACTAGGCGGCTTGCTTTCCCTTTCTGGATCTAACTAACGTCGGTTCTATATCTACTGCTACCTGCTCAAGCGTTGTCATCCGCTTAGCCTGCGTTATGGTATTCACCTGATACACCAGATCGTTGTCTATATCGACCGCCGTGAGCCAGCCGCTTTTAGGATGATAAGCGCCCGTATCAATATCTAACCAACCGACGCCTCGGGCGACTTCTCCCGGTTTAACCCCTGGCAGAGTAAAGGTAATGGTATGACCTGTAATGACTAGTTTGTCTGGGAAAAACGGATGGGTACTGCGGTGGAAAACATCGCGAATCCAACAAAGATCCATCTGGGTTTGTTCGCCCAGAAGCTTGTTGGGATTTAAGCCAGCGTGAACCAAAAAAATGTCGCCCAAATCAATATAAAGCGGCAGTTGCTTTAGCCACTCCACATGATCTAACAGCACTTCTGTATCAGGGTAGCTAGTGAGCGTAGGCTGTCCGCCACTGTGCAGCCACCCCTGAAAAGCGCCCAAATTTGGATTGTCGTCTGGAAAAGCGTTGAGCAGCAAATGTTCGTGATTGCCTAATACACAGGGGCAGTTGTGCTCGCGGACGTACTTCACCACCTGAAAGCTTTTAGGCCCCCGATCAATCAGGTCGCCGACAAAGTGAAGCTTGTCATCGTCGGTCGGCGAAATCATCGCCACTAGCTGCATTAGCCCGTCGTAGTGGCCGTGAATATCTCCGATGAATAGGCGGCGGCTCATGCGACGGCTCAAAAAGCGTGTATCTCTATTATGCCTAACTAATCGCTTAGGCCATCATGAGTCACAAAATAGATGAATTGATATCCCGTTTGTATCCGGCAAAACGGCTTAATTCTCGACGGTTTCTAGCACAAAGCCCGCGTCCTCAATCATTGCAAAGTCTTGCTGCGCAGATTGCCCTGGGGTGGTGAGATAGTCGCCTACGAAAATGGAGTTGGCGACGTACAGGCCCAAAGGTTGAAGCGATCGCAAATGCACCTCTCGCCCCCCCGCTATCCGAATTTCCTGCGAGGGTAACAGCAATCGAAACAAACACAAGATTCGTAAACAGCGCTGCGGCGTCAGCTCATTTTTATCAGCAAACGGTGTGCCTTCAATCGGAATCAAAAAGTTCAGCGGGACGCTAGTGACGTTCAGATCGCGCAGAGAAAGGGCCAAATCGGCAATATCACCGTCCGACTCGCCCATGCCAAAAATACCGCCTGAACAGGTCGTTAGCCCTGCCGCCTGAACTGCCTTGACGGTAGATAGGCGATCTTGAAAGGTATGAGTGGTGCAAATATCTTCGTGATGATCTTCACTTGTGTTGAGATTGTGGTTGATTCGGTCTACGCCTGCGGCCTTGAGCTGACGCGCCTGATCTTCGTCTAGCAGGCCCAGGGTCGTGCAAACGCGCATGGGGTACTCGGCTTTTACGCTGCGTACGGCGTCTAATACGCCTTCGAATACTTTTGGGGAGGGCGATCGCCCAGAAATCGCCATGCAAAAAGTACCGGCCTTCATCTCGTGCGCTCGCTGTGCTGCTGCTACGATCCGCTCTTTCGCCATCAGCGGGTACTTCTCTATTTCCGCATCCGATATTTTAGACTGAGAACAATAGTGGCAGTCTTCCGGGCACAGACCGCTCTGCGCATTCAGCAAAAAATGCAGTCGAACACGATTGCCCCAATGCTGACGGCGCACCCGATAGGCCGCCGCAAGTTGATCGAGAATGACCTCATCGGGAGCCGTTAAGACAGACAGTGCCTGAGGGCGAGTCAGCGGCTCGTTTGCCAGAGCTTTATCGGCGAACAGCTTCCAGTTAGGCTGCTCTGCGGACAAGCCTGAATCTGTCTTTGAGGAAAAATGAGAAGCCGCCTCAAAGACATCATTAGAGGCAGTTTCAGTAGAAGACAGAGAGGAAGAATAAGCCGCATTTACCATAAATTCTGTTGCCATTTGGCCGGTTACTGTTGGAAATTCTACCAAGATCTAGGGACTTACTTGGCCAAAAGTCTATCTGTGTAGCGATCGCTATCTAATTTTTTCTGCATTTGTGTAGAGGCGATCGCGCCCCAAATCGCTAACCATATAAATATCGCCGCACCGTTACGACTATTTCGGCCACCGGGCGGCATTGCTGTTTTCATCTAGGGCCAAACTACAATCCGGCCTGTCTAATCTTATGTCTGAATCACAGAATAGTCCTCAACCAGCCAGCGCTCAGTCCGAGCCAGAAAACGAAAAGAGTTTGATAGAAGTGAGCTTGGCGGGGGCGATCGCCCTTGCCAAAGACGGTAAGAACCTCCCAGCCGCCACCGAGCAGTTCGAGGCGATTTTAGCGCAAGTCCGAACCGAAAGCCCCACGGGTGCGATGTTACTCCGTCAGCTCTGGCAAGAATATGTTTCTATCCAGCGCTCCGCTACCTTCTGGGAGAACATGAGCGACGCCGAGAAAGGGCTTTCTGAGAAAATGGCTGAAAGCAACGTGCAGCTACAGCGTAACTATATGCGCTTAGTTCAAGAGCAGTAGGGGTTTTAGCACTTCAAATTTCAGTAGATCAGGGAATCTATTGCGATAGACCTGTGAGGACAAGCTGACCATCGACAATCTGCACGGCCTCTGGCGCAATTCCTTGCTGCTGCAACAATGCGCCAAGCTGCCCTTCTATCTCCGCTTGCGAAAGACCCAGTTGGCTAGCAATGCTTCCAATGGGCAGCTTCATTTGCCCGATTTTGAGATGGGTATCGTCTAAGCTTAAGGCCCCGTCAACCACTTCTGGACGACCTTCTAAACCGATATAGACATCACGATTTGCCAATATGGGAAACTTTTGGGTGAGCTGTTCTACGGCCTGCTGACCTTCTACGGGCAAAGACTCTAGCGGAATCTCTGAAAGGTTCATCACTAAGCCACTTTCGATGCGACCTTTTGTAATTGAAGTATTCACGCCTTTCGCCACCTCTAGCAGTGGCGCAGTGTAGGGCTGGCTGGCCAAAGCATCTGTCACCATCTGATCTAGCTCGCCCGAAGAAATTACGGTGTCTCCCGGCGCGGCGTTCACTGGCTCAATGACTACCGCGTCGGAGCCTTCTAGCCGATCTGTCTTTTGGTCGGACTGTGCTTGGCTGTACCAGTCGGGTAAAGAAGTCGTCTGCATTGCCGTGTAGCCAACGCCTCCGCCGATAGCAGCAGCAGCGATCGCAAGTCCGACAAGCAACATTTTCATAGCGGTGGAGCCTTGGTAAAATCGAGGAGAAATAGCGCTGTCAAACAGCTCAGCCATATAGTAGCTATTTCTATCTTCAAGGTACAGAGGGCTGATTCCGGTAATGGCGATCGCTGTGACACTTGACGCCCCATTCAGATCTAAATATTTAGGACATTTCTAAAGAGGATGCTGGGGCGATCTCAGCAGCGATCTGTTTCGCTAGCGTCAGACACACTGCCATCGGCGCATCGGTTTTAATCGCCTGACTGTTGATGTGCGTCCAGCTTGCCAAAAATCCTTGCTGTCGCAGTTGTTCAATGAGCGCCTTGCTAGGGGGAATATCTATTTTTGCTCGCCGCCCAATTTCTGCGAGTGGGTAGAAGTAAGGCGGCAGGTTAATCTCAGCTTGCATTCGCGCTAATGGCTCTATTTTGAGCGATCGCGCCACTGCTAACGCCTGCATCCCAGCCAACCAACCAGCATCGTGCAGCGGCCCCAGCCACATGGGGCCACTGATTGCAGGCGTAAACTTAGGCTGACAAACACACTCAACTCGCCCCAGCTTTTTCCACGCCACCGTCTGAAACTGGCCGCAGTCGTGACAATAGGCCAAAAAACCATACTGCTGCGTCTGCCAAGACTGCCGGGTAATGCGCACCATCACCCGGTTCACCTCGCCGCTGTAGAACGAAAAAATCGGCTCAGCGCAAAGTCCTTTCGCCGCCGCCTGCTGCATCACTGCGCCCAATAAAAGCCTCAGCCCCTGCTCGTGTACCGCCGGGTGAGACCGCGCGTAAGCGCCATAGCTTTGCAAAGACTTATCCGTTGCTCGGCCACTGGTCGCCCGTCCGTCCGTACTTGTGAGATAGAGCAAACCGCCAATTTTTACCGCCCACAGCGCTGTGCTGAGCGTTGGCGTCGGGCTACCAAAGCCGTCGATATCTATGAGATCGTAAAAGTCTTGACGAATATGACAGTCGAAAAAGAGGGCATTAGCGTCTTGATGCGTAATTTTGTAGCGGTTGGCAGGCAAGCTGTGGCTGAGGTTGGACTGGATGAGCGATCGCAAATCCCCATTGCCTTCATTCGCCCACACATAGTCTGCGCCCGCTTCCAATCCATAGCGCAAAGGTCGAATGCCGCAGCCAGTCATCGCATCTATGACGCGGAGCTGTCCTTGCTGCGCCCGGTAAAATGTCGCCGCTAGAACAGCTAGGTCTCGTCCAGTGCTGCTGCTAGTGCGAAAAAAAGCATTGCCGGTACGGAAGTGAGCGTTGCCTTCTTGCTGCCAGTCTGCTGTAGCGGAATTTGCAGGCGTCATGCAGATACTTTTAGGAGAGGATTTGCGCGATCGCCCGTTCTAGGTCTGCCTTACTCCAGTGCGTAATCACAAACACCTCCTGAGCCAACTTACTTTTACGCGCAATCAGCTTATGTCCGCCTCGAATCGGCACCGAAACCTTCAGCCGCAGCCGAGGCGAATTCGACTTTACGGGCGCAATAACCGCTGGCGTAATGGTTTGAATCTCGGGGCACTTAGCCAACTTCTCCAAAAGCTTAATTAAGCCTGGAATATAAGTAGAGTGCGTAATCACCAGTCGCGCCTGATTCGCACTTCCAGCGGCGGCTTTTTTAGAAGCCGTTAGTTTGTCAGATTTGACCTTCTTTTTAGAAACGTCTTTGCCAGTCCCTTTTTTGCCCACATTCTCAGCCACCCATTAAAGTACTGATTGTAGGGTATCGCTTGTGGCGGACGGCTACCTACGCTTTTTCCAGCGGAGCCATTGTTAGGCCAGCGCGAATGAGCTGCGAGTGATACAGTTCTGCCTGCTCCAAAGGCCCCGTCCAGACAACGGCCTGCCCCTGATCGTGAATTTCGTGGGCCAAATCCCAGGCGGTGTCGCCATTCATGCCTGGAATGTAGGTAGTTAGGGTAGCCACCACATGCTGAAACGTGTTGAAATCGTCGTTTAGCACGATGATTTTGTAGTTGGGATATTTTTCTTTGACAACGCTTTTGGCTCGCTCTTTTACCGCCGTCGGCGAAGCAGCGGTAGCTTGAATAGTGTTCTGAGTCGCAGAGTTCATGACTTGCTTAAGGATTGTTTTACCTTTTGTGCTTAAGTAGAATTTCAATTTTAGAGGGCGATCGCAGGAATGGCGCAAGCCTTAGGGCCGATCTCTGGTCAATCTCTGGCCAATCTCTTCGGCAAACCCGAAAGAATTATCGTAGCAACCGTACACAAATGAATAGCAGCGACTCGTTCTCTTAAAATCGGTGAGGTTATTACATCTTTTTTGAGTCAAACAACAACTGCATAATCAAGTTGTTGAGAAGTTTGATTGTGAACCGGACACCGACTTCTTAATGTCCTAATTAGCGAGCGCTAACCATGAAGACACAAACCAGTTCACAGTCAGCTTACAGCACCTTTTTGAACGATCTAAACGATCAAAAGGTACAACAAGTATTTATCAAGCGCGTTGGCGGCGTTTCTTCTCAAGAGACTCGCCTCGAATATCGCCTAAAGATGGCGCTAGGTGGCAAGCGCTATTTCACGCAGCTACCCAAAACCCAAACAGTAGACGAGCTAGAAGCCCTACTTAGCCGTCACCAAGTACAGTTTACCGATCTCTCCGATAATGCAGCGAACACAGCCGCAAGTTTAGTGGGACTGCTCCTTTCTACTGGCGCATTAGTGGGTGCCTTTGCTTGGCTCAGCAAAAACGGCGGCATGAGCAGCCTTAATAATCCGATGGATAGCACGGGCAAAACTAAAGCTCGCGTGTATAACAACACCAACACCAGCTCGAAAGGTAAAGCAAAAACAACCATTACCTTTGCGGATGTTGCCGGTGTAGACGAAGCTAAACAAGAGCTGAAAGAAGTGGTTGACTTCCTTAAAGATGGAGATAAATACCGCAAGATTGGGGCGAAGATGCCGAAGGGTGTTTTGCTAGTAGGGCCACCAGGAACGGGTAAAACTTTGTTGGCTAAAGCCGTTGCTGGTGAGGCAAACGTTCCGTTTTTGAGCGTGGCAGCCTCCGAGTTTGTAGAAATGTATGTCGGCGTTGGCGCTTCTAGAGTCCGCGATTTGTTCAACAAAGCCAAGAAGCAGGCTCCCTGTATTGTCTTTATTGATGAGCTAGACGCTATTGGTAAATCTCGCGGCGGCAACAATCCCAACGGTGGCAACGACGAGCGAGAGCAAACGCTCAATCAGCTTTTAACCGAAATGGACGGCTTCGACGGCAACGCTGGCGTTATTTTGATTGCCGCAACTAACCGACCCGAGATTCTAGATCCGGCGCTGAAGCGAGCGGGTCGCTTTGACCGACAGGTATTGGTAGATCGGCCCGACAAGAGCGGACGATTGGAAATATTGAAAGTACATTCTCGTCATGTGCTGATGAGTGAAGACGTAGACCTTGAGGTGCTGGCGGCTTATACGTCTGGTTTTGCGGGCGCGGATCTGGCTAATTTGATTAACGAAGCGGCTTTGTTAGCGGCGAGAAATAACCGTCAGGCGGTCATGATGGCAGATGTTAAGGAGGCGATTGAGCGAGTGGTGGCGGGATTGGAAAAGCGATCGCGCATTCTCACCCCCCAAGAACGCAAGATCGTGGCCTATCATGAAGTGGGTCATGCCCTGGTTGGCGCACTCATGCCAGGGAGCAATCAGGTCTCCAAAATCTCCATTGTGCCACGGGGTAAAGGAGCCTTGGGCTACACGATGCAAACCCCCGAAGCAGATCGCTTCTTGATGTTAGAAGACGAGCTACGCGGCCAAATTGCTACCCTGCTGGGCGGACGCGCGGCGGAAGAAGTTGTCTTTAGCAAAGTCTCTACTGGTGCGAGCGACGACATCCAAAAAGCAACAGACTTAGCCGAGAAAGCGATTACTCAATACGGTATGAGCCTGGATTTTGGCCCGATTGCCTTCGAGAAAACGCAGTCTCAGTTCTTAGATAACGGCAGCACTCGCCGAGCGATGGGTGGCGAAGTCGCAGGCAAAATTGATGAGCTGGTAAAACAGTCCATCCATCAGGCATATGACACCGCCGTTGCCATTTTGAATCTTAACCGCGACTTGCTAGAGCGGATGGCTCAGGTGCTGCTAGATGAAGAAGTGTTGGAGGGCGATCGCCTAAAAGAGCTGCTTGCTCAAGCTCAAATGCCCGTGAATACGCAAATCTGGCTAGCAACTGGCCAAGTAGCCTAATCGCCCTCGTGTTTGCAACTATTGCCTACTCTTTTGGTCTTACTGAGTAGGCGATCGCTCATAACGCCTACTCATTCATAGCGTTTGCCTAAGCGTTTGTTAATAGCGTCAACGGGTTACTTATTAATGAGTAGGCATTGGTTCGTAACGTCTACTCATTTATAAGGTTTGCCCAGGTGTTTGTTAATAACGTCAGCTAGTTACTGATGAATGAGCGGGCGATCGCGCCATCCATCCTCACAATAGCTTCTTCAGCAAGCTCATCGCTTCTCCCTGTGCAGGCGTAATCACCAACGGCTCTTGGATAGCGAGCACCGGACTCCACAAAATCGTTTCAGTGTAGTGAAGCGTATGCAACAGGTGAATAGTTTGGCGAACCGCATCGGCATCGCCGAGTAAAATGTGGCGGATAGATTGAGTTGTATATTTCATGAGGCTTTTTGATCTCTTAGGATAAGGGGATTCAAGAAAGCCGCACGAAAAACTAAAGCCACCCCAACTTGCCAAAAGTCAGGGTGGCTATGTCATGATTGACACAACCCGCTGACCGGTCACTTCGGTCTGGGGGCGAGCTGATGGTGATTGGTAGTAACAATCATCGTCAGCGGCTAAAATTTTTCGGGGCGGTTAGCCATTGGGCACCGAGTAAGTGCGAACAACAGCCGTAAAAACTAGCGTATCGCTCCTGCTAAGGACTGTCAATTAGTTTACAGAATCGAGCGTAAAGCCCACCTCTTTTAAGGGTGGGCTATAAGCCGGTGAGCGGTAGTGAACAAACTGCGACTAACTAGAGGCACGGTCTACCAGCTTCCGAATCATCTCGGCTCGACTGACGCCCTCCTTCTCTGCTAGTTTGTCGAGCTTTGCCAGCTCTACCTCTGAGAACATGATAGGTACACGTTTTTCTCTTTTCATTTGTGCCTCTTGTAGCGCTATAATAAGCAGTATGGCACAAGTAACCACCACCCTAAAGCTAAAGTTCTTGGCGTTGAACAACGTCAAGGCTTCTATGTTTGCTGATACCGTAGCGGCGTCTACTGAGTTGGCGAACAGCTTGCTCAAGGTGCCGTTTTCTGAGCGTAAAAAGCTCACAACGGCAATGGTGGTGACTAGCCTCAAGTCTGCGCTCTCTAATCAGGTGATTCGCATCCTGAAAGGAAAGGCAGGCAAGCGGGCCAAGTCATTCAAGGTGTTTTGGCCTGAAGTAAACAAACAGAACTGGAATGTCTGTAAGGTAGGCGAAACCTACTCTCTCAGCTTCCCAACAATCCAAGGCGTGAAGCGGGTGCCAATTGCGGTACATCCGCATTTCGAGCAGCAGCTAGACGAGATCATCAGCGGCGACCTTGAGAAAGGGACGCTCAAGCTGATGTGTTTGCGGGGTACGTGGTACGCGATGCTTTCAGTCACTCGGGATGTTCCCGACGTGGAAAGCACTCAGCGTATTGGCGTAGACCGTGGGCAGAATAATCTAGCCGTTGCTGCTACGGTCGAAGGACGTTGCTTGTTCTTCAGCGGCAAAGCGGTTATGCACCGTCGCCGTCAATTCCAACAGCTTAGGAAAGAGTTGCAGGCGGCGGGCAAGTACCGGGCAGTGAAGAAGCTAGAGCGGCGTGAGTCGCGGTGGATGCGTGAGGTTAATCACACTATCAGCCGTCGGATTGTTCGCTTCGCTGGTTCAGCTGATGCTGACGTTTATTTAGAGGACTTGTCGGGCATCCGGCAGACGACTAGACAGCGAAAGAAGAACCGTTCTGATGCAGCCACTTCACGGCATACTTGGGCCTACTACGACCTCGAAACAAAGCTCTCATATAAGATGGCTCTAGAGGGCCGGCAAACCCACAAACGTCGTGCGGCCTATACGTCTAAGAGCGACCACCGAACCGGGCGGCTAGACGGTAAGCGTAATCGACATAAGTTCACCGGAGCCGATGGCTATCAGGTGAACGCGGATCTCAATGCAGCGATTAATATTGCGCAATGGGATGGTTTTTCATGTGCGTTGGTTCTAGAAGAAGCGGTGCCTGTAATGGGCACCGTGGTTCCAGCGGACGGGGTGCTTGGCGCTCCCCTTAACTCCATGAATCTGACTAAGGTAGAACAGTTAAGCCTGTTCCCTTTATCGGCCTAGACGGGAGAATCCCACTGGCTTTAGCTGTGGGAGTGTCAAACAGAATCCTCACAAATGCGGAGGCGGAGCTAACGCGACAAAGGGCTGTCACTTTGCTCTAAATACACAGGAAGTGTGCAAACTTCAATAGGCCCTTTTGCGAATTTCTTAATATCTGAGTCTGTGCTGTAAATGCATTCAGCCTTTCTAGAGGCAGCCGTCGCCACTAAGTAGGCCAGTGCAATTAAACTGAGCACATTAAAATCCTAACTTTATTGATGCGCAAGGGTTTCAGCTTGAATACATCTTATAAATGATTAAGCCAACCTACTTATATGAAGTCTGTTTTCATTTTGCTCTAGTCGGTTGATCGTCTCCGAGTTGGTTAGCGCCATATCATCCTTCATCGTAGAAGTTGATGCCGTACGGGGTTGGGGCGATCGCAGCCTGCGACTGACAAAGTGCAGTTAATTACTCAGTCTGCTATGGCTTCGCTCTCCTTTGGCACCGTGAGAATGCGCGATTCTATACCTGCCCACACTTCGGGAGATACGCGCTCCGCGCCCTCTTTACATCGAATCATGAGTTCGCAGGCATAGAAATAATTGTCTAAAGCGTCTGACTCTTCCTGGGTGAGCGTTATCGCTTCAGCCTCTATACCAAGCGTAGAAAACCAAAGATCGTAAATTTTCTGTACAAACGTTTCTTGTTCTATGCGAGTTGCATTAGAGCTTGGTTGCTCTTCCTGTAAGGATTCAAGAGATTTCACCAATTTACTAAAATCGACATTGTTAAATATCTCACTATGCTCAAAGAGTCGGTCGAGGTCGAGGTCGAAGTCGAAGTCAAGATCGAGGTCGAAGTCGAGGGCACGGGCGAGATCGACTTCAACCTCAATCTCGATACCAAAGACGATCTCGGAGTCGTCGAAATCGAAATCGCGGCCAAGGAAAAGGTCACGGTCAAGATCAAGGGCAATCGTCCGCGCGAAAAAGATTGCACCGACTCTTTTAGCCGAGGGCTTCGACTTATTTTTTGAGTCGGCAGTAGATAGCTCGGCCCACCGCACGAGGCTTTTCAGCTTAGGCATAATGATAAAGTCATTGGCCTGCTTTTCTATAGCAAGCAGCAGGCTATCTGCGCCAGTCTTTCCTGCCATCAATCCAGGCAACAGCAACAAAATCTCACGCCAGCGGTTATCGGTGAGTTTTTGTTCTACTAACGCTTTCCATTCATTATTATCCACCAAATACTGAGCAGCTAGATACTCTTGCAGCGTTAGATGAGAGGTAACTACTCAGGTTAGAAATTGGGTAAGGATCAAGGACTAAATAAGAGGGCCGATATCGCTGATAATGACGGTCTGCTCATAAAATTCTAGGCAGGTAGCAGTATGCAGACCGTACGGACTTACTCACCAGAGATAGAATCACAAATGCAACGTTACTATCGCTCGTTGAGCGAGAAGGATAGACGGCGCTATGCGGCTATCGAAGCGGTGAAGATAGGGTACGGCGGG
>QBMC01000141.1:4561-16624 GCA_003242035.1 Nodosilinea foveolarum | reverse complement strand
TAAAAGCCATAGAGACTGTCATGGCTACGCTGTAGCTGTTGTGTCACCCCTTCAGATCTTAACATTAGTTGATATTTTCTAATAATAAGAATAATCTTAAGCGCTTCACACGTTGGTTATCTCTGTAGACGCAATCAGAGCTATAGGGTGTGAATTAGAATTAAGAGACGACCTGAGTTCTTCTGAAGGGCAAAGACCATCATGACACAGGCGATCAGTCGAACGTACTCGCTGGAAGATTATCGAGACTTAGAAGAAGTTGCTGTTGAGCGGCACGAATATAGAGATGGGGCAATAGTGGCGATGTCTGGTGAGACGATAGAGCATCGTGCGATCGCTGGAAACTTGTATGCTCTGTTGAAAAATGCGCTAAGGAGAACTCGGTTTTAGCCTTATAACAGCGACCTGCGCGTTTGGATTCCCCAGTATCGCAGGGGCGTTTATCCGGATGTGATGGCGATTGAAGGCGCGGCAGAATTCAATGATGATAGGCGGGATGAAGTCGTAAATCCTAAGCTGATTGTAGCGGTTCTATCCCGTTCTACAGAGGCTTACGATAGGGGCGATAAGTTTAAGTTTTATCGCTCACTGCCTACGTTTTGTGAGTATGTGCTGGCCGATCAATATCAGCCGTGGGTGGAGTGCTATTGCCGGACGGCTGAGGGTGGTTGGTTGATGCGATTCTCTGGAAGAGAGGCTACGCCAACGCACGAGGGGCTAAAGGCCGCTATCGAACTGAAGACAATAGAGACCAAAATTGAGCTAGCCGACATCTACGAAGACATTTCGTGGGAGGCACCGCGCGACACAATCTAGCCTAATTTGAAGAGCGATCTGACTTTTGTGCAGGCTCTCTACTCAGAAACTTGTTCTATTTCCTCTTCAATACTCTCCTCTTCCAGCAAAGCTTCTTCAACCGGTTCTCTCTCCGCCGAGACTTCTGACACTGAATCTTCCTCCTCTGCTGCCGTCTCCTCAGCCGCATCTCCTTCAACTACCGTCAACACCTCCCTGAACCGAATCATCTCCTCACGCGGATCGGCATAGCTAACGCTGACTTGTAACCGTTCGCCCACCGCCACATTGCGATCAAAGCGCATCACCATTTCCAGGCCCAAATCTTCAAAAATAATCAGACCCAGTTTTTCATGTTCTCGCAGCCAGCGCACCATCTGCACATCCCACGGCTGTCCGGGATTTGCTGCATCGGCTCGGCGCAAATATTCAATTGCCCAGTATTTTTTGGTTTGCCGCTCTACCTGTACGCCATCGTAGGCCGCATTGCCTGCGCTCATAATCATTTCCGACATTTCTGACTCGGAAAAAGGCAGATCCGCACCGCGCAGATGAGCCTTGATCTGGAAGTGGCTAATCAAATCGGTGTAGCGGCGGATGGGAGAGGTGACTTGGCTATAGCGATCTAGGCCCAGGGTGGCGTGGCGCACGGGGGTAAGGCCCATTTCGCTGCGGGTCATGCAGCGGCGGATGGCGGAGTCTCTTACCCATCCGGCTTCTAGCTGCATCAGTTCTTCTTCGGGAGGTAGCTCTGGCTGAGGCTGGCCCCGGTAGGGGATCGGCAATTGATTGGCTTCGCCGTAGCGGGCGGCGACTTCTCCAGTAAGAATCATCATTTCGGCCACCATTTCTCTAGCGGTGGAGGCTTCTATCATGTTGATGTTAATGGTGTCGTTGTCTACTTTGATGGCAGATTCGGGGAGATGAATGGCGATCGCCCCCTGAGCTTTTCGCCAGACGAGGCGCTGTTTGGCTTGGGTGGCGATCGCCATCAATTCCTGCTCAGCCTCTATCCCTAGCTCCAGCATTTCATCTACGTCTTCGTAAGTCAGCCGGTAGGTCGGCTTAATCACGCTGGGCTGAATACTGTATTCCTCCACCTCACCCGATTCGCTCAACAATATGCCAAAGCTAAGCGCACAGCAGGTTTCGCCCTGCACTAGGCTCATTGGCCCAGCGGCGAGGGCAAAGGGGAACATCGGAATGGTGCCCGTAGGTAAATAGACCGTCGTGCAGCGCTTGCGGGCTTCTGTGTCTAAAACATTACCGGGCGTGAGCCAGCGGGTCGGATCGGCAATGTGAATCCACAGCTTTTGGCGACCGTCTGCGAGCGTTTCGCAGCTCAGGCCGTCGTCAATTTCGCGGGTGCTTTCGTCGTCTACGGTGTAGACCTTTAGGTGGGTGAGGTCAGCTCGGCTGCTCAAATCTTCTGGCGGGTTTTCCATCACCTGCGCGACGGCGGCTTCTATTTCTTCTGGGAACTGAGTCGGAATTTGACGGCGATGCAGGGCCAGATTTTCGTGCTCGTCCCAAATATTCAGATTCACCAGTAGCCTAAAGGCAGCTTCGGGTGATTTGTCCTGGTCTAGGGCGACCAAAACTTCCTGGGCAGCGGCTTTCTGTGAAGACTCGTCGCCCTGCAAGGCGTAGCGTTCGATGATTTCTAGACGCGGGCGATCGCTCTTCTCCCACTCCACCGCCGCTTCAGCCAAAATTGACTTTGCACGATCAAAAAAGCCCGCTTTCTCTGCTTGCTTAGCCGCCTCGCGTTCGTTCTTTAGCTGAAGCTCTTCAATTTGCGCTTGAGGGCGCGGTTCGTAGCAGTCGCCCTTTTGCTTGAAGTACAGCTTGTCTTCGCTGAGTAGCCGGTGGGCCGCGTAGCAAAGCGGCGGACTTTGGTCGGAAAACAGGAGCTGAGCCAAGGCCGCTGGCGTGGCAGATTCTTCTAACTCGGTGAGTAATTCCCAGGCAATTTCTAAATTATCTGGGTCGATGTAGCCCTCGGCTTCGCTAACAAATCCAGCCAGTTCGCTCGGCTCGTAAGGACCACCGGGTACTTCGTAGATAACCTGCCTGGGATGAATCGTATAAGACTGGCCCTGCTGATCGATCAGTACCCAGTTTTTCTTACCCTCTGGGCGATCGGCTAGAGCCAGGTGAGGCTCACCCTTATGCTTGAATTCAACGAGCCTTCCTTTTTCCACCGATTTTCATCCTAAAAATTGCAATAAAAAAGCTATCAACGCCTAAATAAGAAATTAGCAGTTCTCTGCTAGGCGCTGATAGCTAATGTTAATGATGTCTGGCAATTTGAGTGCATTGCCTAGCGAACACATTCTTAATTAAAGCCGCTCTGAGAATTAAGATGCTTTCCTAATATCTCTTATGTAAAACGGGTTTAGCCGTCTTCGTTGACGTAAGGCAATAGCGCTACAATTCTGGCTCGCTTGATGGCGCGAGTGAGGTCGTGCTGCTGCTTAGTCGTGAGACCAGTGATCCGACGGGGCAAAATCTTACCGCGCTCGGTGACAAACTTGCGCAGCATGTCTACGTCTTTATAGTCGATTTTTTCGTCCGGCTGAATGGGAGAAACTCGACGGCGGAAATAAGCCATAATCCTTGTTCTTGAATGGGTCTGAGGTGGTTGGGGCAGGTTTACTTAATTTCTTCTACTTAATTTCCTTATGCACGGTGTGCTTGTTGCAGTGGGTGCAAAACTTTTTCAACTCCAGGCGGGCCGTGGTGTTGCGACGGTTTTTTTCGGTGGTGTAGCGAGAAACCCCATTGGAACGCTTGTCGGGGTTACTGCGGCACTCTGTGCACTCTATGGTAATGATGAGACGAACGCCTTTGGCCATGATTCTTAAAAATGTGTCAACGCAGTTTCCAATTATTACACAAGCAGGCCGGTTTTAAACAGGTAGATTTTGAGCACTATGCTTCGCGCTTTTGCTCTACGCCAAAGCCTACTAGCAGGAGCTGATCCATCGGTGCGCCTTCGGGCGGCCTAAGGTAGTTCAAGATGCGGCGAACGCGCATATGGGGATTGACTAAGGTAATGGAATCGACTGAGATGATGTGAGTGTAGGGCGTGGTCATCAGTAGCTCGCGGCTGCGGCTGTCGAAGCGAAAGTGAGAGACGATGGGGCGGTCTTCTTCGTAAGCTCTGTCGCGCAAATAATCACCTTCTAAAATATGTTTGTCTGAATTTTCTACAGACCGGGGCACAAAGGCCAAATTCAGCGCCTGATCGACGACTTCGCCTTTTTCGGAAACGGTGTGGAAGACCAGATGAAAGCCCGGACAGTCTGCTAGATCGCGCGCGTCGGTGTAGCTGTTGTCGGTAAGTACTTTCGTTTTTTGCTCGCTGTTGAGGGGGGCGACGCCGAAGGCTGTGTGCGATCGCTCTATCGCTGACTTACTCAGGTAATGGTAGGTCCGTTCGGACTCCCAATTGCCGATGCAGTGGTCAAAAAACTGATTGAAAGTATCCAGAACTGTCATAAGACCAAAGATGCTATAGAGAGCTTTATCAAGCGACACTTATCAGCTTATTACCATCCGCCCTAGCCCGCGTAACCCGCGCACGACCCTAAGCGCTGACTGATTTATGCATAGCCGCTACTCTATCCTTGCACAGGCTAATTGAGTCCGGTAGCGACTATTACAATAATTACAAAATGCCTTCTGTAGGGTAGACACATTAATTGAGCCAAAGCCGTTTGTTCTGGTCGATTTGGTTCAATTTGTCCGACCTAACTTTAAGAGGCAAGACATTTGACTAGTCAGGCTACTTTCACCGAAGGCTCGTCTCCAATAGAAGATGCAGCGTCTAGCGAAAAAGCGCCCGGTTTTCCTCCGACTCGCCAGCTCACCTACACTCAGCTCATGATGTGTGCAGCGCTCATTGGTGTGGTGGGTGGACTGGTGGCGACTGTCTATTACTTAGTACTCGAAAGCTTAATGCATGGCGTTTGGCATACCCTGCCCGAGCGAGTGACGCCCTATTTCCCGAGTTGGCTACCCGAAAATAACTACGTATGGATTGCCACCACAATCGGAGGGCTTGGCGTCGGCATTGTGCTTTATTTCATGGGCCTGCCTGGTGAAATGGCTAAGGTGGTCGATAGCATTCATAGCCCTGGCAAAATTGACATCGGTAAAACGCCTGCGATGGTGATTGCCTCCCTGATAGCGATCACGGCAGGGGGTAGCGCTGGGCCAGAGGCTCCTTTGGTGCAGGTGAATGGAAGCTTTGGTAGCTGGCTGGGCGAAAAGCTCAATTTGGATATGTCGTCGGTTCGGGTGCTGACTTTCTGCGGAATGAGCGCAGCGCTCGGGGCCTTTTTTGGCGCACCGATTGGGGCGGCTTTGTTTGCGTTAGAAATTCCGCATCGGCGAGGGCTGGAATATTACGAAGCGGTTGCGCCTGCGGTGGTGTCTGCCATTCTCTCGTTTGCGATGTTTCGACTTAATACGGGCATTACTATCGGCGGGTTTTATCATTTTGAGGCGGTGCCAGACTTGCAGCCGATTAACCTATTGCAAGGGCTGCTGCTAGGGGCGGTGGGCGCGGCGGTTGCGGTACTGTTTATTACTATTTTTAAGGCGATTGGTCAGTTGCTCGCGCCGCTGGAGCACAACCTGATTTTGCTGGCGACGCTGGGCGGGTTGAGCATTGGCCTAATTGCTTTTGTCTATCCGCAGACGCTGTTTTTTAGTGAAGAGCAGATTCATACGGTGATTGAGTCGGGGGCGACGCTGGGTGCGGTGACGCTGTTGGCGATCGCCCTGGCCAAAATGTTTGCCATTAGCTTTACGCTACACTCCGGCTTTTTAGGCGGCTTTATCTTCCCCCTGTTCTTTATTGGGGCGAATACTGGATTGGCGATCGCGCTCCTCATTCCTGAGCTGCATCCTACGGTGGCGATGGTTTGCCTGATGGCAGCGGTGAATGTTGCGGTGACCAAAACGCCAGTGAGTACCAGCATTATTTTAAGCGTGCTGTCGGGTACGACGATGCTGCCAGTCATTGTGATTGCGAGCTTTACGAGCTTTGTATTGACCAGTAACGTGTCGATGATTGGGACACAGCGATCGCGTCAGGAAACGCCTTTCAAAAAACCGCTGTTTCCCCAAACGCTACCCGAACAGATTCTTCAGCAGGTGCCTGGATAGAGCGCCATCTGCATAGCGGGTTTCGCTACCCATTACTTCGACAAAAAAAAGCGGCTTCGCCATTAAGGTGAAGCCGCTGGTTTGCTGTATTTACGCGCTCGTTACAAACGCTTCTCTAAAGGGTTAGTCGAAACAGAACTTAGACAGGAATCTCATACATGGAAAAGAATAAGAAACTCGTCAGGCACTTTTAAGTAAGTGCTTAACCAAATTATCCTTTACCATCATCTGCCGCATCACCTCAACGACATATTCCTGTGCTTGTTCTAGGCTAAGGCCAGTTACCTGGTCTTTAACCACCTGAAGCTTAAACTCTTGTTCCAAACTCAGGTTTCCGGGTAGGTTGTCTTTACCGGCTGTACTCATCACTTGTCTCCTCCAAAAGGCTATATAGATCTTGCAAGGTTAGACGAAAGCTCTAAAACTAAACGATATGACCGCTGTCTTAGAGTGGGTTGATACGACTAAAGTACCCTAACTTAGCGGCACTTCAACCTTGGATGCACAGTATCGCCATACTGTAAATAAGTTCCGTAACAACTGTTACTTAATTTAACTGTTCAGCGATTGTTCATCCTCGTAAGCTATTTGCGAAGCTACGCCTTATGAATAGCGTTCGTTGCTAACAGCCTCTGGCACTTGATATCGTGTCCAATCGGTTTATGTTAATTATGTTAACGATACTATTGACTGATAACCTCATCCATAAGGCAGTGATCTGAAGTTGCCTGTGTTCTAACCAGCGGCGTAGGCAATTTCAGTGGCGTACGGAAGCGATAGAATGGGCTGTATATAATTGAACCCTTTGCTGTAATCAAAGTAAAAAGAGCGCTATGAACGTAATGGAATTTTTTCAGCAGAGTGCTGGAAAATGGCAGTCTCAACGCACTACGCACCACCTTCCCTTTCGCCGAGCTGAGCTGGGCGGCTCGAACATTTCGGTAGAGGCGCTGCCTGCGGAGAATGAAAGGGTTGCCGAAATTTGCAAAATGCACGAAGTAGACCCGAGTACGGCAGTGGGCGGTGCCTACGTAGAGTGGAATGGCGAAATGGCCTGGGATAAAGAGGGCGAAGACCACAAAGGTTCGACGGTGTTTGCGCTGGTGCCTGATGAGGACAACCCGCAGACCGGAAATTTGCTGCGCGAGCGAGGCTATGCAGAAATTGTGCCGGTGATTGGCCGCTACGAAATGGATTCGGAGAATGGTCTGATTTTGACCACGGATTACGAAACGATGAGTTCGGTGGAGCGATTTTGGTTTCCCAATCCTGATTTGCGGATGCGCACTAGCGTTGTGAAGCGCTTTGGTGGATTGAGCACGGCTTCTTTTTGCGCTGAGTCGAGAGTTGAGACAGTGCCAGAGCAGGAAAAAGACGATGCCGCTGCTAGAGAAGCGTTTGAAGTCGCCTCGAAGTATTCTTCGTTTGGCTGGTAGGCTGATCTGAGCGGATAAGACAGTAAAACTTGAGGCGATCAAGACCGGACAGTTCTATAAAGAGCGGTTCGGTTTTGATCTTTAAGTCTATCTGACGGGTTTTCCGTAATAAGAAAGCGTCAGTTCTACAGGTAATTCAAGTTTTCACATTTCAACTTCATTAGCAAAGCGGTTGACCTTGTCGAACTCAAAAGGGCCTGCGACTGAACCCCAGACGAGTTTGTCGGTCGCTGGGTTTCGGCCCCGGTCGTAGCTGGTCATGTGGTCTTCGGTGACGATGAATTCGTTGTCTAAATAGGTGTCCATGCCTTTGCGGTTGACTATGCATTTTTTGCCGGGTTCTACTTTGCCGCGAAAGCTGGTGCCTGTCCATTCGACTAGGATGTCGCAACCGGGCATTTTTTCTAAGTCGTCTGCGGTGAGGCTGGTTAGTTTGGGGCGATCGCGCGCCGCCCCATAAAAGTTCTCCTCATCTTTCACTCTGTAGTTTTCCAGCAGCACATCATTCTCTCGCTGAATAAAGTGCAGCACCCGCACCCGGTAGGGCCGATTGAGTTCGTAAAAGTATGCTTGTTCTAGGTATAGACTAATGCCCGACTGAAAGCCTTTGGGCAAGGGCCGCATACAGACCTGGATATGTGCAAAGAACGGCGGATTCTCAATGGCCTGTGGCTGATTGCTAAAATCAGCGGCCATCCACTGAGTGAGTTTCTTTACATCGGTAGAGTGAGTCATGGGCTGAAAAGGTGGAAGCTGTTTATATGGATACATTATCGCGGGCGTTCGGCAGGTAAAGCCTTAAACTATTATTACTGACGGCTTTTAATATTCAATTTATTGACTGAGGGCTTTTGAATTCCAAGATGGGTCAACCAGTGCGCGACATCCAACTCCGTGAACAGCAACATCCGACGATTCGTAAGCTCTCGGATGTGATTGAGCGTACCTGGCAAAGCGAGTTAGCGCTCTCTGAGTATCAGACCCCTGAAGATTTAGGCTATGTCGAAGGCTCTTTAGAGGGTGAGCGGCTGACGATTCAAAATTATTGCTACCAGACGCCGCAGTTTCGCAAGCTGCATTTGGAACTCGCCAGAATTGGTAAGAATCTGGACATTTTGCACTGCGTGATGTTTCCTCGGCCTAATTTTCGGCTGCCGATTTTAGGGATAGACATTGTAGCGGGGCGCGGGCAAATTAGCGCGGCGATTGTGGATTTGTCGCCTGTTTCGCGCGTTGACGGAGCCTCTCCAGAGGAGAATCGCACTCTCCCTCATCCCTATCCTGAGAGAATCAGCAGCCTTTCACCAGTTACCTTCACTCAGCCACGAGAGCTGCCTGCTTGGGGCAAAATTTTCTCAGACTTTTGCCTATTCGTGCGCCCGGTTACGCCTGAAGAAGAGGCCGCATTTTTGAGCCGGGTAACTCAGTATTTATTAATTCACTGCGAGTTGGCTAATGCAGCGGAGCCGGTTGGTTCGATTGAGGAAGAATCCGCTATTTTGGCGGGACAGCGTCATTACTGTTTGAAACAGCAGCAGAATGATAAAACCAGGCGGGTGTTGGAAAATGCTTTTGGCTCTGAATGGGCAGACCGCTATGTTCGCACCATGCTATTTGACGTGATGTGAGTGGCTGATTACAGACTATTTAACTTTTCTTGTATCAGCCAATCTGTTTTGTCTGAATCGAAGTGTTGATCTAAGTTAGATTCGCCTAGTTTAGAAAGTGACATTAATGCCGCATACTGCAAGTCCCAGATGGGGACGCTTAAGGCTGCGGTGAGGGGTGGAATGGCTTGGGTGCTGCCTAATTCTCCTAGGGCGATCGCCGCTGCCGTACGAGACTTCTGAAACTGAGGGGCTTTGTTGTTCAGCGCTTCAATTAACAGATCGTAACCCTCACTCATCTGAAGCCAGCCGAACATCCGCATGATGTGATAATGCGCTCCGTAATCGTTGTAGCCTTCTGCTTCATAACGGGCCAGCAGTTCAGCCGGAGCGGTCTTAGCGTGATGGTCTATCAGCGTTTTGCTAGCTAGATAGCATCGGCCAAAGTCTGTACCGTAAAGCGCCTGCACCAGTTCTGGCACGGTGAGTTCTCGGTCGTAGGCATGTACCAATGCCACAGTATCGGGATGATCTCGAAGGACATTTTCCAGGTGCGGCTGCACGTCAGCGAAGGTAAGTTTACCTGTCTTAATAGCTAATTCGGCTAGTTGGCGAATGGCTCTTAGTCGAAACACGCTCGAAACGGGACACTGGGCAATTGGCGGAATCGCCGCCGAATAGTTCGCATCCATCAGGTCTTGAATGCTGCCCCGTCGCGCATTGACGTTATGACTCTGTAAGAACTGAAGGACTTGAGGAATCACCGCTTCGTCATCGGTAAGCCGATAAATAGCCGTGAGTGCGGCGCTGGCAATTGGCGCTTGTTCGCTGGTGGTAAACACCTTGATCCTTTCGACGGCGGGTTTGTAATTTAGCGTGGCCAGTGCATGAATAAGGGTGCGATAGCTCTGGTCGGGTCGGTCTAGCTGCTCGGCTAGCTTTTCGAGAATGGCGGTATCATCTGTGCCAATTTCGCCCAGCGCCCAGGCTGCGTTTTCTACCAGATAGTTGTCTTCGTCGGTCAGCGCGTCATCAATGACTGGGACAGCGGCGGCTACTTTTAATCGACCCAGTGCTTCTAGGGCTTTGCGGCGAACGATTCTGTTGTCTAAGTCGTCATCGTCGTTCTTGACGGCTCGGATGAGGGCGGCGATCGCTTCTGCTGAATCAAAATTCACCAAATGAGAGGCCGCGATGTAGCGATTAGACGCTTCATCAGAATCGTTTGCGGGCGCATCTAAGATTTCAATTGCCTGTGTCTCGGTCAGGTTAAACAGGCGTGAGAAGCGAGTATCCATTCTAGGGCCGTTTGGAAAGTCAATGTATTAACTAGGATCGCATTAGAGCGCCTCGAATATTCAACTTCGGCAAACTTCGGCAAACTTCGCGCAATCTGAGAGAATTTAGGGGACGCTTATTCTGTGTTGACTATGACTTCCTCAACTCGTGATAATCCCGCTTTGCTTTCTCAGCTTGAAACGGACGCGCTGTTGAAGTCTGTGCAGACTCAGCTAGGCAACGGCACTTTTGATCGCAGTGACGAATGGCAAATTGTGCAGCTCGTCGAGAGCTTTGGCGATACTCGCGGATTAGTAAGACTTGGCTTTGCAGAGGCGCTAGATGAAGTGGGTAAAGCGGCGACGCCTGCTTTGATAGATGGACTCGCCAACCACGAAAATCCGGTGGTGCGCCGTGCCTGTGCCAAAACGATGACGCTGATTGCCGATCAGACTACGATTCCGGTCTTAGTCAATTCGCTGCTGCATGACGAGGACACGGTCGTGCGGGGATCGGTGGTGGGTGCGCTGGCTGTGATGGGAGAAGCGGCAGCGCCTGAACTCATTGGCATCATCGGCTCGCCAGATTATCCCGATAGCTCGAAGGGTTTAGCCACTTGGGGTTTGTCTTTTGTGGGTGCGGTTGGTAAAGAACATCTTTATCGAGCCGCGAATGCTGAGCAGTCGGAGGTTCGCGGTGCGGTGATGGGTGCGCTAACGAGTGTAGTGCAAGAAGGTGAGGATGATCGGGCGCTAAATTTAATTTTGAACGCGCTGAGGGATGATTCGCCGATGGTTCGCTCTGAAGCGGCAGCGGCGCTGGGCAAGCTGAACAATACGGATATTGTCCCTCAACTGACACCTGTGCTGGCGGATAGTGAGGCTGATGTGCGTAAGACGGCGGCGATGGCGTTGATGAAGATTGGGGATTTTCGGGCGATCGCGCCCCTTAAAACCGATTTAGAAAATGAATCGGACGACAGCCTTCAGCCCGTATTCAAACTAGCCATCTCTCAGCTAGAGAAAAAACAGGAAGAAGCGGAAGATATAGCAAGCGGCACTAAGATGCTTGCATGGCGATACCGCTGTGCCACTTGTCGCCGAACGTTTACTGACAGCTTCGACACGCTGTATTACCGACGTCAAGTGACACCAGAGCAAGTCGAAACCAGCTTGCAGGCACATGCCGAAGGCAGCAGCCTGCGGGGGATTAGTCGGATTGGAAAGCGCGCTTACGGCACGGTTGTAGACATCGTCCGTAAAGCAAGCTATAAATCCCAACTGATTCACAATGAAGCGCTCAAAGCCGTGGACTGTGCTCAAATTACGGGCGATGAGATGTGGTCGTTTGTGAAAAAAGCGCACCGCCTGCGCTGAGGTCTCCTCAGCGTAAAGCCGGAGCAAGCAGAAGCGATGCGGCCCAGAAGACATAGCTGTTGGCGACTGCTGGCTAGGCGTTAGTCTTGCCGATGAAAGTGGATTAATTCTGAGTCTTCGCGTGGGGAAGCATACCGACGAGTTCTTGAGCGAACTGGTCTCTAACACTGAAGGAAAAACAGATTGTAAGCTCTGGTGTACGGACAATTGGGGTGGCTACGAGCGCGTGTTACCGGCTGAAGTGACCCACTTCATAGGAAAACAAAACACTCAACGCCTAGAGCGTACGAACGGGATGATTCGACAACAAACTGGGCGGTGGCACCGACGACAGAACAAATTCAGCAAGCTATGGGAACAGACTGAAGTGACCGCTCGTTTAGTCGTCGGCTA
>QBMC01000141.1:0-4482 GCA_003242035.1 Nodosilinea foveolarum | reverse complement strand
ACTGAAGTGACCGCTCGTTTAGTCGTCGGCTATTTTAACTGGATATGGCAACATAGCCGAACTAGAGACACGGCTGCTCAACGGGCTGGATTGACCATGTACTTTTGGGTTTGGAATGATATCGCTACCTATCCCACGTTTTACTGAGGCACAACCAAGCACTGGACTGCTAGGCGCAAACTTAACAAACGCAGATTTATCGAACGCGAATTTGGCGCTGGCTGATTTGCGGGGCGTCAGTCTAAATGGCGCGAATTTAACGAATGCGGATTTGACGAGCGCGTATCTCTTTCGAACTGACCTACAGGGCTGCAATCTCACTGGAGCAACCCTCACCGATGCCGAGATGAAGCTAGCGCTTTACGACAGTAAAACTCAGTGGCCAGAAGGCTTTCGGTATAAAAGCAGCGGTGCCGTCGGGCCAGGGGCTGTGCTCAGCGGCGCGTATCTAAACACAGCGAATCTAAAAGATGCTGACCTGAGCGGGGCCATGATGTTTGGCACGTATCTTAGCGGCGCAAATTTACAGGGCGCAAATCTATCTGGCGCGGGACTTAGCGGCGCGAACTTGCAAAAGTCTT
This sequence comes from Nodosilinea foveolarum, assembly GCA_003242035.1. Lineage (GTDB taxonomy): Bacteria > Cyanobacteriota > Cyanobacteriia > Phormidesmidales > Phormidesmidaceae > Phormidesmis > Phormidesmis foveolarum. The sequence continues at coordinate 3,901 of QBMC01000141.1, read as the reverse complement.
TTTTAGTTGGCGCTAATTTGCAAGGCGTGAATTTAGCAGGCACAGAGCTTCAGCGAGCCGACTTACGAGCGACCAATCTCACAGACGTAGATTTTTCAGAGGTAGGCAGCATTGCCGGGGCCGACTTTAGTGGCGCAGTCGGACTTTCTGATGAGAGTCGAGCCAAACTACTGAGCCATCCGGCGGCTGAGCTAGAGAAATGGAATGTATTCACTCGGCAGACGACCCGGCAAAGCTTGGAGGAAATAGGATTTATAGAATCCTAAACTCGCTTTTCCAAATATTGACCAATCATAATCTCCTCACCTGCTCGCGAAATGATCGTTTGACGGGTGCGGTAGTTTTTGCCAACTAACTTCAGTTCTTCTTCGAAGGAGGAGCCACCGTATTCTGTACGCAAGATCATAGTGCGCTCATTGGTGAAGCGATAGTTCGCGGTGACTGGCTTAGGCGTAGCAAATCCGCGATCGCGATACATCACATCTCCGCGAATACCAAAAGTCGTCGAACCCACCGAAGGCTTCTTACTAGGTGTAATGTAATGGCTCTCCCAGGTAACCTTAGCCCCGCAAATCATCGGGACTTCTAGGTTGTGACGCTTACCCAGTTCGGCTAGCTCTTGGCAATCGCCCTCTAAAAAGGAAATAGTCAAGTCGCTGACCACTTCTTGAGCCTGGTCATTGGCCAACGTGTAGTAGCGGCGGCGAGACTGCCAGCTACCCTGCGAATGGCGGAAAAATGCGATCGCCCGCTCCTCAACCGCTTCAAGCTGGCTGGCAGACGCTGAAAGACTAAGACCGGTATCTGAAACGACAGACAAAACCATAGGGATGACTCCTCAAAAGGCAGTTTCATAAAAAGACTTGCTCAAGTAAATATTTTGCAAAAGCGAAACATTTATTCACATCCATCAACATAAACCATTTAAGCAAAGGCGACAATGGCTGGAAGGATGAGGGATGAATTATGAGTGATGAGTTGTGAATTATGAGTGATGAGTTAAGACGGCTCGGTTGGGAGTAGGTCTTCGAGGGCGGCGGCGACTACTTTGTGGTTTTCGTCTTTTCGCAGCTTGGCTAGCGCGTCTTTTGCTGAGTTAGTCTGAAAGTGTTTGAGGGCGTAGGCTAGGGCTAGGCGCGATCGCCATAGATCACTTTCGAGCATGGGCAACAAAGCTTCTAAAGCCGCCTGCTCCTGATCGGTTCCAGCTAGCAGTCCTAAGGTCGAGATACCCGCCTGCGAAATCGTCTGATCGCTGTTTCGAAGCGCTTTTAACGCAATCTTCAGCAGTGCTTCTGGGCTATCCATCTCCGGCATAATCGCCAGAATGCTGCGCTGTACAAGCCAGTGTTCGTTGCTCTCAAATAGCTGCACTAGCCGTTCGGTGGCGATCGCCCCATAAAGCCCCAATGAATTAGCAATCTCCGACTGAACATTGCTATCGGTTTCAGCGTCAAGCATTTCTAATAGGGTGCTATAGGCAGTGTCATTACGCTTTCGACCTAATCCCATCGCCACAAACGAACGCACCAAAAAAGCGGAGTCTCGCCGCTGATGGATCAGTAATGGAACGGCGGTCTCACTGTCGTAGTCTTTCAGCGCCACCAGTCCTCTCAGGCGTAGCTGAGGCTCCTCACTCGACAAAAGGTCTTTAATTTCAGAAATATTCATGCGGGCCATCTCTCAGCCATCAACAGCAGTAGTGTGTCTTTCCCCTAGAGCGGGGCAACTCGATTTACCCTAAACTAGACAATAAGACGTCCAACGCGAGCAAGTACCCCAAGGAGTAGCCAATGCTGGTATCGGGTGATACCATCGTGATTCTAATTAGCTGCTTACTCATTGCTTGCCGCCCTTTCGACAGCCGTCACACTATTTTCAGCAGAGGTTTCGCCATGGTAGAGAGCACTCCATCTAACGACACGCTAGCCGGATCGCCGACTGATTCGACTTCTGAGCCTTCCTCACGAGAGGTCGCTGAAGTCGTCGCCGAACTCGAAAAGTATCGAGCGCGGTTAGTTGAAGACTTCACAACCGCAGCAAAAAAAGCAAAGTTGCCCAAGTCGATGACGAACGCGCAGCTCAAAGCGCATCCCGAAATTGCCAAAATAGACGTCTCTTTGGCCAAGCTACGCGGCGAGCCAGCGGCTTGATATTTTTTTGAATTTGAACGGCTCTCGAAGTCGCTATTTTTATGACCAGACTGCCCCTAGCCTGGAGGTTAAGGCAAGCCCCATGAGTCAAAACCAACGAGAAGCCGAACAAAATCAAACAGGTCAAAATAAGGCTCCACTCAATAACGACCGCCATCGTCTGAGCGATCATCCGCCCGCAGAAGTCCCGGACTACAGCAGCAGCGCCGAGTCGGTCAGTCACTTTACGCCCTCTCTAAAAACGCAGGGCAAAGTGGATCGCCTGATCGACTACGTCAATAGCCAGATAGATCTGCTGGCTTTTGATGATCCTGAGCCATTTATGCTCAGACAAATGGTGCAGTGCTTGGCCGATCCTAGACGCTCAACTCGACTCAGCTTAGTAGAGTCGTTTAGTCAAATTGGCGAACCGGCTACGCCGTTTTTGATAGAGGGCATTACGAATCATGCTGATTCGGTGGTGCGGCGGGCCTGCTGTAACGCGCTCACAAATATCGGCGATCCAGACTCTGTGCCTGTGCTAATAAAAGCCCTGACCGCTGACCCAGATATCGGGGTCAAGAGTGCCGCCGCTGGAGCCTTGGCCAAAGTGGGCGCACCGGCTTTTAGCTCGCTGCGAGACGTGCTTGCTGCCGAAGATGTCAGCGAAAGCTGCAAAGGACACGCGGCCTGGGCAATGGCCTCTATGAGTAGCGAAGTGGGCGAACGGCTATATCGCATTATGAGTGACCCCTCCGCCGCCGTCCGCACTGCTGTTATTGGCGCGATCGCTCAGCTAGCCCAAAAACAAACCGCGCAGCAAAACCAACCGTTTCCCTCCTCAGAAACTGACCAGCCTCAACCGGGCCAACCACAAACTCGCCGACAAACAGACCGCCCACGCATCGACAAAGTTCAAAGGGCCATGACCATTCTGACCGAAGCCCTCAACGACCATTCCCCAGAGGTCAAAATCGAAGCTGCCGCCAACCTAGCGCGGCTAAACTGCCAAAAAGCCTACCAGCCCCTCGTGTCTTGCCTCAAAGACCCGGTAGCCGCTGTGCGTAAAGCTGCCGTCTTAGCTCTGGCGAAACTAGGCAATCCTGACGCGATTGAGGCGATCGCCCATCTCCAGCAAGACGCCGAAGACTCTGTGCAGCGAGTCGCTACCCTGGTCGTCGATCAGCTTAGGGCGATCGCGATCGCTCAAAAGAAACCATCCAAAGCTAAGGGCTAAAGCGTAAACTTCATCTACGCCACAAGCCCTACCCAATTAAAGAGAATCAGCGAGGACTCGAACCGTGACCGGCCTAATCGAACGTGCAAAAGAACTCATTCCGCAGGCAAGAATTGTCAGCTTTGCCAACTGGCCAGAACTTTCGGCTGAGGCGAAAGCTCACTTACAAACCGCAGACGATAATAGCCAGTACCTAACGGACGCAGAACTCACCCTGATCGCCAAAACAGCTCCTTCTAAAGACAGTCAGACTGCCGCCGCCTCGCTCGATACGATTGCAGTAGTCAAACAACTGCGCGACCAAGCAGCCAGCATTGTAGACGAAGCCAGGGCCGATGTGCTTACGGCCTTCCCGGACATTTTGGAACCTGGCGGCGGACTCTACCCGCCCATACGAGCCGAGGCTTGCTGGCGAGACTTTTGGCAGTTTTTGCGCTGCATTACCTACGGCATTGGGTCGTGAACCAAAGAAGCGTGGGATACGTCTTCTAAGGTATCGAATTAGGCAATAAGTGATGGATTGTCCCTTCTG
>QBMC01000140.1 GCA_003242035.1 Nodosilinea foveolarum | reverse complement strand
GGGGAACAGCAGCAGGCCAGACCAGCCTACGAAAACAAAACGGTCGCGCTTTAGCCAGTCATCGACGACGTCAAATCGTCCCTGACGGGTGGGCGCTTGACCCATTGCAATAGTCATTACAAATCCTCCTTAGATATGGTGTTGAGTCCTTTGTGCCATGGGGTGCTGAGCGTGATCGCATAAGCAATCGCACTAGTAACCGTGATAGACACGACGAACCAAAACAGGGAAAAGTCAGAATTAGTCCGCAGCCGAGTGGCTAAGAATCGCCACCCTAAAGGATTTTGGCATGTACTTATCATAAGGACTGATTCCAATTTTTACAATCCGTCATGTAATTCTCAGATTGCTTTTATCGGGAAAATGGCGGAAAAGTAGTGCGATGCAGAGGGAAATCGGGGCGATCGCGCTATTCCTAGCAATGCGTAAAAAGTCCCAAAACCTTTGTTTCTAGAGGCTTATAGCGATTTACAAAAAATTGGATAACTAAAATCCTAAATTTTCGTAAAAAATGAGAGGCAAGAGAAATCAGCGCTGCATTTGCTATTCTTTAGCTGTTTCTAGCCTCGATCAAGCTTTGCTCTAAGAAAAGTGACTAACGCTATAGGTTCCACTATCGCAAAGTATGATGATATTAATATCTTCGGTAAGCAGAAATTCACTGCGAGCTGCCCCACCCCTCTTTATTTGAACATGACTGTCTCAAAAACATCTGCTGCTAGTTCGTCTGGCAAAAACTTTGGTAAATCTTCTGGCAAAACGCTGCTACGCCAGGAGATTTTAGGCGCTAGACGCCTGAGTAATTACTTTTGGGCGGCGGTGACAGCGGTGGGCGGTCTAGGCTTCTTCCTGGCGGGCATTTCTAGCTTCTTAAATACCAATCTCCTGCCCTTCTCAGATTTGCCAGCCCAACTAGTCTTTATTCCCCAGGGGATAGCGATGGGGTTCTACGGGACGGCGGCGCTTTTGCTGTGCCTGTATCTATGCCTGATTGTGATTTGGAACGTGGGCGGCGGCTACAACGAATTTAATAAAGAGTCTGGTGATGCTCGCATCTTTAGACAGGGCTTTCCTGGCAAGAATCGAGAGATTGAGCTGATTTACCCGCTGAAAGATTTGCTGGCGGTTCGCGCTGAGATTAAAGAGGGTTTGAATCCTAAGAGATCGCTCTACTTAAGGGTAAAGGGCAAAGGCGATTTGCCACTGACGAGAGTGGGCCAACCCATTTCTTTGGCCGAATTGGAAAATAAGGGCGCTGAGCTGGCAAGATTTTTGCAGGTGCCTTTAGAAGGACTCTAAAGCCCTTCATTGTCTTCTATGCTGCTAGCTCTTCAGCCTTGCTGTTGAACTTGGACGGATGCTGTGGCAGAATGAGCCTCATTTTACGAATGCTTATATAGGGGTAACTCAATGATATTCAAATCCAGGTTTAGTGCCAAACAGCGATGGGGTGCACTTGTGGCGATCGCACTTCTGCTCGGTAGCTGTAGCAATACTGACACCCCAACCGAAGTCGGTAGCGCCGATAGCGTAAAAACGCCTGATGCTGCGCTGCCAGTAGCGGTTAACAGCGACCTAACCGCAGGATTACCCCGGCTAAACGGCAAGGCAACCGTAGAAATTATGGTGAACAATAAGCCCATTACGGTTGAACTAGACGGCGATAAAGCACCTTATACGGCTGGAAACTTTGTCGATTTGGCAGAAAAAGGCGTGTACGACGGCACGATCTTTCACCGAGTAGTGACCACGCCTACGCCTTTTGTTGCCCAAGGTGGCGATCCACAAAGCACTGACCCCAATGTACCGACCAGTCAGCTAGGCACGGGTAACTATGTTAATCCTGAAACTGGGCAGGTGCGCTCGGTGCCGCTAGAGATTTTACCCGCAGGTGCAGAAGAGCCGGTCTACGGGACTACTTTTAAGGACGCTGGTCTGGATGCTGCCCCTGCTTTGCCTCACAGTAAAGGAGCGATCGCCATGGCTCGCTCTGGGGTAAATACGGCCTCTGCTCAGTTCTACATTACGCTGGCGGACGTGAACTTTTTGGACGGTGACTATGCAGTGTTTGGCTACGTTACCAAAGGTATGGACGTGGTTGACAAAATTCAGCTAGGCGACGTGATTCAGTCTGTAAAAGTAACCTCTGGTGCAGACAACCTAGTACAGCCTGGTGCTAGCAAAGCGGCCAAGTAGATCTGGCTATGTTTTGCTGTTCTATTAATTTTATCTACTAGTTTCAATTCATGGCTGGCTTAATCCGTGACCTCGCCCAACGTAGTCGTAACTGGCATCGGCCTCATGACTGCGCTGGGTTCGTCAGCACGGGTTAATTGGCAAAGACTGACGGCTGGTGAAAGTGCGATCGCGCTGCGCCAGCCGTTTTTGTCTTTGCCCCCAATGCCACTTGCCATGATTGGCAAACACCCTCTGCCGATAGATGACATTGTGCGCTCGGTGGTACAAGAAGCCTGGGCTGATGCTGGGCTAGAGCGGGGTAAAGACAGCGATTCTAATTTTGTCAGCGGCGTTGTGATCGGTTCAAGCCGCAGCCACCTGCGTGAGTGGGAGGCAATGGCTATTCAACAGCATCAGGGCGTTTTCGAAGGAGATTGGCTAGCCGCTTTGCCCCATACGCCTGCGCTTTTAGCTGCTCGAATAACTGGGAGTATGGGGCCTGTGCTTGCGCCGATGGCGGCCTGCGCGACTGGGGTTTGGGCGATCGCCCAGGCAGCAGAGTTAATTCGCAGCGGTCAGTGTCAGCGCGTTTTAGCAGGCGCGGTAGAATCGCCGATTTCGCCTTTAACACTGGCGGGTTTTCGGAAGATGGGGGCGCTGGCTAAAACGGGTTGCTATCCATTTGATTGCGATCGCGAAGGCTTTGTATTAGGCGAAGGCGGTGCGGTGGTTGTTTTGGAGTCGGGGGCGATCGCAAAAGAGAGAAACGCCCGCGTTTATGGAGAAGTATTGGCGGCTGGCATTACGAACGATAGTTACCATGTCAGTACTTTCGATCCGACTTATCGAATGGGTAAACGTGCGGTGGCAAAGTGTCTTCAGCGCAGCGGGCTAAAGCCTAGTGATATAGATGCTGTGCATACCCATGGCACGAGTACGGCGCAAAATGATCGTATGGAAGCTTACTTAATTGAGCAGATGCTGGGTTTGCAAACGCTGAGTATGGCGACTAAAGGTTCGACTGGCCATACCTTAGGGGCTTCTGGCGCGGTTATTGTGGCGCTGAGCTTGATGAGTTTGAAGCGGCAGCAGACTCTGCCTTGCGTTGGGCTAAAGCGGCCCGACTTTGAGCTGAACTTTTCTGAATCAGCCAGTACGCAACCGCTGAGAAATATTTTGTGCTTTAGCTTTGGGTTTGGTGGACAGAATGCGGTGCTTGCTTTGGCCTCTGAATCGCAGTAACCATCGCAATAAGTATTCGTTGCAATAGGGGACGTGTCACCTCGGTATGAAGCGCTTTAATTCTGTTATTAACAGATTGATGATGAGTAGAACAGCCTTGTCTAGTGTTGCGATCGCTGGCCTAGTCTATTGAGCTTCTGGAGAGTCTTTTTTAGAAAGTTCAACTATCTCAGCGAGAGGGTTGTGATTTGGATTATCTACAATCGCTTGGTAGAGGGCGATCTCATAATCCCGCATTTTCTCTTGTTCTAGATAGCTGTAGTTAAGCTCATCAGTGCCGTCAACGTTGTAACGCCCGCCCTCCATACCCGCTGAAAAATAAGCACCCGTAGCCTCTGCGATTCCCCTGTTTAAGCACCCGTAGCCGAGTCCTAAAGGCATTATGCGCGAGCGATGACGGGATAGGTGAATCTAACTATTAGCTGATAGAGGCGAGGATAGAATGGAAGGCTGCTTTAAGTTTCTTTTGGGCGAGGTCGAACTGTGGCCCTTGGTAGGTTGGAATTTGGGTGCGCTCTAGCTGGTCTTGAGCTAAGTAGTTGGTGTAGCGTAGCTCTATCTGTAGGGCTTCTACGTCGGGCTGTTGGCCATAGTGACGGGTAATATAGCCACCGGAAAAAACTTTGTTGTTGACAACCTGATAGGCTTGCTCTGTGAAACTGTTGTTTACCTGTTGGAGCAGTGGCTCTGAGCAGGTTTTACCGTCAGCATTTCCTAAGCAAATATCTTCGGTAATCAGACCCATAAAGCTGTGGAGATCGAATAAATAGACCTGCCCAAACCGTGAGATGGTTTGGTTGAGTAGATTTGTGAGCTGTTGGTGATAGGGGGTGTAGTAGGTTTCGATGCGCGATCGCACGTCTTCTGAACTCGGTTTCTCTAAATAAATTGGCTTTTTGAAAGCGGTTTGCTCAGGAACAACTGACGACCAAAAGGAGCCAAAGAACGGCGGCTTGAGCGATCGGTTGAGATCGACGACGTAGCGGCTGTAGTTGGCTTGTAAAACGGTGACGCCCAACTCAGGGAGAAAACGGTACAGCGGTTGCAGGTGCCAATCGGAATTGGGAAGGCTGCTGAGATGTTCTGGGGTAAAGGTTTTAGCGACATCTGTGGGGACTTTGAGGCCGCTGTGCGGTAGATTGGCGATGATGGGGGTTGGCGTCGTCGTGGGGGGAAGCAGGGTGAAAAGATCGTTTGGCAATGGGTTATCGCGTGAAGGGTTGTGTGAGTAGAAGTCGCTATGAAAAGAGTTATTTTAACAAAGGGACTGCCTGCTTCGGGTAAAACGACCTGGGCGAAGACGCTTTTGCGTAAAAAGAAGGGGGCTTGGGTGCGAGTAAGCCTAGATGATCTGGAGGCGATGTGTTTTGATGGATGGCGATTTTCCTTAGAAAAGGCTTCGCCAACGCAAAGGAATGAGGCTTTTTTGATGGGGATGCGCGATCTCCTCATCCTCAAAGCTTTAGAAAATAATCAGCATGTTCTCGTCGATGAGATGAATTTAGCCGATGACTCTCTAGATTACTTTACGAAGCTGGTTGAAGGTTTAGCGACCGTTGAAGTAGAAGATCGATTTCTGTCTGTTTCTGTTGAAGAATGCGTGAAAAGGGATCTTCAACGGCCTAATTCGCTAGGTGAGAGAGCGATTCGGAAGATATACCGTAAGTATTTGCAGACCTCGACTTCGCCGCCAGCTTACCTAGAAGGTCGCCCAGACTGCATCATTGTCGATATGGACGGTACGCTAGCGCTGTTGAATGGGCGCAGTCCTTACGAAGCTCAGAAGTGCGATACGGATTTGCCGAATGAGCCGGTTGTGGAGACGGTGAAGAAATGGCAGGAGGCAGTGGATGTGGTAATTTGCTCGGGACGAACGGATGATGCGAAAGAGAAAACGGTTGATTGGCTAAGGAGCTACGGAATTGAGTTTAAGGCGCTGCACATGCGCCAGACGGGTGATATGCGCAAGGATGCGGTCATTAAAGAAGAGATTTATCGTGATCGCATTGAAGGGAAATATAACGTCAAGTTTGTATTAGATGATCGCAATCAGGTTGTGGAACTTTGGAGAGGTTTAGGGCTGACTGTTTTTCAGGTAGCAGAGGGGGACTTTTGAGTAAAAACGGCTACCCTTCATACTGAACCCGGTAGATAACGCCATTGGCTTCTTCTGTGATCAGCAGTGAACCATCGGGCATCACTAACAATCCTACTGGCCGTCCCCAGGTAGTTGGCCCACTCGGGTCTACCAAAAAGCCAGTTAAAAAGTCTTCGTAGCCTCCGGAGGGTCTGCCTGATTCGTCGAAGGGAATAAACACAATTTTGTAGCCTGTGCCTGCGCTGCGATTCCACGAGCCTCTAAAGGCGGCGAAGGCCCCGTTTTGGTAGCGCTTTGGAAAGGTGTTGCCGTCGTAGAACTGAAGGCCAAGAGCGGCGGAATGGGCCTGAAAAAGCACGTCGGGCGTTTTAGTCTTGCTCGCTAGTTCAGGCTCTTTTGAAGTGCCTTGATTTGTGGTTTGGCGCGGATCTAGATTTTTTGGCGTTAGGTAAGCGTAGGGCCAGCCGAAAAACTCGTTCTGCTGGATGCGGGTGAAGTAGTCGGGGACGAGATCGTCGCCCAGTCCGTCTCGTTCGTTGACGGTGGCGTATAAATCGCCGGTGGTGGGATGAAAGTCTAGGCCGACTGGATTTCTAAGGCCGCTGGCGAAGGTGCGCTGGTTGCTGCCGTCTAGGTTCATGGTTTGGACGGATGCGCGTGGGGGATTTTCTTCGTTGACGTTGGATTTAGAGCCGACTGAGACATAAAGCTGATTACCGTCTGGAGAGGCGACGACGTTGCGCGTCCAGTGTTGGTTGTAGCCGCCGCCAGGGAGGGTGGCAAGGCGATCGCCCTTCCCCTCTAAAGCTGTTTGTCCGGCTGCAAACGGAAAACGCAAGACTTCATCGGTGTTGCCTAAAAAGAACGATCCTTTGGCAAAGGCCATGCCGAATGGAATATTTAGACCGTTACTCGCGGTTGCAAATGTCTCTTTTCCTTCGGCTACGCCATCGCCGTCGGCGTCGGTTAATCGTTGAATTCGATTTTCTCGGGTTTCGGTTACGAGAACGTCGCCATCGGGAGTAAGGGCCAACCAACGAGGCTGTTGTAAGCCTTCGGCAAATACGTTGACGGTGAAGCCTGCTGGTACGTTTAGGCTAGCGTCGGTAGGGCGAGCGATGACGTTGGGTGATTTGCTGGCGCTGTCTGAGGCGAAAGGTTTGGGGAGAGCTGAGAAGGCGATCGCAATCGTCTCAGGCGTCAGCGGATTAGTTGAAATTTTAGCCGATTCAGGTGTTGCTGATGGCACTGACTGTTTTGTCAGTTGCGAGTTTGCTGTCTGCGAATCTGCTGTCTGTGAGTTTGCTGTTTGCGAGTTTGGGGATATGGGCTGCTGTACAGCTACGCTCTGGCAGCTTGCTAACAGCACACTGAGTCCAACTAATCTTAACCAATGACGCATTCTCTTCTCACCTGCTTCTATTGTGCTTACCTATTGTAGAAAATTAGAGATGTGCTCTGCGGTTATCTGCGGCTTTTCTAAATGGGGAACGTGGCCGCAGTCTTCAACCCAGACTAGCTTGCAATTATCAATCTCTCGTTCGAATCGGGAGGCGTCTTTGTAGCCTAAAATTTTGTCGTACCGCCCCCAAATGACTAGCGTTGGCATGGATATTTGGCCGACTTTGCTAGAGAGAAAGTTGTAGCCGCCGCTTTTAGTGAAGGCAATCAGAGCTGCTTGCCAGTCAGTCATGCGTAAATGCAAGGAAGCGCAAAGAGAGGCGTCTGGGGTGACGAAGCGTTTGTCGTAGTAGGCTTTTTCGCTGATTTTGCGGCGGACGCCTTCGTTGCGTAGAAAGTTGGTGGCCCACTTGTCTAGGGGCGAGAACATGAATTTGCCGACGGCAGGGCCAGCCGCGAAACCTACCGCGTCAATCAAGATGAGCTGGTTAACCATTTCTGGATAGCTGACGGCAAAGTCGATGGCCGCGCCACCGCCCATAGAGGCTCCAACGAGGACAACGGGTCGGCCGATGACCTGCTGGCAGAAAGCGAGGATGTGTTGCTTGATGAGATCTGGATTGATCTGGGGGGTGACAGTGCGATCGCAAAACCCAAACCCCAGCAAGTCCATCGCCCATACCTGAGCCTGCTGCGCCAGCTCGGGGACTAGCCGCCGAAACTCAAAAAGGGAGCTGTCGAACCCAGGTAGCATAAGGACAGGGACGCCTTCACCCTGGCAAACATAGCTGGTGGCGACTGCTCCGGTGGGAAGTTCTACGTTGGCCCACTGGATATTTTGGGCGATCGCCCGTGAGGTTTCTTCTGTTAGTCCAACTGCCGCATCTGGCAGCTTCATCTGCTCTGTCATTTGCTCTGTCATTTGTCCTTTTACTGGCTTTTGAACTCCTGACGTTGAGTTCTCTATCACCGATTTACTACCTGTGTTTCTGTTGTATCTGTACTATAGCCAACGGGGGGCAAGGCCTTCCGACGCGCGTCTGCTGCATTGCTGACAAAGAAGCTGGCGATAATGGCCAGCAATGCCCACCATAGCGTACTAATTTGAGGCCGATACCAAACCGTATCGAATGCGCCCTGCCCGAGTAGCCCGCTCATACCCGTCATCACACCGATCAGCCAGAATCCTTCGGGCGATCGCGACTGTCGCAACTGGCCTAGCTGCTTGCAGCCCTGCTGGAAAGCCACGATCAGTATCCAGAAAAAAGATAGAATGCCGATAATACCTGCTTCTACTGCCGTCTCAAAATAAATAGAATAGGCGCTGAGCGCAGTGAACTTGGGCCTTTGGAAGAGCGGATAGACTTTGTTAAACGCCTCATTGCCAGGGCCAATGCCGGTAAACGGACGGGCCTTAATCATGTCGAACACAGCGGCGTATACGTTGAGCCGAAAGTCATTGCTGCTATCCCCGCGCATCGCAAAAATACTCATCACCCGGAGCTGAATAGAAGGCACGAAGGCAACTGCGGCCACGACTGCCGCTGCCGATCCGCCGAGTAATAAAGGCAGTGCCCAGCGTCGCCAAAAAGCTGAGAATCGGGGATTCAACCAGTAAACCATCAGCACAATCAGGACAAAAACCATGGCAACAGTTCCTAGCCAGCCACCTCGACTAAAGGTGAATCTTAAGCAGGCTAGATTGGTAATTAGCATGACGGCTGCTAGCAGCTTGGGAATCCATTTTGGCCAGACCAAAATTGCCATACCGCTAAGACTAATTGCAGGCATCAGATAGGCCGCTAGCAAGTTAGGGTTTTTCAAGTAGCTGTACACTCGCGTGACGCCTGCCATATCCGATTCTGGATCGACCCAGGTGGCTAATGCCTCTGCGCCAAAAAAGTGCTGTCGCATACCATATACAGACACAATTAGCGCCGTCAGCAAGTAGACCATAATCAGCCCCGAGCGCAGCTCCTTTACCCGCAGTATTCGCGCCAGCAGCAAAAAGAAAAATATGTTCAGCGTGAGCTTAATCAGGCCAGAAGCCGCTGCCGCTTGAACGGGAGAAAGGGCCGTGGCGATTAGCATGGCCGCCCAATACACCACGATGACGATGTGTAAGGGGGTGAGCCAACCTTCGGCTCTGTCGCTGATTGTCAGCAAGAGCCAAAAGCCCGCGCAGGCGACCAGCAAAAAGCCGATCATGCCGGTCGAGACATAGGGTGCTAGGGCCATCAGTACCGCCGTAAACACCCAGGCGATGCCGTCGCCCCAAGCGAGGAGCCAGCTTCCCTGTCGCCAACTGCGAAAGGGGGAGAGCAGCCGATGTAGAATGCTAACCTCTCGCCACTGGGAAAAGTTAAACCGACTCAGAGTGACCCTGGAAGTAACGGGCCGAGTCGCGTTTTGAAAAGCTTCGCCAAACATACAGATGCCGCTATATTAATCGTGAGACAGCTTGCCTGGACTGAAGGGTTGCTATGCGATAGCGTTTTCAGATAAGAAGGCTCGTGTATCGTATCAAAAACTCGGTGCGCTGACTTTGCGACATAGCGAATGTGCATGGATGACTCAAACGAAGACATCGGTTCTGACAGTCAGAAGATCCCTGTGATAAACCGCATTACCGGAGCTAAGGGATTTAATTTTGTCGACCTTTTGCTATTCGTTTTATAGGCGCTATCGTTTGTGACTCCCCTACGCTAAATCTGCTGAGAATTTTTCTTGGTCAAACGAATAACCTTCGCCTAAGAATTCAATGAGCTGTCTGGTGTCATCTTCCGCATTTTTGAGACAGGTAGATGCGCCTGGAGAGGGGGTGATGTTGAAGATGATGTTTTTGCCAGTTAGTTTGGCTTGGCCCATCTCTAATTTACGAGACTTCAGGTTTACAATTTGTGGCCTGATGCCGCCGTAGCCCTTGGCGTACTTAAGTTCTCTGAGCTTGACAGAGGGGATGATTTTGCGAACTTTGCGGATGAAGAACAGCTTGCCGATGATGGGCAAGTCGTAGATAAAGTTCATAATGAGATACCACAAAATTGTCAGGTCGGAGACAATGGAGAAGAAGCTTCTAAAGGCATCAAAGCTCAGTCCGGCGGTTTTGAAGTATTCGAGAATGGTGCCGTAGCGGTGGCGCTCTAGCATGGGCAGAACTTTAGCAGTGGGGCCGAAGCGGGTTTGGCTAGCGTCGTGAACTTCTGGGTCGCCGTGGATGGCGGCAAAGGGGAGCTTTTTCATTTGCACCATGTAGACCTTGCCGTTAAGCTGGGCGGGGGCAAAGTAGAAGCTGCCAGCAGCGCTGAGTAGGGCGTAGTCCTGACCGTAGCCGAGGCGCTTGGCAAAGAGTAGGCTATGTGCGCCGCTAGTGACGGCAACGGCTTTGGCGAGAATGGTTTTATCGGCGGTCTCTATGCGGTAGAGGTCGCCTTCTAGCTGGATAGCCTTTACTCGGGTGTCGGTCATTAAATCTATGGACTTGTCGGTCTTTTGGGTCGCGTTTTTTACAAAGGACTGAGAGAGTTTTTGAAAGTCGATGGTGTAGCCGTCTGGCGTAAACAGCGCGATCATCTCCTGGCTGTCGTCTCGCCCTTCTACAACTTTGGGTTCGATATCGGCGAGTTCTTTTCTGTCGATGATGCGCAGGGCTGGAAAAAGATCTTTGAAGGTTTCGTAGCGGTCTCTTAAAAAATCGCCTTCTAACTCGCCGATGGCTAGCACCATTTTGTGATAAAGGGTGTGAATTTCTTGAGAAACGTCGTTTTTGAGCACGTAGTTTTTCACCATCATGGCGGCTTGGTTTACGCGCGTGGCTTTCTCCAAGCTGTAGTTGGTTTCAATATCGCCAAAGTGTAGGGTTTGGCTATTGCTGCTTTGCTTGGAGTTGACTAAAGCAACCTCTGCATTCTTTTCTATCAGCGCAATTTTGTTGACGTTGGTATAGTGACTCAAGCTGTAGAGTAGGGCAGTTCCACAGACGCCTCCGCCGACAATTACAACGTCGTAGATATTGTCAGTTTGAGTCGCTGTTTTTTGAGTCGTTGGATTTTGAGTGGTTTTGTCCTGAGTGGCTTGTGTCATTATCTTTACCTGTCTGATTCCTCTATCCAGTCAATCTTTAGAATGCCTAAGATTGCGTTACTATACCGCTCCGCCAGCCTATTTTCAGTATAGCTTCGCTCAAACTTGGCTAACAGCGGCGCTTTCTGCTTCATATTAAACATCTACAACCAATATCATGCTGTTCCTTTCAGAAGGTTTCACCTTTAATGGACATATCTAGTAGCTGCATTGGGTGCATCAGGGCAACAAATTTTCCCTGTCTCTCCATAGATTGTTTAATTTGTAGAGAACAGCCCGGATTGGAGGAGGCGATGAGCGTTGCGCCCGTGTTGATTAAATTGTTGACCTTCATTTGCCCTAGCTCCTGCGCGATTTCGGGCTGAAGCATGTTGTAGACGCCAGCACTCCCACAGCACAGGGCGGCATCTAATGGTTCGCGCAGGATGAGGCCAGGAATCTGCTGTAGTAGCTGACGGGGCTGTTGGCTGATTTTTTGGCCGTGCAGAAGGTGGCAAGCGTCCTGATAGACAGTGACGAGAGGCTGTGCTTGTAAGGGATGTAGCTGGGCGCTCAGGCCCACATCAGAGAGGAATTCTTGCACATCTCGGACTTTAGCAGCAAAGGCTTTAGCTTTTTCTGCATAGTCTGGATCGTCTGCGAGGATGTGGCCGTATTCTTTGAGCGTGTGGCCGCAGCCAGCGGCGTTGATGATGATGTAGTCAACGTCTGTATCTTCGAAGCTGTCGATCATCTGGCGGGCGAGGGCCTGGGCCTGGTTAGTTTCGCCTTGATGTTCGGGGAGGGCGGAGCAGCAGCCTTGCGACCTGGGAATGACGATTTCGCAGCCGTTGGCACTGAGGACGCGGGCGGTGGCTGCGTTGACGCCGGAGAAGAAGACGCGCTGGACGCAGCCAAGAATCATGCCGACGCGGTAGCGCTTTTCGCCCTGGGCAAGGATGAGTTCAGGGAGGTTGTCGAAGAAGCAGCTTGGGGTGACATCAGGGAGTAGGGTCTCCATGGCGGCGAGGTTAGGCGAGAGACGTTTGAGCAGGCCAGTGGACTGGAGGAATTTGGAGAGGCCCAGTTTTTGGTAGAGGGCAAGCGGCGTGAGCAGTAGACGGATGCGGTCGGGGTAGGGGAAGAGGGAAAAGATGAGCTGACGGACGGCTTTTTGGGG
>QBMC01000013.1 GCA_003242035.1 Nodosilinea foveolarum | reverse complement strand
GGCTAATGCTTAAGCGGCTTGCAGCTAATTCTTGAGATCTTAAATGGGTTCTATACATCCCATCATGGCCCATTTTCGGCGGCGGCGGCTGGCAGAGCTGCTAAAGCTATATCCCAATCTGGCGGACTATTCGGTGCTAGACGTGGGCGGCAGACCTTTTATCTGGGAGCTGCTGAAAGAACATTATCAGGTGACGCCCAAGCATCTGATCCTGCTGAATACACCAGATGACGGGTTTGTGAGAGAGGCTTCTGACTATACGGTAGAAATTGCCGATGGCCGCGAGCTGCCCTACGCAGACAAAAGTTTCGACCTGGTGTTTTCTAATTCGGTGATTGAGCATGTGGGAACTCATCAGCAGATGGCTCAGTTTGCGCGTGAGTGCGATCGCGTGGGCAAACAACTGTACATTCAAACGCCCAATCGCTGGTTCCCGCTAGAAGCTCACTTTGGGGCAGCGTTTATTCACTGGCTGCCGAGATATTGGTATAAAAAACTCTCTTTTCTATCCGTACGCTATCTCATGGCGCTCAACAATCCGGAGGAGAAACGCAACTTTGAGCAAGAGTTTGAGACCACAGATTTACTCTCTAAAAAACAGATGCGATCGCTCTTTCCTGGCAAGAAAATTGTGGCTGAAAAAGCAATGGGACTAACGAAGTCGTTTATGGTGACTTCAACAGGAGTTGGCGCGTATACTACAGAGCCATCCGCCGTAAAGTCGGTAAAAATTAGCAGGGGTACTTAGGTACGTGGCGGTAAGTTCCATTAAGATATGAAGGTCGTCCGCTTTTGCTTGCTAATGAAGTCTCGAATACCCGATCCGTATCGTCAGAAGCCTTCGTTTCCGAAGCGCGATCGCTCTCGAACCAAATCATCACCCGCCGCAAACGCGCTACAGCTTGTAGCCGTAGCTTCTGTCGGTGGGGCAATTATGTTTGCGAGTCTGGCAGGATTAGCCTTTTTACGCTCGGGTTCGCAGTTTATGGAAGGCGTAAAGCTGGCGATTACGCCGCAGCCACCTGAGGACAAAGTAGATGTGCGATCGGTGGTGGTGGATAAGGTACGGCTGGCAAGCGAGCTAACGACGGCGGTGTTTACGATGGAGGCTGTGGTGCCTGCAAAGAGCGATCGCAAACTAGGCGACATTACCGTAGGCGAAACAAATCTGCTCTACATTGCCTACGGTGAGGTAAGTGCTGGCGTCGATTTAGGCAAAATTCAGCCCGCCGATGTAAGCACAACAGCAGAAGGAACGGTCGCTCGGCTGGTGCTCCCCGCGCCTGAAATTTTCAACGACAGCTTAGATCTTGATCGCTCTGAAGTTTACGATTACAATCGCGGATTTTTGAACCTGGGACCAGACCGCGCACCCCAGCTACAGACGCTAGCTCAGAAAGAAGCGATGAAAAAGATTTACACGGCGGCCTGCGACCAGGATATTCTCAAGCAGGCGAATGAGCGAGCGCAGCTAGTGGTGGGTCAGCTCCTCAAAGGTGCTGGATTTGACGACGTGATTGTTGAAACTTCTGGTGACAGCGTGGCAGATTGCTATGCGCTGATGTAGATTTATGCCGATAAAGTCCATTGATAAATGACTCCGCCGTTCGAGTCAGTCTATGCACCCCGACTCCAGCGAACGGCAGAGCCTAGCAAACAGCCTGAACTTTCGCTCAAAACCGTTTGCCATAGCTATTCCTGCTGAGGCGTTTACTGAATGGGTTCGGGGCTTTCTACTTCAGTACCGGCTGCTGGCTCGAACGGTACAATCACCCGGTCGATGATGTGAATAACGCCATTGCTAGCCTGTACGTCGGCCACGAGTACGTTAGCGTTATTAACCGTAACGGTGTCTCCTACCTCTACGGTTAAGTCACTTCCTTCTACCGTGGCAACGTTGCCAGACTCCAAATCAGTAGAGAGCACTGCGCCAGGAACGACATGGTAGGTTAGCACCTTAACGAGAACGTCTTTGTTCTCAGGGAGCAGGAGCTGTTCTACAGTGCCTATGGGTAGCGCTTCGAAGGCTTCGTCTGTAGGGGCAAAGACGGTGTAAGGACCTTCTTGTGAGAGTACTTCAGTCAGGTCAGCAGCCTCTAGCGCCGCCGCCAAAATAGTGAAGGAGTCGCTGTTGTTAGTGAGTTCAGCAATCGTGAACTCTTCGGTGTTGATTGCTTCAGCAGCAGCTTCAGTTTCAACGGACTCGTCAGTGGCCCCTTCAACTAAGGTTTCATCCGTCATTTCAGCGTCAGCTTCAACGGCTCCATCAATCATCTCAGCGTCAGCTTCGACGGCTCCATCAATCATCTCAGCGTCAGCTTCGACGGTTTCGTCCATCATCTCAGCATCAGCTTCGGTATTTCCATCATCGGTATTTCCATCAACAGCATCGATCATTCCGCTTTCAACAGGCTCCTCTGCTACGGCTTCTTCGGTTTCTGCTGTGTCTGCAACGTCTTCTTCGGCCGCTTCAGTAGTATCTGCCTCTACAGTTGCTTCTGGGATAAGCAGCCCTTCTGCTGAGGAAGGCGTCAGTATGCCTTCTAATAATCTCTCTAATAACTCAGATGATTCTAACTCAGATGATTCAACCGTCGTTTCCTCTACAGCTTCAGGGGCCGCTACGCTTTCGCCCGTGTCTGGCATGGCTGTACTGGGCAGGGCAACGAAAGTGCCAACACTACTGGCAATAAGGCCGATAGTGAAGTTTTTGATGAAACGGGGACTGCTGTTGATTTGCATAAAGTTTCGGAATAAATAAGTAGGTGAGCTGATAGTAGGGGGCTGCTTTACAAGCTAGCTGAGTTTTGCGCAACGATCTGACACCGTGCTTCGGCTTAATGGGCTAACTATTCACTAAAGTTCATTAAGCTTTTACAAAGTGTATCGGAAAACTACAAAAGTAAAATGTCCGTAACTTTAAGCGTGGTTGCGGAAAGGCTAGCTAAAGGCGGAGGTTTTTGTCGTAAATAGGGTTTATAAGGAAGGGTGGACAAGCCCCTTGAGATCGAATAAAGCCCGCTTGATAAGCGGTTTAGCGATTGGGGGCTAATCTAGAAAAATTGATGTAAGCGGGAAAAGCTCATTATGTTAGAACTCCATCAGTTCGAGGCGTCGCACTATTGCGAAAAAGTGCGTCTTCTCTTGGATTACAAGCAGTTGCCCTATAGGACTATTGAAGTTGTCCCAGGGATTGGCCAGATAGATCTCTATAGATTGTCGGGTCAGCGGCAGGTGCCGGTGCTAAAAGACGGTGAAGTGGTGGTGAGCGATTCGAGCGCGATCGCCCAGTATTTAGAGAAAACCTATCCCGAAAAATCCATCATTCCTTCTGGCGGAAAGGAGAAAGGACTGTGCTTAGCGTTAGAGGCGCTAGCGGACGAGTCGATTGGGACGAATGGCCGAAAGGCGATGATTGGGGCGTTTAATCAGCATCCTAATTTTCGGACGGCGCTGCTGCCAATTTCAACGCCGGATGTACTGAAAACCGCCGTCGGCGCATTGCCGGGTGACGTGTTGAGCCTGCTGGGAATGGGCGTTGGCTTAGGGCCTGAGGCGGTGAAGTCGGCGACGGATATTTTGAAGCAGGACTTAGAGGCGATTTGCCTGATTTTGCAGGAGCAGCCTTATCTGTGCGGCGAGGAGCCTTGTCTGGCTGATTTTGCAGTAGCGGGGCTGTCGATGTATCTAAAGTTTCCGTCTGAGCGGTATGTGGATTTGCCGAGCGGCATCTGTGGTAAAGGTGTGCCGGGGCTAGTGGACGATCCAAGGTTTAGTGAGTTTTGGGTGTGGCGCGATCGCCTCTATGCAGATTTTCGCAAGCCCCGTAGCGGTCGGCCGACGGTGGGTGCTTCGGCGACTGGGCCAGTGGCCATTGGGATTGATTAGCTGCCGCCAGTAACTAAGATGATTGAATTGGGCTGCGGCCATCCGGTAGGGTGGTTGTGGCCTATTTTAGTATTTAGTGAGCTTTGAGTAGTTGCGTATGAGTGCGATCGCCTCTCGGTTAGCGGATGATTTGGATGTGACTGAGTGGGATGCGCTGGAGGCTGACAAGCAGGCCCGGATTATGGCGGCAATCGGAGCAAATACGCCACCGAGCTGTGTGGCAACGCCGCGAACGGAAGACGAGCTATCTAAGGTGATGGCCTATAGCTATGAGAACGGCTGGCGCGTATTGCCGATGGGTCAAGGTAGCAAGCTGAGCTGGGGCGGCTTGGCTAAAGGGATTGATTTGGTCGTGAGTACGGCGCAGCTAAACCGGTTGGTAGAACATGCTGTGGGCGACTTTACCGTGACGGTAGAGCCAGGGCTGAAGGTGGCTGATTTGCAGCGGCAGCTCAGAGCACAAGGACAGTTTCTGGCAGTCGATCCGGCTTTTGGAGAGCTGGCGAGTTTGGGCGGACTGGTGGCGACGGCAGATACCGGATCGCTGCGGCAGCGCTATGGCGGGCTGCGAGATGCGCTGATTGGGGTGAAGTTTGTGCGCTATGACGGGGCGATCGCTAAGGCAGGCGGGCGCGTGGTGAAGAACGTGGCGGGCTACGACCTAATGAAGCTGATGACCGGGAGCTATGGCAGCTTAGGGATTTTGAGTGAGCTGACGTTTCGGCTATATCCGGTGGCGCGGAATTTACGGACGGTGGTGCTAAGCGGGGGCGGAAAGGCGATTGAGCAGGCGATGGCAGAGGTGCGGATGTCGGGGCTGACGCCGGAGTCCTTGGATGTGGTTTCGGCTACGCTCAACCATCGGGCCGGTAGCATAGGGGATCGAGTGTTGCCGCAGGCTGAGCGTAGTCGAAGCCTGACGATTGTGGTGCGCTTTCAGGGGGTGGCTGAAGGGGTGGAAGAGCAGACGGCGTGGCTGAAGAAGATTGCAACGACGCACGGGATGGGCTGCGAGCAGATGGACGGGGCGGCGGACGCTGAGTTTTGGGCGCAGTCTCAGGCAATTATCCGATCAGACACGGTGCTGTGCAAAGTGGGACTGCGACCGAGCGGAATTCCCTGGCTGCTGGAGCTGGTGGACGATGTGAATTTAGACGGCTATGCGCGGCTACACGGCGGTAATGGGCTGGGTTGGGTGCAGCTAGCGCAGCGGGACGAATTGGCTGAGGGGGTGGAGAAGTTGCGATCGCACTGTCAGAAAAACGGTGGGTTCTTAAGCCTTTTACAAGGGCCAAAGTCGCTGAAACAGTCGATGGATGTGTGGGGATACGCGGGTGATGCGCTAGGCGTGATGCGCGACATTAAAGACAAGTTTGATCCGCAGCGGTTGCTGAGTCCGGGGCGATTTGTCGGGGGGCTATAGGGATTTTAATGGGCTGCATGGCTGAGCCGAAAGTGAAAGAAATTGGCTGTAAATCTCTCTTAAGATGACGAAAGACCTGTCTACAGCCGTAAAAGCCTAAAACAAACGTTACAGGCAGAACAAACGACTGGCCAAAGCAGTAGGATCTAGCTTAGATACCCATAAAAATCTCCCTTATGTAGGAGATGTTTGATCAATGAGCATGACCTTTAAAGTCCCTTCGATTAAGTGCGAAGAATGCGTTGATACCATCACTAAAGAAATTAAAGTGCATGACGAAAATGCAAAAGTGACCGGTGACGTGGCGAAAAAGACCATAGAAGTTGACTCTAATATGTCTGAAGAGTCTGTGAAGCAATCGATTACCATCACTGGGCACGAAGTAAGCTAGGAGAAGGAGGCTAGGAGAAGGAGGCTAGGACTAGACGGGCGTTGGGTTTCTTCGCATGGTGCGAGCGGCTTGTTCTGTTTAAGCGATCGCCCCAACGTTATCAACCATCACCCCCTCCTTTACGCTTACCAGGTGGGCGATCGCTCGTAACGCCTTCTTGTTCATCATGTTTGCTTAAGCGTTGGTTGATAACGGCGAGTGGTTGCTTACAAACGGGAGAACATTGGTTAGTAACGCCTGCTTATTCATAAGGTTTGCCTGGGCATTTGTTGATAACGTCACGTCGTTTCTTATGAATGAGGGAGCGTTAGCAAATAACGGTGGGGCGATCGCTCAATCCATCTTCACAGTAGCTTCCGCAGCAGGCTCATCGCTTCTCCCTAAGCAGGCGTAAGCGCATCGAAAGCCACATCGAAAGCCTGGTGATGAAAGTCGTTGCAGCCAGTGCCCTTTCAAAGACTCTTCATTTTGTTAAAGGCTATAGAGTCGGCCTATGCTCTTCCTCGCGATACCTGGAGGCTATATCTTTTGCTGGATGCTAATACTCCCATCATCGACTGATGATGCAAAAGCAGATGTTCAGAGCAGTTTGCTCAGTAGGATTAATTGTGTCTAGAAAAATGGACCCCGTAACTCAGCAAGGAAGAGAGGTAATTAACAAAGTGACAAGCGCTGTTGAAAAAACTGGAAAGCAAGTTGCTAAGAGCGTTTCACAGCTAACCGGCGGACGGTTGGAAGATGCGACTGAAGAGGTGATTCAAGCTTCCGTCGATAAGGCGCTAGATATTTTGCAGGTGGCGGGCGACCAGGTGCGGGCAAAAGGGATGGATGCAGAGCGCGTGTCGCTACAGGTGGGCGTGAGTATTGCGGGTGTAGCGCATCTGACGGTTACGAGTAATATTCCGGCAGAGCAGACGGGTCAGGGTGCGGGTGTGGCGCTGGCGCAGTCTAATCCGGAAGATTTGTAGGGCGACGTTAGCGGGCGTAGTATAGAAAGTAGCTCAGGACTTAGCGAGAGGCGTACTATGGCTCCTAACACGGTGACGGTGAAGTGTCCGCAATGTCAGCAGGTGTACATTGCATGGCATACTCCGGCGGTGAATGTGACGAATAGCAGCGAGTACGAACCGACGACGGTTTGTTCTCGCTGTGGGCATCGGGCGAAGATGAAGGATTTGAGCGATCGCGATGGCGTTTTGCAGCAGTCTTAATGCTCATGGCGAAACTTGCCAGAGCGTACCCGACAGCAAAAAACCTCGCCGCCCAATTCAGGTTGCGAGGTTTTTTTAGAGAACGCTATTGGAGGTTGTGCTGCTTTGGGGTACTCTGCGGCCCTATTCACCAGGTGTTTCTGGGAGGGGTTCTAGCAGCGGCTGAGCGCCGTCTCCGATGCCGCCATCAGGCTCTACCGGTATCATTTCTGGCTGGGCAGGTGGCTCTGCGCGCATGAAGTATTGGGCTTGTTCTCTTAAGGACGTAGCGGGACCGGTTTGGCCTTGCTGCTCTAGCAGGTTGGCGGCTTTGTTGTAGTCGCTGGCAACGGCTAAGATTACGTCGTCGGGCAGGTCGTCGAGGTCGCCGGTTTCGTCTGTAAATTCTAGGTAGGCTTTGCTGAGAAAGGCTTCGGCTCGACCGATATAGGCGTTGGGGTCGGCGTCGCTGAGCGCGATCGCGGCGCTATAGGCTTCTACGGCGTTGGGATAGTCTTCGGAGACTGTGAATTCGTAGGCGCGGTTGAAGACCTGCTCGTATTCGCTGGCGGGGCGTACTTCGATTTGGTAGCTGCCGCCGAGACCAGAATAGGAAGTGGCGATCGCGCTATAGGTGCCGCTTGCAGGTAGCTCTATCACGATGGTAGAGTTGAGCGTTACGCCGTAGTCGTCGTTAGTAGTAAGAAGTTTGCCGTCTGGCCCTTTGAGCTGAAGCACGGTGTCAAAATCAGAGCTTTCTAGCTCGATGGTCATGGTCTGGCCCGCTTCACCGTCAAAGGTGTAAGTGTCTTCCATAGGAGCCAGGTTGCCGTCTTTCTGCAAAATCGACTGGGCAAAGGCCGACTGGTGGGCAACGCCAGAGATTCCCGCTAAAACAAAGGCAGACAGCGTGGTCTTAATGGCGCTGTTCCAAGTTTTGTTTGCAAGTTTGCCTTCTAAGTAATTAATGGCCTTTGACGCTCTCATAAGTCGGTTTCCTAATCGACGGGTGATGACTGAAATTGGATGCTTTGACAGTGCTTCTTTGACTGTAATGCAAGCGCAAAGCCGCGCCGATGAGCGGTAGGCCAATATAATAGCTGTCTTGCCGTGAGGTTTTGAGCGTTGTCGAAAATTAAATTGAGGCGACTCAGCGCTATTTTGAGTCTGAGCTTGCTCGGATGGTTGGCTAGCGCTGCGCTCAGTATGGCAGGTGAGGGGCTGCCATTAGCAGAGGGAACCGCTAATGCAGAAGAATCTGGTGGTTTATCGACTGATTTGCTAGAAATTGACCCGATGGAGGAACCAGCGGAGAGACTGATACCCGTAGAAGAAACAGCAGACATTCCAGAGGAGATTTTGCGGACGGAGATTATTACCGGGGCGCGATCGCCGCTGACAGGAGAGCCGCTAACGGCTGCTGAATATGCCCAGCTACAGGAAGCTTTGGCCAACCCAGTAGAGCCAAACCGGGTAAGTGACGACATCCGCTATCTGGTGTTTTTGCTTCAGTTGCGGCGGGCGGTCAGACCTATTTTGCCGTTCATCCGGTAGAGGGCAATCCGTGGCCTTTTCTCATAAAAGCCATAAAAATCTATCTATGTAGCGATTCATTTAGGGTACGGTTCTCCTGCACTTTGATAAGCTTACATACATAAAACAGGTCACTTCGCTTAGTCATGAGCTGTTCGCAAGTCACGGTATGCTAAAGATAACTAAATGCCAGGAACTCAGCGCTGCAACGGCATCATGCGTCTTAACCGATAAAAATTTCGATTGACGCAAATTTCAGTTAGAAAGTTATTTAAGGGTCAGGTATTTAATATGTCGTCCACTATTGCTTCCGAACAGATTGATCGGATTGTTTGGAATGAGCACCACAACCCTTTCGAGGTGTTGGGGCCTCATCAGGTAGAGCAGGACGGCAAGCTAGTTTGGGTCGTGCGGAGCTATTTGCCTAAGGCAGACGCAGCGTGGATCGTACTGCCAGAGTCACGCAAAGAATACGAGATGAAAAATGCTCAGCACCCCCATTTCTTTGAGACGATTATCGAAGTTGATGAGCTAGCCAACTATCAGATTCGCTACAAAGCAGGGTCGCACGAACACGTGTTTTACGACCCCTACGCATTTACTTCTCCGGTGATGACCGATCTAGACGTTCATCTGTTCGCCGAGGGCACCCATCACCGCATTTACGAAAAAATGGGCGCTCACCCGATGTCGCAAGATGGCGTCGCGGGCGTTTATTTTGCGGTTTGGGCGCCCAATGCTCGCAATGTGTCGGTAACGGGCGACTTTAATAACTGGGATGGTCGCCAGCATCAAATGCGTAAAGGCAGCAGCGGTATTTGGGATTTGTTTGTGCCGCAGCTAAAGGTTGGCGACTCCTATAAGTACGAAGTTAAGAACAAGGATGGGCATATCTATGAGAAAGCCGATCCTTATGGATTTCAGCATGAGGTGCGCCCACAGACGGCTTCTATCGTCGCGAATTTAGACAGCTACGAGTGGCAAGACCAAGCCTGGATGGAGCATCGCCGAAACACCGACCAGATGAGCCAACCGATATCGGTTTATGAGGTGCATTTAGGCTCCTGGCTGCACGAGTCTTCGGCGACGCCTGCGAAGAATGCCGACGGCAGCGATGCGCCTGTAGTGACGGTGGCCGATTTGAAGCCGGGTGCGCGCTTTTTGACCTACCGGGAGCTGGCGGCGAAGCTAATCCCCTATGTAAAGGAGATGGGCTTTACGCATATTGAGGTGCTGCCGGTTTCGGAGCATCCGTTTGACGGCTCTTGGGGCTATCAGGTCGGAGGCTATTTTGCGCCGACGTCTCGGTATGGAACGCCGGAAGACTTTATGTATTTTGTGGATCAGTGCCACCATCACGGCATTGGCATTTTGGTGGACTGGGTGCCGGGACATTTTCCTAAAGATAAGCACGGTCTAGCATTTTTTGACGGCACGCATCTGTACGAGCACGCCGATCCGCGACGGGGCGAGCATAAGGAGTGGGGCACGCTGGTGTTCAACTATGGTCGCCATGAGGTGCGCAACTTTTTGGCGGCGAATGCGCTGTTCTGGTTCGACAAGTTTCATATTGACGGGATTCGGGTCGATGCGGTGGCGTCGATGCTGTATTTGGACTACAACCGCAAGCCGGGTGAGTGGGTGGCCAATGAGTACGGCGGCAGAGAAAACCTTGAGGCGGCGGAGTGCCTAAAGCAGGTAAACCACACCATCTTTAGCTACTATCCAGGGGCGCTTTCGATTGCGGAAGAGTCTACGTCTTGGCCGATGGTGTCCTGGCCGGTCTATGTGGGCGGGCTAGGCTTCAATTTGAAGTGGAATATGGGCTGGATGAATGACATGCTCGACTACTTCGAGATGGATCCGTGGTTCCGTCAGTTCCATCAGAACAATGTGACGTTTAGCATTTGGTATGCGTTTAGTGAGAACTTTATGCTGGCGCTTTCGCACGATGAGGTGGTGCATGGAAAGAGCCATATGATTGGCAAAATGCCGGGTGATGACTGGCAGAAGATGGCGAATTTGCGATCGCTCTACACCTACATGTTTGCGCACCCAGGCAAGAAAACCATGTTTATGGGGATGGAGTTTGGTCAGTGGAGTGAGTGGAATGTCTGGGGCGATTTAGAGTGGCATTTGTTGCAGTTTGAGGGGCATAGTCAGCTCAAGCGCTGCGTTGAAAAGCTGAACTACGTGTATAGAAGAGAACCGGCGCTGCATACACAAGACTTTTCGCAAGAAGGGTTTGAGTGGGTGGACTGTAGTGATAATAAGCACAGCGTGGTGTCGTTTATTCGCTACGACAAAAACAGCGACGATTTTATCTTGGCCGTGTGTAATTTTACACCGCAGCCGCACAGTCACTACCGGGTCGGTGTGCCAAAGAAAGGCTACTACCGAGAGATTTTTAACAGCGATGCGAAAGAGTTTGGCGGTGCAAATATCGGCAACTTAGGCGGTAAGTGGTCGGAGGACTGGGCGTTTCACAATCGCTCGTACTCGCTAGATTTGACGCTGCCGCCGCTGAGCGTAATTTTGCTGAAGATGGATAAGCAGAAGACGCAGGCGGAGTTGCCGGGTGAGAACACTTAGGTTTCTCTAACGGTTTCGGCCAAGTGTTTCAGAATTTGCAGAACTCTTTCTAAGTCGCGGTCTTGTCCTAGTACGAATTGGCGTGATCGCCCATAGCAAGGCGATGTTTGAAACGCTAATTTCAGAAAAATAAAGTCTGTTCCATTCGTAACTAAGCCGTAGACCGGGGATGATTTGTGAGGCGATGCCAGCATGTAAGCTAGTGCCTGCGGAATACCGACCTTTGGCGAAAACTCAGCCCGCTTTGACTCAATGACTAATAGCCAGAGGACTTCTTTCATAACTAGGATGTCAATCCGTCCTTGAATAGTCAGACCATCGTCGGTTGCTTCAATATTCACGACATCTTCAGTACTGACATAGAAAGGCGGAAAAAATAGACCTGATAAGTCTAATAGAGGTGCTAGAACAGCTAGTTTTACCGTGTTTTCTAGGAATGATCGCCGCTCTAAGTTATCTACAGCAACCTGAACTCTCTCTAACCGCTGCTGCTCAAGCTCGCTCAGGGGCGGAAAATCGCCTTGCCATTCTTGAAAAAAAGAATCTGCTGGGTTTTGAGTGAGATGAAACCGTTGCTCAAGATCGTAAAGGGTTATTTTTGTTGCAGGAATTGTCTGTACCATTTTCTCTTCCTGATGACTTAGACAGGGCTTTAACGTCCATATAGAGTAATACTACCAAAGCAAAGCGATCAGCTACGCGCACACGCTTTGGCTCATTCATTGCCGATCTCAGCTAAATTTATCTAGATTCTGTCGATATCGCCCTAGTGCCATTAGCGGAAAGTTCTGGCAGTACAGCCGATAGCGAATGTAAAAGTGTTGGGGAAATCCGGTGCCAGTAAAGGCGTCTTCTCGCCAAGTGCCTGATTGCTGCGTGTTTAGGAGATATTGAACGCCCTTTTGGACGGCGGTTTTTGCAGCCGAGTCGAGACAGAAGGCGGCGTCGATTAATCCTAGCAGTGCCCAAGCGGTTTGGGAGGCGGTGCTGATGCCTTTGCCTTTTAGCTTAGAATCTTTGTAGCTATCGCAGGTTTCTCCCCAGCCGCCGTCTGGGTTTTGGCAGCGAGTGAGCCACTGAGCGCCCCGCTCGATCTGAATTTGGCAGCGCTCGGGGGCAATGAGGGCGATCGCCGACACAGCACCACTCGTACCATAAATATAATTGACGCCCCAACGCCCGAACCAGCTCCCGTCGGGTTCTTGTTCTTTAAGCAAATAGCGCAGTCCGTTGGAGAGTCTTAGCGGCGTTAGTTCTGAAGCATAGCGCTGTGCCAAAGCGTTATCGCGAGACGATAGTAGACCGTGCATTTCTAGAACGCGAGCGGTAATATCGGCGGTGCTAGGGTCTACCATGGCCCTAAGGTCGCCGTAGGGAATGTCGTTGAGCCAGAGCTGATCGTTGTCAATGTCGAAGGCTGCCCAGCCGCCGGTTTTGCTTTGCATGGTGGCAATCCATCGGACGGCTCTGGCGATCGCACCTCGCTTTAGCGCTTCATCTGGCAACTGCACATCCTGTAAGGCCATCGCGACGACGGCAGTATCGTCCACGTCTGGGTAAAAGCTGTTGTCAAATTCAAAAGCCCAGCCGCCCGGTTTGCCCTGAGGATTTTTAACGATCCAGTCGCCGTAGCTGAGGATTTGTTTTTGTAGCAGCCATTGGCCTGCTTTGATTAATGCGGGATGGTTGGGGGCTAGGCCGGAGTCGATGAGCGATCGCACACTCAAAGCCGTATCCCAAATGGGCGAAATACAAGATTGCACCCAGTAAGTGTCTGTGGTTTCAACAGCGAAGTTATCTACAGCCCGTAGTCCTCGCTGCACGATTGGATCGCTAACGTCATAGCCGAGTACGCGCAGCGCTAGCGAAGAATTTAGCATAGCTGAAATAATGCCGCCCCAGTCGCCCGAGACTTCCTGTCGCTCGATCAGCCAGCGCTCTGCTTTTTGAAGACTTTCTGTTCTAAAAGGAATCAGCTCAAAAGACTCTGCCAGCTTAAAAGCCTTGTCCAGCCAGAGAAAAGCGTCGCTCCAGTCGCCGCGTTCGGGTAGCTCCCACCGCACGTTGTTGATGCCTTCAGTATAGAGTTCGTTGAGGTCGAAGCCCATGGGATAAACGGGCTTTTTGTCGAACACAATTAAAAGCGGAACGGTGCTGCTTCTGGCCCAGCTAGAAATCTCGTAAATGTTAAAGGGAAAGGGCGGCTCTAGCTGCATTATCCAGGCGGGTAGAGAAGGTAGCCCTTGCCAGCGATAGCAGCCGATTAAAGCAAGATGAAACTTGGTGAAAATCCGAGTTTTGCTGACGCCGCCACGACTGAGAATAAACTGCTTTGCCTTGACTAACGCCGGATCGTTTGCGGAAATGCCCAGTAGACGCAGCCCCATATAGGCTTCTACAGATGTGCTTAGCTCGCCGCCGTCACCGTGGAACAGTTCCCAGCCGCCGTGTTCTCTTTGGTGTTGGCGAAAGTACTGTTCTGCTTTGGCTAGCGGACGGCCTGCTGCGGTTTCCCAGATTTTGTGTAACAGAATGGCTTCAGCGGTGATGGTTGCGTTTGATTCTAGATCTGCCCACCAGTAGCCATCTGGCTTTTGAATAGAGAGTAAATGTTCTTGGGCGGCGGTGATAGATTGTTCTAGTTCTGTTGTTGTCTGAATGCCTTGAGTTCTCATTTCGTGCTTGTTTTATGGGAGTGTTACTGTTCTCTAGTTCGTAATCTGCGGGCGACCCATTACTCTATTCCATCCATCTTCTAACAGACTGTATAGCACTGGTACGATGACCAAACTCAGCAGCGTAGAGGTTAATAGTCCGCCGATAATGGCAACGGCCATTGGCTGACGCAGCTCAGCGCCAGCGCCTAGCCCTAAAGCAATAGGAACCATTCCTAACACGGTCGAAGCTGTCGTCATTAAGATAGGTCGCAGTCTGACTAATCCGGTTTTCAAAATTGCTTCGGTGCGGTTCATGCCAGCGCGTCGTTGCTGGTTGGTGTAGTCCATCATCAGCAGTGCGTTTTTGTCTAGTAAACCTAGTAAGAACAAAAGCCCTAGAACTGAAACAATGCCGAAGTCACTGCGCGTAATTAGCAGGGCTAGAAGTGCACCGACTATCGACAGCGGTAGGCAAAGTCCAACAACGGCTGGCTCTAATAGGCGACCAAAGGGAATGAACAGCACGGAGAGCATACAGACAACCGCGATCGCCAACGTTTTGGCAAAGCTACCCAGGACTTCTCCGCTGCGGGCAGAGTCTCCCCCTAAGTCGATGCGAACGCCTGATGGAACTATGGATTTGGCAATGTCTACGACTTGATTAGTGGCGTCTCCCAAGGCTTTTCCCTGGCTTAAGTTGGCGTTGATGAAGGCGACGCGCTGACCGTTTTGATGGTTTATTTCGATGACGCGATCGCCAATATTATTAGCGCTAGAAATTTGAACATCAGCAAAGCCAGCAAGCGGCTCAATTTCTGCTTTTACTTCTGTCACCGCTCGATCTAAAACCGCTAAGTCATCACCTAATAGCGCTACCTGTAGCGGCTTTTCACCACCCGTATCAACAAACTGAACGTCTTCAATGCTGGTAACGATCTTGCTTTGCTCCGGTAGCGCCTGTCGCAATTGAGCCTGCACCTCAGCAGTGGTTCGATCTCGCTGCGCCTTCATTTTGATGTACAGACTGCCTTGATTAGGCTGACCTTTTCCGCCCACCGTCGTCAATACTGACTCAATTTCTGGCAGTTCAAACACGGTTTCTTCTAAAGCCGGTGCTGCGGCTAAAGTCTGTTGTAAAATCTGTTCTCTAGGATCTACCGCTATCAGTGGGGTGGTGCCTAGCTCGGAAGGGGGGCCGACAATCGCAGATGGAGTCTGGGGGAGAGGCACGGTGTAGTTGAGATAGAATTCGCCGCGATCTAGCTGAGGGATAAATCCTTGGGGAATGAGGGGGATGAGAGCAATGCCGATGATGAAGCTGGCGATCGCCACACCAACCACTGTCCAACGATGACCCAGCGACCAGGCTAACAGGCGGGTGTATCTACGCTCTAATGGACTGTAGGATTCATTTAAAGCGTCATTCTGTTTTGGTTGCTTATCCGATTTAGGCTTTAGCCAGTAGGCGGCTAGTACGGGAGAGAGGGTGCGAGCGACTAAAAGAGAGACTAGAACTGCCGCTGAAACCGTGAGGCCGAAAGGTTTGAAGAACTGTCCGACGGTGCCGCCCATAAAGGCAACCGGCAAAAATACAGCGGCGATGGTCAGCGTGGAAGCCGAGACCGTGAGGCCAATTTCCTCTGTGGCAATCAGCGCCGCCTGCCTGGGACTCGATCCTAGTTCGATATGGCGGACAATATTTTCAAGTTCGACAATGGCGTCATCTACGACAATGCCGATGACCAGGGCGAGGGCTAGCAGCGTAATGGTTTCAAAGTTGAAGCCGTTGCTAGCCATGACAATACAGGTGCCTAGCAGAGATAGCGGGATCGCTAGGGCCGTGATCAGGGTGGCTCGCCAACTTCGTAGGAAGATGAAGATAACTAGCACTGCAATGACGATTGCCCCAACCAAAGAACTGAGAGTAGCTTGAGTCGCGGCTCGAATATAATCGGCTTGAGTCGCGGCTAGCTCAAACTGTACGTCTGGCAAATTGTTTTTTAGGGTGGCGATCGCCCTCTCCACCCGATCAACCACTTCTAGCGTATTCGCATCGCCGCGCTTCACCACCTGCACGGCCAGCGCGGTCTCGCGGTTAAAGCGGATGAGCGTAGGCGCTTTTTGCAAGCTGGCTAAAAAGGTGTCTGCGCCTTGCTCTGCATTGGGTTGAGTTTGAACGCCTGTGCCTAACAAGTCGGCTCTAAGGACACCGGGAATGTCTTCTAAGACGGGTAGAACGTCGGCCTTAGCGATCGCGGTGAGTTCTGTTATCGGGAGGCGATCGCTCTTCAGCGCATAGCCAATGGCCGTCGCCTCGTTAAGATTCAGCGGGATAATCTCGTAGTTTGCATCAGCGGGAAGCGATACGCTCTCTATCCTTTGCTCTACTGCCGCCGTCGCCTCTGACAAGTTGGTGCCAACTTGAAACTGCAAATTGAGAACGGTGCGGCCCGCTGAGGTGGAAGACAGGGTTTTGTCTATGCTGTCTAACGATTGCAGCGATTTTTCTATGGGGATAGCGATCGCCCTTTCACTTTCCAAAGCCGTTGCTATCGGGGCGGTGGCATTGACCACGACGACCGGAAAGGTAATGTCCGGGAAGAGGGCGTACTTGATGGTGCTAAAGGCGAAGAGACCCGCTACGGCGATCGCTATCCAGCAGCAAATGGTAATCCAGGAATGCCGAATCGCCAGCCTGGATAAGTTGAATCGGTCTCGCAAAGGGGTAGAGGCAGCAGGAGGCATTGAGACAATCAAGAAAACAATATTATCTAGCAGCGGGGGCAAACTTTCCACTGGTCAGGCGAGCCACGATGGAAATGACATCGCTGCGGCTGAGCTTTTCTTTGCCCTGGGCGATCGCGGCTAAGGTGCCGTTGGCCAGCGCTAGCGGAATCTCGCAAAAGGTCAGCGCTGGGCCTTTGGGCAAGGCCGCAATATAGGCATCGGCTAGGGCCAGATTGCGTTTTGCGTAGCGCTGCATGTCTGCGTCTGTCCAGCCAACGGGATAGAAGTCAACGCCGCGAGTCATATCTTCGGCGTGGTTGCGCAAAATGTTAATAGACTGCAAGCCTCGGCCAAAGCCTATAGCGTGGCTGCGGTTGGTTTCGGTGCCATCGTGCCACGCCCATAAATCGGACAGCATCAGGCCCACCGCGCCTGCCACGCTAAACGAGTAGCAGTCGAGATCTTGTTCGTTTTCAATCAGCCAGTTGCGTTCGGCCCAGTAAGCCATCCGGTCGGCCATCGCTGCGGTCGCGTCCCAAATGCGAGGCGCAATCGTCGCAGGCGCAAGCAGCGACCATTCGCCTATTCTTAGCGTTACTTCTTCAAGCGCTAGCCCAGTAGTTTCAAGTCCTCTCACAAAGTCATCTGGCGTCGAATCGGCTGTTCCGGCCTGCAAGTTTAGACTAACTTGTCTGAGCAACTGAGCTTTTAGCGCTGGCTCCATATCGGCATTATCTTCTATTTGGTCGATGGCTCGCATACAGAGATAGGCAGCGGCCACCGCTTCTTGTAGTCCGGTGGGTAATAAACTAATCGGAATAAAAAAAGTCCGGCTCGTTGCTTTGAGTAAGCTCAGGGCGGAATCAGCAGATGACATTATCTTTTCCTCAAAGGGGCGTTTGCAATCATGCGACCATTCCTGCACAAAAAAATTAGCGGGTCATTAATTTCTTAGCGATCGCCAATCGTCTAAGCGTAAACCTTATTGCGATTGCAGAAAAGCCGTCAGGAAAGCTAGCGCTAAGATAACCGAGACCGCTGCCGTTTTCTGTATCCCAGCCTAATGGAGACACTTATTGGCAGGCGAGCTTGTTTTTTCGCGATCGCGCGCTGCGAACGTTCCAAGATTTGAACCACGGTATTTTAGCCGCTGTCTTTTGGTATGCCAAGTCGGTGGGGCTAGCAGATGAGTCGAGTCGGTTTGTTTCTCAAACACACAAACGCCCCGGTGAAAATCACTCAGGGCGCTCGTCGTCCTAATCAAGCAGACGCTTCAAGTTGGCTATTCAACAACGCTTCACAGATTATCGATCCACAGAACCCATAATAATGTCTACGCTGCCTAGAATCGGCATAATATCCGCCAGCTTCACGCCCTTCAACAGGTTTGGCAAAATCTGCAAGTTGTTGAAGTCCGCTGCCCGAATCTTCCATCTCCAAGGGAAGACGTTATTTTCACCGATGATATAAACGCCCACTTCGCCCTTACCCGTCTCTACGCGCACATAGTGCTCGCCTTCTGGGATTTTAAAGGTTGGCGCAATCTTTTTACCCGCAAACTGATAGTCAAAGTCATTCCACTTAGACTTTGGCCCGCCTGCCATCCGCTGCGCTTCCAAATTCTCAAACGGTCCACCCGGAAGATCTTTGCAAGCCTGTCGAATAATCTTCACCGACTCGCGCATCTCATTGATTCGCACCATGTAACGAGCAAAGCAATCGCCCTCAGTCGCCCACTGCACGTCCCAATCTAGCTCGTCGTAGCACTCGTAATGGTCTACCTTACGCAAGTCCCACTTCACGCCCGAAGCGCGCAGCATCGGCCCAGAACAGCCCCAGTTAATCGCATCTTCGCGAGACATCGTACCAACGCCTTCTACGCGACGGCGGAAAATGGGGTTGTCAGTAATCAGCTTCTCGTATTCGTCTACCTTGGGCATAAAGTAGTCGCAGAAGTCTTCGCACTTATCTACCCAGCCGTAGGGCAGATCTGCCGCCACGCCGCCAATGCGAAAGTAGTTGTTGTTGATGAGTCTGGCACCCGAAGCCGCTTCCCACAGATCGTAAATCAGCTCTCGCTCGCGGAAAATATAAAAGAACGGCGTTGTGGCCCCGCAGTCTGCCATAAATGGCCCAAGCCAGAGCAAATGGTTGGCAATCCGGTTTAGCTCCAGCATAATCATGCGAATGTAGCTTGCTCGGCGCGGCACCTCAATGTTCGCTAGCTTCTCCGGCGCATTTACCGTAATTGCCTCGTTAAACATGCCAGCCGCGTAGTCCCAGCGGCTCACATACGGCACAAACATCACGTTCGTCCGGTTCTCAGCAATTTTTTCCATACCCCGATGCAGATAGCCAATCACTGGCTCCACGTCGATGACATTTTCACCATCGAGAGTCACGATCAGACGGAGCACCCCGTGCATTGACGGATGGTGAGGCCCCATGTTGATGATCATGGGTTCGGTCTTGGTTTGCAATGTAGCCATTGTTTATCTACTTCTACCCGGCAGGTTTCCTCTACGGCTCTTATTGTCGTACGTTTACTCTAAAGATTCAATACCAGATTCAACGCGCTACGACACTAATTGCCCCGATTATAGGGTAACGTCCCCAAAAAGAGATACGCCCTATGTCCGAAGATGCATCCCAAGATAAAATCTCGTCATCCTTTTTCCACCTACCCGTTCTGCCTCAGCCGGTCGTAGAAGGCTTACAGGTAAAAGCGGGCGGTCGCTATTTGGATGCTACCGTAGGCGGTGCGGGTCATAGCCTGCTGATATTGCAGGCCGCGCCAGAGGTGCAGCTAGTAGCGCTAGATCAAGATTTGCAGGCGATCGCCGCCGCGCAGGAAAGACTCAGCGATTTTAAGGAGCAGGTAACTTTTGTGCATACTAACTTTGCGCAATTCGCACCCGAGACTCTTCAGTTCGACGGCATTCTGGCGGATATTGGCGTTAGCTCTACTCAGTTAGATCAAGCTCAGCGAGGCTTTAGCTTTCGTCAGGAGGCTCCGCTAGATATGCGGATGGACAGCACTCAGGCGCTGACGGCTGAGGAAATTGTGAACCATTGGGATGAAAAGACGATTGCCGACACGATTTATGAATATGGTGAGGAGCGGCTGTCTCGGCGGATTGCACGGCGAATTGTGGAGCAGCGGCCTTTTCAGACGACGACAGATTTGGCCTATGCGATCGCGGGCGCTTTTCCACCCAAAGCCCGTCATGGCCGCATTCATCCGGCTACTCGCAGCTTTCAAGCGCTGCGCATTGCGGTGAATGGCGAGCTAACGGTGCTAAGAGAGTTCTTAGCTCAAGCGCCTGACTGGCTCGCGCCTGAAGGTCGGCTGGCGATTATTAGCTTTCACAGCCTGGAGGATCGGATTGTGAAGTATGCCTACCGCGAGGATGAGCGTTTGCAGATAATTACCAAGAAGCCATTGGTAGCGACGCCAGAAGAAGTGAGAGAAAATAAGCGATCGCGCTCCGCAAAACTCAGAGTCGCCGAACGCAAAGTGACAAATACGTGAAGTATCCCCTGAGGAGTAAGGGCTAAATCTGTTTTTCTATGGCGGCAATGTATCGACTAATTTTGTGATCTTCAAAGCTGCCAGTGATGAGCTTCCAGGTAAACTTTTGCGCTAGTTTAACGGTCTCTTCTACGTGGCGGTAGCCCTGCCAGGGAGCCGGTAGACCCGTGACCGCATCCCAACCGTTAACAACGCGCCAGGTGTTAGGGATACGACGGTTGTAGGAGTCGGAAAAAGCATCGTTGCCTACTCTAGGTGCGCCAAAGGTGTAAACGTCTATGGCGATCTTTTGGCCGAAGTTGTACTGCAAGTCTACGGCGCAAAGAGCGGCGATCGCTCCCCCTAAACTATGACCAGTAATTCGATATTGAGCGGTTTTGCTCTTTTGAACATGGGCATGAATTTCGTCACGCACCGAGAGGTAGGCGTTGATAAATCCCCGGTGCATTTTGACCGGGCGGCTAGGCTCGCCGTATTCTTCAGGGTAAATCAAGTCTCCGTTGTCAGTAACGGTCTCTACAACTTCTTTCATTTCTTCGCGAAACGCTTCTTTTTTCTGCTGCGTCCAGTTTTGTTCTTGGGTGCCCACCTGTAGGTTAGTCTCCCAATCTCTATTGTTCTCGCTGCCTCGAAATACAATGACCGTCTTTGATTCAACAGGGTCTTCTAGAATCGCAAGCTGGGTGTCTGTCTGGCTGCTTTGAACAAGCTGGGAGGCGGCTTTTGGCAAGGCCATGAAGCTGATATCGCCAGCAAAATCAACGTAGATGTCTTGTGAGAGCTGTGCGCATTGCAGGGCGGTTTTATAATCCACGGTGATCGCCTCTAATTTCTGTGTGGGTTGTCTACTCATTTATCAATCTGCTGCTAATAAGATACGCAAAACTAGCAAAATTAGAAATGGCATCCGACTTTAATCCATTTTCGATCTGTTACGAAAGTTGCATTTTATCTTCCAATGCGTTTGCTATCCTTTAGGGGGTTTATTACTCAACGGCTAAAAAAACGGCTAAAAACTTAGAAGCACCCCTATCTCGTTCTCCCAGGAGAGACTTTCGTGTTCCAGAATCTACTGCCCCCACTGAACGACCACAACCTGCCTTACCCCGACACGATTCATCCGATTGTGGTGCACTTTGTCATTGCCATGGTGCTGTTTGCGATTCTTTGTGATGTCATTGGCTATTTTGCTAAAAACTCCAGGCTGTATGAGGTGGGCTGGTGGAATATGGTGTTCGCGACGGTGTCGATTTTTGTTGCCATTGTGTTTGGCCAGGTAGAAGCAGGGCTAGCTACGCCTTACGCGGCGGCGGCGAGCGATCTTAATTTACATACCCTGCTGGGTTGGTCGCTGTCGGGAATCTTAGCGGCGATTACGGGCTGGCGCTATATTATTCGGCTGCAAACACCCGAATTTTTGCCCGCTACTTATCTAGGCGTAGACGCGGCGCTGACTTTGATAGTTGCCTTTCAGATTTATTTGGGCGACAAACTGGTTTGGGTGTACGGGCTGCATAGTGGGCCTGTGGTTGAAGCGGCTCGAGGAGGATTATTGCAGTGATGTCTATGGTCATAGCGGCGGGCGGTGTGGGGAACGGCTTACCGTATGGAATCCCGATTCATCCTAATTTTGTGCATTTGACGCTGGGTTTGTTTATTGTGGCGATCGCCTTCGACATCGTCGCGGCACTCTACCCTTTAGAAAAACCAATCTTCAAGTTTTTAGCGATCCCGGTGAACACGGCTGGTCTGTACGACGTGGGCTGGTTCAACATGGTCGCAGCAGCGGCAGTGACCTTTTTTACCGTGGCGGCTGGGTTTTATGAGATCTTGCTAGCCGATCCGCCGCAGGACGTGGTGAGTCCCTGGGGGTTAGGCGCAAATGACACCATGATTTGGCACGGTTTAGGCGGTGTGCTTTTGCTGGGCCTAATTGTTGGGATGACTATTTGGCGAGGTTTTCAGCGCTACATCTGGCGAGAAGATCGGGTTAGACAGGTGCAGTGGAGCTACTTAGTGTCTGGGCTGCTGATCTTTGTCTTGATGTTTGCCCAGGGGACATTAGGGGCGCATTTGGGGGGAGATTTTGGCGTACATGTGACGGCTGACAGGCAGATTTACGCGGGGCTTAATCCCAACGAGCAGATGTCTAAGTCGCCCGTTGCTAAGGTGTTGGAGCAGCCTCGCGTGGTGGGGCCAAGAAGTTTGGGGCCAGATAATTAGATGACGAATCAGACAGGCAATCAAGAGCAGAGAACGAGAGATTTAAAGCGGGTTTTCAACTGGCGGCGGGTGTTGGGTTTGAGCGTGCTAACGGCTGCAAACCTAGCGATTAGCTATTGGATGGGCCAGCAGGCGTATGGCTGGCTACCACCGCAGGCTTCGTCAGAATCGGTGCTAGTAGATAAGCTGTTTAGCTTTATGACGGCGGTTGGGACGTTTATTTTTATTGGGGTGACCGGGACGCTGCTGTACTCGATGATTTACCAGCGGGCGGCAAAGTACGATCCGACCGATGGCCCACCGATTGAGGGCAATACCAAGCTGGAGATTATCTGGACGGCGGTGCCGATAATGCTGATTATTTGGATTGGCACGGTGAGCTTCCAGACCTACGACCAGATGAGCTTGCTCGAACCGTTTGCGCCTGCTGTAATGAAAACGGCTGGGACGTTGCCAGGAGATCAGAAGGTGGCGGTGCCGGGGGACTTAGAGCCGACGGAGCGGGAGATGCCGATTGAGGTGCGATCGCGCCAGTGGTCTTGGGAGTTTTACTACCCCGAAGCAGACGTTAGCAGCACCGAGCTACATATTCCGGTAGACAAACGCGCCCGCTTTAAACTCACCTCAGAAGACGTGATACACGGCTTTTACGTTCCCGCTTTTCGCGTAAAGCAAGACATTATTCCAGGCAGGGAGATTAATTTTTCATTCACGCCAATTCGAGAAGGTCGCTACCGTCTGCGGGACTCGCAGTATAGCGGCACTTACTTTGCGTCAAACCAAACTAACGTTGTCGTCGAATCCGAAGACAATTACCAGAAATGGCTCGCTAATGCTGCGCAAACCCCCCTTAGTCCAGCCGAAAATGTCGCGTCAGAATCTTTTGACAAAGCCGCAGAAGGCTCGATTAGTTTAGGCTGGGCAACCGTCAGACCCGCTCCCGCCCCCATGGTCAACTACACCAGTTCGGAGAAGGATACTTATGAGTAATGCAGTAGAGACCCGACCGCCCAAAACGCCGCCTGAACTAACCCAGCAGCCTGCACCGGGAGCGCCCGATAACTGGCGCAGATTTTTCTCATTCAGTACCGATCACAAAGTCATTGGCATTCAATATATTGTGACGGCCTTTGTCTTCTTCTTGTTTGGCGGGCTGCTAGCGATGGTGATGCGCGGCGAGCTAATTACGCCCGAGGCGGATTTAGTAGATCGTACGGTTTATAACGGCCTGTTCACAATGCACGGCACGATCATGCTGTTTATGTGGACGTTTCCGATGCTGAACGGGCTGGCGAACTATATAGTGCCGCTGCAAATTGGGGCCAGGGATATGGCTTTCCCGAGGTTGAATGCGGCTGCTTTCTGGATGGTGCCTGTGTTTGGCGTTATTCTCATTACCAGCTTTTTTATTCCCGGTGGCCCGTCTCAATCGGGATGGTGGGCCTATCCGCCCGTGAGCTTACAAAATCCGACGGGAAATTTGATTAATGGGCAGGCACTTTGGCTAGTGGCGGTGGCGCTGTCGGGGGTGTCTTCTATTATGGGTGCGGTGAATATTGTCACCACTATTTTTAGAATGCGCGCACCAGGAATGGGCTGGTTCAGAATGCCCGCTTTTTGCTGGACGGTTCTATCTGCGCAGTTGATTCAGTTAATTGGATTGCCCGCGCTGACGGCAGGTGCGGTGATGCTGCTGCTCGATCTGACGGTGGGCACAAGCTTCTTCGATCCCGCGCGTGGCGGCGATCCGGTGCTTTATCAGCACTTCTTCTGGTTTTACTCGCATCCGGCAGTGTATGTGATTGTCCTACCGATATTTGGAGTGTTCTCAGAGATCTTTCCGGTCTACTCGCGCAAGCCTCTTTTTGGCTATAAGGTCGTAGTAGTCTCTTCTTTGTTGATTACTTTGTTTAGCCTGGTAGTGTGGGTTCATCACATGTTTGCTAGCGGAACACCCGGCTGGATGCGGATGTTGTTCATGTTTAGCACGATGGCCATTTCGATTCCGACGGGGATTAAGGTGTTTGCTTGGGTGGCGACGGTGTGGGGCGGTAAGATTCGGCTGACTTCGGCGATGCTGTTTGCACTGGGTGGACTGACTACATTCTTGTTTGCAGGCATCACGGGCATCATGCTGGCCTCTACGCCGTTTGATATTCATGTGAACAACACTTATTTTGTGGTGGGTCACTTTCACTATGTGATTAATGGCGCGGTGGTAATGGGCTTCTACGCAGCGATTTATCACTGGTTCCCAAAGATGACGGGGCGGATGTATTACGAGGGCTTAGGCAAGCTGCACTTCGCGCTGACGTTTATTGGCATTAATCTAATCTTTTTGCCGATGCATCCGTTGGGACTGATGGGGATGCCTCGGCGGGTAGCTTCTTACGATCCGGAGTTTGCTTTTTACAACGTGATTGCTAGTCTGGGTGGATTTCTGCTCGGTGTTTCGACGCTGCCTTTTATCTTGAATATGCTGAGTTCTTGGGTACGCGGTGAGGAA
This sequence comes from Nodosilinea foveolarum, assembly GCA_003242035.1. Lineage (GTDB taxonomy): Bacteria > Cyanobacteriota > Cyanobacteriia > Phormidesmidales > Phormidesmidaceae > Phormidesmis > Phormidesmis foveolarum. Next base: position 23,898 of record QBMC01000013.1, on the reverse strand, counting down.
GCGGGTGACAATCCCTGGCGAGCGATTGGCCTGGAGTGGCTGGTGTCTTCGCCGCCGCCGCATGAAAACTTTGAGGAGATTCCAATTGTGGTGTCGCCGCCGTATGGATACGGTAGCGATGAGCCGTTGGTTTCTAATGAACCGGCGGGGCATCCGGTGGGTAACCCTGAAGGTAAGGTTGGGCAGGGGGCGATCGCATGAGTACCACTAAGGTAGATCCTACGCTCAACGCCAAAGTTGTTCCAGTTTCCACACATCTAGAGGAAGCTGAAGAAGACAATCGCATGTTTGGCTTTATTGTTTTCTTGCTCTCGGAGAGCGTAATTTTTCTCAGCTTCTTTGTTGGCTACATCGTTTATAAAACGAACGCGACAGACTGGCTTCCGGCTGGATTTGAAGGGCTGGAAGTCCGAGAGCCTTTCATTAATACAATCGTGTTAGTGTCTAGCAGCTTTGTGATTTACTTTGCAGAGCGCTTTTTGCAAAAAGAAAATCTTTGGGGCTTTCGGATATTCTGGCTGCTGACGATGGCAATGGGCAGCTTTTTTCTGTATGGTCAGGCCGTGGAGTGGATGGGCCTGCCCTTTGGCTTTAAGGACGGCGTGTTTGGCGGTACATTCTATCTGCTAACGGGCTTCCACGGACTGCACGTTTTAACGGGCGTGCTGCTGCAAGGCATTATGCTGGGGCGTTCTTTTATTCCTAACAACTACGCAGAGGGAGAATATGGAGTTGCCGCGACTTCGCTATTCTGGCACTTTGTAGATGTTATCTGGATTGTGTTGTTCCTTCTTATTTATGTGTGGCGGTAGCTTGTGATTATTGACGATCAACACTACGACGTAATTATTGTAGGATCTGGGGCTGGTGGCGGTACGCTAGCTCAAAAACTTGCGCCTACAGGTAAGCGGATTTTGATTTTGGAGCGGGGAGCGGTGATGGCTCTAGAGGAGCAGAATCGGGCCAATATAGATGTATTTAAAAAGGGGCGCTATCGTGCGCCGGAGCAGTGGTACGACCAGGAGGGCGAGCCGTTTTCACCCCAGACAAATTATGCGGTGGGCGGGAATACCAAAATCTACAATGCGACTTTGATGCGGATGCGCGATCGCGATTTCGAAGCAGTTACCTATCAGGACGGCGTCACCCCCGAATGGCCCGTAAAATACGCCGACTGGGAACCTTATTACACCGCAGCCGAACAGCTATACCAGGTACATGGCGATGATCAAAGCGATCCGACCGAGCCTGCTCATAGCGCTGGCTATCCTCATCCAGCGGTAGATCATACGCCCGTCATCCAGCCATTTGTCGATCTGATTAAAGAACGCGGTCTGCACCCTACTTCGCTGCCGATGAGCTTAACCAAGCGCGACGACGATCCAACTGGAGACGCTGAAGTTTTTGGCATCGACTTGGCACTAAAGCATGACAACGTGACGCTGAAGACAAATGCCAGAGTCGTCGGACTGCATACAAACCCAACCGGCACGGAAATTGCTGGTGTGCAAGTAGAAGACAACGAGAAAACATTTTTGTTCAAGGCCGACATTGTTGTTTTGGCCTGTGGTGCGGTGAACTCGGCGGCGCTGATGTTAGACTCTGCCAATGAGCAGCATCCAAATGGATTGGCCAACAGCTCGGATCAGCTAGGCCGCAATTTGATGAAGCATTTGATGACGGTGATTGTGGAGCGGGGAGCCGCTGATAATGACGGTACTTTTTTGCCCAGCGTGAGCGTGAATGATTTTTACTGGGGTGATGAGTACTTCAATTACCCAATGGGCCACATTGAGAACAGTGGAGGACTTTTGCAAGACATTGTTTTTGCAGAGTCTCCTCCGTTGCTCTCTGTACTGGCTCAGTTTTTGCCGGGGGCAGGCTTGCAGCAGTTAGTGAAACGCTCGATTGGCTGGTGGGCGCAAACGGGGACATTGCCTAAGCCGAACAATCGCGTTTATTGGCAAGAAAGTACAAGATTCGATGGGCTGCGGCGAAGAAAGCTACGCTATGAGTTTACGCCCAACAACCTTGAAGCGCATGATCGGCTGGTGTATCGCTGGATGGGTGTGCTAAAAGACATGGAGAATACGGGGATGGGGTTGCGGCAAAGCACGGTATATCCGCGAGGAGAATCGCCCACGCAGGTAGTGGGCTATCAGTGTGGCACCGCTCGGATGGGAACCGATCCAGCGACTTCTGTTTTAGATGTAAACTGTCGTACTCATGAGATCGACAATCTCTACGTGGTGGATAGCAGCTTCTTTCCGTCCTGTGCTAGCGTGAGTCCTGCTCTGACGGTGATGGCGAACGCGCTGCGAGTAGGAGATCATCTGATAGACCGACTAAAAGGTTGAAGTAAAGAGGTTTACTATGGCTGACTTAAACGGGACTTGGTTGGGAACTTACTGGCAGCGCGGTAATCCGACTCGCTTTGAGATAGTGCTTTTGCAAAGCGGTAATAGTATCAGCGGTAGCATTTTGGATGATAGCTATTTGGGTGAAGCGAAATTAAGTGGAGAGGTGATAGGCCGTCAAATTAGCTTTTCGAAGCGCTACGTTATTAGCTCGCCCGACCCGGTGGATTATGTGGGAACTGTTTCGGAAGACGAAGATCTCATTCAGGGGCAATGGAAAGTTGGTTATGTGGATTCTGGTCCATGGGAAGCTAGACGCAGCGGTGAGTCTTTGAGTTTGAATGCCGAAAACAAAGTAAAACAGAAAGTACCTTTGGCGGTTGGGTTTCGGTAATTAATTTACCTATAGTCACTACCCGATCCGTACTTCAGCGCATCGCGCCAGCGGTCGGCGGCATACTGCTTTTTATCGGATGATTGTTTACTGTCTACGGTTTGCTCCATAGTGTTGAGAACGCTGTATTTTCCTAGATTGATAAAGTGGCGCATCCAGCTAGCGACGGAACCTATTCCTACCTGGGGGAGAATGCTGGCGACGAGTGTGGGATGGCGCGTTGAGGTTCTAAGCATGGTTCTGGCAAGGGCTGGGAATTGAACAACATCTTGGAGGAACGGACGCAAGACATCATCGCCTAGTGCTTCCATATCTTCGAAGATAGTAGAGAGCACTTCGTTGATTTTGTTGGGCGGCAGGGTTTGATTGACGCCTACGCTCATAGATTTTTGGAAGAGCCAGGTGACGGAGAGATTGGGCTGATAGGGCTGAAGTTTGCTAAGTGATTTGCTGTCTAGCAGGTCGGCTTTGAGGGCTTCGTCGATGCCGTTTGTAAGTCTTTGTAGGTGGCGAACCATGGCCCCGAAGCCGCCAAAGCTGAGCGGAGATTGGCTGCCGCTGCTGTCGCCGACGGGTAGGGTGCGATTCCAGGGATATTGTAGGGGACTGTCTTTGTAGCAGGGGAAGAAGCCAAAAAGGGCGCGGATGAAGTTGAGCTGTTCTAAAGAGACTTTTTGGTAATCGGGAAGGAGTGCGAGATAGTCTTCGAAGAGCGTTTCCAGGCTGGGTCGGCTAGGATCTGCGTCTAAGTAGGTGAACAGATAGGTGGTGCGGCCATCGCGGGCTGGGAAGGCTTCCCAGAAGTACTGGCACTGGTTTTTGATGGGAGTGAAGGAGGCGATGAGGTCGCCGGTATTGTTTTGATCGTAGCCGGTGGCGCAGGTGCCGACGACCATACAGACGGCGTCGGGTGTTTTGCCCTGACGGGCTTGCTGGACGATGGGGGAGAAATGGCCCATGGCGTCTATTAATAGGCGAGCGGTGAGGGTGGGATGCTCTGGGTTGCCGGTTTGGATGGTGGTGCCGTTGGGGTGGACGATGGCATCGCGAAAGGGCGTTTGTTCTAAAAGGGTGCCGCCGTTGGTGAGAAATTTTTGCTTGAGGGTTTCGAGTAGGTAGACCGGATCTACGCCGATGTTGAGAATATCTTCTACCCAGAGGTCTTTGCCGCCGTTGAAGCTGACGCGGGCGGGGTTGTATTGGGTGGCGATCGCACTCTGCAATTCTTCTCTAGTAAGTAAATCCATCTCGACAAAAGTCTCTAACTCTCGCCGGGAAATATTCCATTCCTGATCGCGCCCGCGCAGATTTCCTCTTTCTAAAAGCGCGACGTTCCAGCCTTTTTGGGCTAAGGCAGCGCCTAGTAAAATGCCTAACGTGCCGCCGCAAATTAAGGCATCGTAGGTGACTAAGGCTAGCGGTTCGGCGCTTTCGGTGACGACGGTGGGGGTTGCTCTGTTGCCAGATTTGTAGGTTTGCCAAAGCTCATCGGCCTTTTGTAAGCCGATGAAGGGGTTGCCAGGAATAGCGGAAAGGATTTGTTCAGTTTTGTTCATATTTCTAGTGTAAAGAATTTGCCGCGTCTTTCTTCAAGAATCTTATGCTCAGATTTAATTTTGCCTTGATACAATTCGGATTCTGACGACAGTTTGAAGTGGATAAACGCTTTTAATCAATATTTAGGTGTAGTTATGACTTCTTTCAAAGAACGGACGACCCTCAATGAAACGCTTTCTTTGACTAAAAAATCGCCTGCTAAAGGTTCTTTCTCTTACCGTACAACGCGTGCCATTAGCCGCATTTTTAACGCTGCGCAGATGGGATTTGCGGAAGCTTATATCAACGGTCTGGAGATTCCTGATAGTGTGATGCGCTCGGCGATGAAAGCGTCAATGCCGCTGTTTTTTCGATATTTTCCAGGGTTGCTGGCTCCTTACGAATGGGTGCTGACTGAGAGCGATCGCACGGCTGAAGGATCTAAGGATCTGATGAAGCTACAGTACGATTTGCCTCAGACAATGCTGAATCAGATGCTGGGTAACTGGGAGTTGATTTATCCTAAGTACAGCACCGGTTTTTGGGAGCGGGGAGCTAAAGATCTTGAAGAGAGCCAGATGCATATGATCGATCAGATTATTGAACGGCTCGACATTAAAGATGGAGACAATATTTTGGATTTTGGCTGCGGCTGGGGCTGTGTGCCTAACTATATTTTGTCTAAGTTTCCGAATGTTCGCTTTACCGGGTTGAACTTAAGCCATCGGCAGTGCGAGTTTATGCGCGACAAGATGAGCGATCCGAATAGCCATTTGAGTTCTGGGCGGTTTGCGCTGTATGAAGGCGATTTGAATGAAGCCAAGTTTGACGAGTCGTTTGACAAGGTTTTGACAGTTGGCGTGTTTTGCCATGTGGGGAATTTGACTCGGGCTTTTCAGAAGCTGGCTTCGATCATTAAGGACGATGGCAAGGTCTTTATCCACATTATTACGGTGCGTACTCCCAACAACATGTCGTCTGGGTTTACGCATAAGTACATTTTTCCGCATGGTCGATACTGGAACTATGATGCGGTGCCTGAGTGCGATCACGACCTAAAAACAGTGCAGCGGTGGTACATGAACGGGATGAACTATCACAAAACGCTAACCGCTTGGCTAGAGCGTTTTGACGCTAGTCAAGCGCAGGTAAAGGATCTCGATTACGGGATGGACTACGCAAAGTTTCGCCGAATGTGGCGGCTCTATCTACTGTTACTCGGCACTATTTTTTCAACCTGCGACGGTGAATACAACGGTAACGGTCAGTTTCTGTTGACTAAGGCTTAGAGGACGCGCTTTGTAGGCAAGTCCTGTAGTCTGTTATATGGACTGAGACTAGAGCTTGAGTGACTATGACACAGATTGGCGTGGCGGTAGTGGGTACGGGCTTTGGGCAGAAGGTGCATATTCCTGGGTTGCAGGCGCATCATCGGACGGAGGTGGTGGCGGTTTGGAATCGCGATCGCGCTAAAGCTCAGTCGGTAGCTGACGACTGTGGGGCAACGTTTGCGAGCGATAGTCTGACTGAAATTTTGGCTCAATCGACCGTGCAGGCGGTAACGCTGGCGACGCCGCCGTTCGCGCATTATGAGATGGCGAAAGAGATTATTCAGGCGGGTAAGCATTTACTGCTCGAAAAGCCGGTGACGCTTTCGGTGGATGAGGCTAAAGATCTGCAAAAGATGGCCAAGGCTAAGAGCGTGGTGGTGGTGCCCGATTTTGAGTTTCGCTTTATTCCGGAGTGGCAGCATTTTTCTGAGCTGCTAAGTCAAGGAATGGTGGGTAAAAAACGGCTGATTAAGATCGACTGGTTGGCGTCTAGTCGGGCGAATCCGCAGCGGGCCTGGAATTGGTACGCGCAAAAGCAGATGGGCGGGGGCGCTTTAGGATCTATCGGCTCGCATACGTTTGACTATGTGAACTGGCTGTTTGGCCCAGCGCAGAGTATTAGTGCGACGCTAAGTACGTCTATTGCTGAGCGGCCTGACCCGGAGACTGGGGAGATGAAGGCGGTGGATTCGGATGATGTGTGTGCGATCGCGCTAACGCTTGCAGACGGTACGCTTTGCCAAATTACGCTGAGTGCAGTGAGCTACGCGGGACGCGGCCATTGGATAGAAGTGTACGGCGATAAAGGGACGCTGGTGATGGGTAACGCTAGCCAAACGGACTATGTAAATGGGTTTAAGGTGTTTTTTAGCGAAGCGGGCGGCGAGGCCCAAGAAATGCCAACGCCAAAGCGTCTTACTTTTCCTAGAGTTTATAGTGACGGCAGAATTGCTCCCTTCATTCGAGTGGTAGACCACTGGACGAAGTGTATTGAGACTGGGCAACTATCTGCGCCGGGGATGGATGAAGGCGTTTACGCTCAGTTGCTGATGGATTTGACGCATCGATCCCACGAAGATAAAACTCAGATGAGCGTTCCTGCCTAGCAATTGGTTAAGCAAAAAGATATTTGACTAGGCAAAAAGATGTTAAATCCTTCTGCTTAAGTAAGTCTTTTTATCTTTCTATCTCTGCAAACCGACAGAGTATAGACACTAGATATGTTGTCAGTATAAAAGGACAGCAAACGATAGGAGACTATTCATCAATGGCTACAACAATGACGACTGAAGTACCTTCGGTCAAAAACGACAAAATTGTGGGTGCCTTTAAAACTCAGAAAGAAGCTAATTATATTCGCGGTGAAATCGAATCGGCGGGCATTAACGGCAAAAAGCTTTCGGTGGAAGGATTTATCGATCCTGAAGCGCAGATTGGGGCAATTGGAACAACCACTGGCGGAGAGGCTGGTTTGCTTTTGGGCGGACTGTATGGCAGCTTCGTAGGCACGTTAGCGGCCACTTCTGTTCCTTATTGGACGGGTATTGCGGCAGACAGCGGGTTTAATAGACTGCTGATTTTAGGGATAACGGTAGCAGGTGCGCTGATTGGCTGGAGTGCTGGCAAGAAGGAACTTGAGAGCGAGTCGGTTCGTCAAAAGAAAAAGAGCGATCCCGGCATTCCCCGCAGCTTTTGCGTTGTCGTTGACGGATCGGCTAGCGAAATTGATCGGGCGCGTCAGGTGGTAAAGAAATCGTCTGCTGCTGATATTTATGGCCGAGCTAGATAGATATCGTTGAATGGCCGAATGTAAATCACTTACTAGCGTACATTTGGCTAGTGAGTGATTCGTTTTAGGTAGAATGCTATTACAGAAAAAATATCAGAAACACTGACAAAGACAGCTATGGATGCTAATACTCAGCAGATTGTCGTTGGTTTTAGGACGCCTGAAGCCTTGGCGAAAGGGGAGAGCGTCTTACGCAATTACACGGCTGCTCAATATACAACAGAGTCGCCCGCTGCGTTAGACCAGGTGCCTCAGCAGCGGCGGCCAGATTCTCAGTCGGGGTTGCCTTATGCAGCGGCTTTGGGTGGCTTAGCGGGTGCAATGATAGGGGCATTTATTTCTGTGCTGACCACGCAGTTGCCTAATTTGCCTACGGTAGAAGGGAGCACGACGGAGCTGTTTGTGCTGGTGCCTTTGGGTGGCGCTGTTTTAGGGGCGATCGCTAGCAGCCTATTGTCCCTACTCTCTGGCGCAAATCCTGAGGAACCAGATTTTGCCTATTACAAATTGATTATGACGCCAGCTTCGGGCGAGGAAGCCCAAAAGGTGACAGAGGCTTTGCTAGCAGAGAATGGGCGATTGCTGCCAGAAGATCAGCGGTTGCTATAAGAACAGCGGCAGTAAAGGCTGCTAGACCCCGGCCAACCACCTAGAATAAGGAAGTTAGTGCCGTAGACAAGGGAACCCGATGGCTGAGAATGCAGAGAAGACAGCATACGAAGAGAAAGCAAGCGCTCAGATGACGTTGCTAGAGGCTCAGTATAAAGAGCTGGAGGCCAAAGCTGCGCTGGCAAAGGCCGATGCTAAATTGAAGTATCAGAAACAGTTAGAGGATGTGAAGCGCAGACAAGCCGACGCAAAAGTTAAGTTTGAGGCGATACAAAACTCTACGGGGAATGCGTGGGTGGAGCTAAAGTCGGGCATGGATTCTGCTTGGAAAGAGCTACAGGCAGCCTTCAACAAGGCTAAGTCTGAGTTTGATGATTAGGCTAACGCCTACGGCGACGCTGCGCGAACGACTACGCTCAGCCTTCAAACTACGGTTCACCGAGCATTGAGCGTAGTCGAAATGCGCTGTATAAACGACCCACCCAATCTGCTGATAGAAAGACTTAAGGATGCGTATCTTTGGGTCTTTTTTGTGTCATTTTTATTTCTCCTGAGAGATGCTGATGCGGCGGTGGGCTGGTTTAATAGATCCCCATCACAGTTGATTTTCCTTAATTTGTTTCAAAAATAGGCCGAACTGCCGCTTAAATCTGCTTTTTATTTGCGCTAGCTGCGCCGCTTCTTATGGCTCACTCTATCGAATTTGAACTTCGCGCTCCTTACAACGAGAAAGCTTATTTACTAGGCGATTTCTCCGACGAGCCGATAGAGATGAACAAAGCAGACGATGGCTACTTTCGCACTCAGGTCGATTTAGCAGACGGCGAGTATCAGTACAAGTTTAGGGTGCAGTCTAAAAGCCATTTTTTAGAAGAGAATGCCTGGGTTGAGGTGATTGATCCGAGGGCGACGGCGATTGATGCGGGTGCTCAGATGGCGATCGCTCAAGTTAAAGACGGCAAACGAATCCTCGATACTTACGAGTGGAAAAACGATGCGGCTGAGCTGCCCAGCCAAGATCAGCTCGTGATTTATGAGATGCTAGTGCAAGATTTTGCCAAGCCAGGAGAAGATCAAGGTAGCTTTCAATCGGTGATTGAGCAGCTTGATTACATTCAAGATTTGGGCGTGAATGCGATTGAGATTATGCCGGTTCAGGCTTGCCCGATGGAAGTTGGCTGGGGCTATAACTGTCGGCATTATTTTGCGCTGCGGCCTGCTTACGGACGCTCGGAAGACTTAAAGCAGCTAGTGGATGAATGCCACGGCCGGGGCATTCAGGTGATTTTAGACATGGTGCTAAACCATTCTGAGTCGGAGTCGCCCTTGACGCAGATAGATTTTGACTACTGGTATCGGCGGGAAGCTAAAGACCCGGATAATAGCTGGGGGCCAGAGTTCGACTACGAGCATTACGACGAGCATTACGACTGCTATCCGGCTCGCGAATACATGCGCGATATGGTGAGCTTTTGGGTGTCGGAGTATCATATCGACGGGCTGCGATTTGATGCGGTAAAGCAAATTGCCAATCCCGATTTTTTGAACTGGATTACCGACGAAGCGGGCATGGCGGCAAAGCCGGGTTCTTGCTATTCCATTGCCGAGCATATTCCAGAAGATCCGTCGCTAACGGGGATCAACCGGCCGTTTAATAGCTGTTGGCGAGTGAGCTTTCACTACAATATTTTAGATTTGCTGACTAAGCCGGGTCACGACATTAAGATCGTTAAAGAGCTAGTAGACCCGATACCACAAGGGTTTGAAAGCAATACAAACGTGATTAACTACACCACTAGCCACGACCAAGCTCACTTAATGTCAGATTTGGGGAATACGCAAATATTCGGCGAAGAAGCCTTTAAGCGAGCGAAGCTAGCCGCTGTTTTGGTGATGACGGCGCTGGGCATTCCGATGATCTGGATGGGTGAAGAACTAGGCGTGGCGGGCGAGAAGTCTCTCGAGCCTACGCCGCTGGATTGGGATTTGTTGGATAATGATGATAACCATGGATTGCTTCAGTATTATCAGGGACTGATTCGGTTGAGAAAAGAGAATGGTGCATTGCGCTCTGATAATCTCTCTTTCTTTCATGAGAATTCGACAGATGGCGTGATTGGCTACATTCGCTGGGATGATATGGGGCCACGGGTGGCGGTTGTTGTTAACTGCTCTGAGAATTATCTGGAGGATTATGAGGTTTCTGACTTGCCGGAAGATGGCACCTGGCACGAGTGGACGAGTAACTACGATGTGCAGGTAGAAAATGGAACCGCGAGGCTGACGCTGTCGGGGTGTGAGGCGAAGGTTTTGGTTTGGGGTTGATGGGTGATTATTTTTTTGGTGTGGCCGTTTGGATAGATATCTATGGATTTTGTGCGTAATGTTCTTCGAAATAACAAGGATACGCTGCGGGGAATTTTGGCCGTTTGTATGATTGTGGCGGGCGTTTTACACTTTGTTGCAGACGAACCTTTTACCAAGATTGTCCCGGCGTTTTTACCTTTTCCGGCGATGATTGTTTACATCAGCGGGGCAATTGAAATTCTGTTGGGCATTGGTCTAATTGTGCCGCAGTCGCGGGTTTTGGCGGCTTGGGGATTAGTGGCGCTCTTTATTGCGGTTTATCCGGCTAATTTAAATATGGCGTTTAACCATATTAAACTGGACGGTATTCCAGATTCTTGGTGGCTGCATGGCTTTCGGTTGCCGTTTCAGGCGGTGCTGATTGCCTGGGCCTATTGGTATACCGAGGCTGGGAGATCGTACTCAACCGCTACAAAGTAGTCGTCCGTTGCCCATTAGTTGCGTTGCCCATTAGTTGCGTTGCCCATTAGTTGAGAGTCTGCGCCAAAAACCGCTCAACAAAATGCAGCGCCATCTGATTGCTCACGCCGTTAAATATCTTATCGAACGCGTGCTCTGCCCAGGGAATTTTCACCCAAACCGCCCGGTTATCGCCCTCTATTAGCGCCTCATATAGCGATCGCCCAAACCGAGCCTCGACCAGATGATCTCTCCCCCCATAAATCAACAGCGTTGTCGGTAATGAATTAGGCTCAGCCGCTTCTACATAGGTTAACGGGGAAGCCGCTTTATAAGCCTCTGGAAACTCCTCAGGCGTCCCGCCAATAAAAGCTCTCAGCACCTGCCTCACATCAACTGGATCGGGCTGTGGAATATCGTAGTACCCATTGAATAGATCGACCGGACCGTAAAAATCCACAATGCTTTGCACGGGTTCCGCCGCCTGAAAGCCAGCCAGCATCGCCAAATGCGCGCCCGCCGACCAGCCTAGTAAGGCAATGCGATCGCGCTCAATCTCAAAATCCTCAGCCTGCTCCCGCACAAACGCCAGCCCCGCCGCCACATCTTCCAACTGCGCTGGAAACCGATACTCCGGCGCATGTCGATAGTCCAGCGCTGCCACCACATACCCACGCGCCGCCAAGAAACGACCCATCGCCTCACTCTCCGCCGGAGCGCCCCGCATCCAGCTTCCGCCATAAACCGCCACCACCGCCGGATAGCGCCCAGGCTGCAAAGGCTGATAAAGATCTAGCTTCAATGGCACCCCCGCAGGCGTCTCATACGGAATATTCTGCCGCTGCCGAACCGCCTGCTCAGGAAATCCCTGAAAAAGGGTTAGCCAGCTAAATGCCTTCACAGAGGCAGGCTGTTGATTGGGGCCAAACGCGATCGCCATAGAGCGATTAGCCGCCGCCACTGCCCTCGGCTGCTGGAGCAAAGGCAAACTGCATAGCAATAACGTTACTAACAGCAGTCCAATCAACGCTTTGGGAGGCTTGCGATACGTCGTAAATCCTCGGCGAGTTAGCTTTACCAGGGCAAAAAATAGCGCGATCGCACTCACCAATCCCAGCAACGGACTAATCTCCGGCGCACCCACCGCCAACCGCAGAAAAAACAGATTAGGCCCCGGCAGCACAATCCACAAACTGAGGAAAAAACAAATTCCTGTAACCGCCCAAATAACTTGCCTCAATCGAAACCTCCTAAAGCAAACTCTCATTACAGCGCAATCGACACAGCGCATCGTACAAATCCTGAGTATTCGGCCATCCCACGTAGCCCGAGAACAAGCAATCCTGCCGATCGTTTGCCAAATACACGTGATGAATCCCTGCCTTGTTCTGCCGGGTTCGCAGCCCTAATCCACGCGGCAACAAAGACCACAAATCAGATTTGTCAAACCCCCGATAGCGAGCATCCGTCATGCCCGGAATCGCCTGCAACTGTTGAATCACTCGGTGGCTATAAGTCTCCACCGGCATGGGGATACAGAGGTGGCTCTCATGCTGCCAAAACGCCTGAATCACATCAGCTACTGCCGGATGCCGCTTCATCTGATCGTGCCGAATGCCCCCCACTTCTACATAGCTAGCCTGGTTAAACTTTGTACACTCAACCGGCACCACCCCATCACTGCCCTGAAAATAATCCGCCGCAATAATTAGCGTCGGCACCTGCGCCGCAATTTTCTCCGCCAAAGCCCGCCGATTCTTGCCCAAATCTCTAGCAATTCCAATTCCCCATCCCATCGGGTCAACCATCCGGCTCAAGTCCGCCCCGCCCACCGGAGCGCCCACCAGCACCAAAGACTCCACTAGCGGCCACCATTCCGGATGGCGCTCCAGCACTTCTAGCCAAATTAAACCGCCCATCGAATGACCTACAATTCGCATCGGCGTATCAGGATATTCTGCTTGAGTTTGCGTGGCGATCGCTTCTACTCGCGCAATCAAAGGCTCCATCCGAATCCAGGTATTGACAAATCCCAAATTGGGCACCACCACCCGCGCCCTAGGACTCGCCACCTGCTGAGCTAGCGACCCAATCCCCCGATCCACATCAGCCCAGCCATGCTGCGCATACAGAATGTAATCTGGCTGAGCATCATTGGAGTGAATTTGACCATCTAGCTGATCCATAGAGCAGAAAAAGGAGAAGAAAAATCAGGAACTAAGCTTCAGTCAATGCGTGAATTAAATTAAGTAAGCTAAATAGCTTTGTAACCTACCGAATACTTTAATCAACAAAAGTCCTTGCTGCACAGCGTAGATAGCCCCCTTCAGCAACTGTCTTTGCCCACAGGTCGCGACGATTGAACTCGCAAATCCTCCGGCAGCTCAGCGGTGACAGATATCGCTTCTCCCGTTCTAGGATGCGCAAACTGCAATTGGTAAGCATGTAGCCGATAGCCACAATCGCTTGGAATCGCCGTCCCGCCCACCTTCGGAATCCCACCGACGCCGTACAGCGGATCGTTTAGCAGTGGATAGCCCGCCGCCGCTAAATGAATCCGAATCTGATGCGGCCGCCCCGTCAAAATCTGAACTTCTACCAGCGTCGAATCAGCTCGCCGCTCTAGCACTTGGCCCTCGCTGCGGGCATGTAAGCCCGCTTTTACATGGCCATACACGTAGCCCAACCGAGGGTACGGAATTTTTCCAATGGCTTGGTCGCAAACAAAGCGATCCGGCAAATCAGATGCTGTCGTTGGCCCGATTAACGCTCGATAAATTTTGCGCATAGAACCCGTCGCGATTCCAGACGATCGCTGACTTCGCACCCTAAACTGCCTGGATAGCTCAGACTTTGCCTGCGCAGACCTTGCCACTAGCATGACGCCAGAGGTGCCCCGACCCAACCGATGCAGCGGCGCAGGCTGCTCGTTCGGATAGCGCGATCGCATTACCCAAAGCACCGTATGCTCTAAACAACCGCCTCCTGGCAGCACCGGCAGTCCTACCGGCTTCGAAATTGCCCACAAATCCGCATCCTCATACAGCACCTCAAAATTCAAAGGCACCGACGGCTCTTCCCAGGGCAATCGGCGATAGGTCAGCTTTTGCCCTTTGGCTAAAACCTGCCCCGCGTCAACCGATTTGCCATCTAGTAAAATCAGTCCTTGCTCAATGCGCGATCGCCACTCATCCTCACTAGAATGCCGGTAGCGTCGTCGGTAGTAATCTAGCACCGTCTCCCCGTTCGTCTGTACGTTATCGGTATAAGTCCATCCCTGGTTCATTTTGATTCACTCTAATTCGTTAGACAATCTACCGCGATGGTCATCTATCTTGACAGCACCGCCTTTCTTTTCACCCGGTCTTTTCCCATGTCCCTAGCCCCCACATCCTGGATGCAAAACGCGCTTAAGACAATTTTGAGCAGCCTGCTAGTTCTCAGCCTAGTCACCGGCTGCGCCCTCCCTCAGGTCAGCGCCGAAGACCGGCTCTTTCTCGATGTCTCGGTAGATCTCGTTGGCAGCTTCACCCTAGCCAAACAAGACTTTGAGGGCGACCCCATCGGTGGCATTTCTGCGATCGCCTACGATATCCCACGCGATCGCCTTTACGCCCTTTCCGACAGCCGCGATCGCCCCCGCTTCTACACCTTCAAAGCCACCGGCCTCACAGACGGCAATCCCACCCTCATCCCCGAAGCCGTCACCTACCTCAAAGACAACGAAGGCAGCCCCTACGCCCCCGGCACACTAGATTCCGAAGGCATGGCATTCGTCCCCCCGGACAAACTGCTAATCTCCAGCGAAGGCTCCCCCGCTAGCAGCATCGCTCCTGCCGTGGGCGAATACAGCCTCGCCACTGGCCAATTACAAACTGTGCTGCCCCTACCCGACCGCTACATTCCCGAAGGAATTCTCAACGCAGAGAGAGCCAATCGCGGGCTGAGCGTAGTCGAAGCCCAAGGTATCCAAGAAAACATCAGCTTTGAAGCCCTGGCCATCAATATCTCCTCTGGCACTGGCGGCGTCTACGAACCCTACCGCCTCTTCGTCGCCACCGAAGGCCCCCTGCTTCAAGATCTAGACCTCACCGCCGACATCCCTTACAAAAATCGCCTGCTCCACTACACCATCGACCAGTACCAAACCACTCTCGTCTCCGAGCATCTTTACGAAATGGAGCTATCGCCGACTGGCGCAGTCCTTCATGGCCTCTCAGAAATCGCCGTCCTAGACCAGGGCGGACACTTTTTAGGTATAGAGCGCTCCTACGGCTTCCAAGGCTTCGACATCAAGCTATTTCAACTGGCCTCTGGCAGCGCAACCGATATTAGCGCGATCGCCTCCCTCCAAGGCGATACCTCAGGCATTGGCCCCATCCGCAAAAAGCTAGTCCTCGACCTCGCAGATCTTCCTTTACCCTTACAAAACTACGAAGCTATGACCTTTGGCCCTTCGCTGCCAAATGGCGATCGCACCCTCATCATCGCCAGCGATGACAACTTCGACCCCGAGCAAGACACTAATTTCCTAGTCTTCGATCTAAAACAGACCTAGACAAAACATTCTATAAAAAGATCTCAACCCCTATCCTCAGATAGAGGATTTTCACGCGCCTATAGACTAACTTTCACGCTGGCTTAAACCAGACTTAAACCAGCATTAAACCCGCTGAATAGATTCTTTATGGCCAATTAGTCTTCAGCTCAGCCAGCAGCTCTAACCCTTGCTAGCAACGTAGAAAGGGTTATGTACAGGGCTATACAGCTATTTCACGAGCAATCAAAAACGCGCGGTATCTACTTATTCAGCGTCCTATTTGCTACGTTCGCCTTTAGAAGAAACTACTCACCCTTGGCCCCAAACCTGATAGATTGAGCAACAGCAAAGGTCATTATTAAAGGTTTCATAAAAGAGGCAGATGAGAGTCTTAGTAATCGGCGGTGATGGATACTGCGGTTGGGCGACAGCGCTCTACCTTTCGAACAAAGGTCATGATGTAGCCATTCTAGACAGTCTGGTTCGGCGATTGTGGGACATGGAGCTTCAGGCCGAAACCCTCACCCCTATCGCCCCCATTCAACATCGGCTCCAGCGCTGGAAAGATCTTACCGGCAAAGAGATCGAGCTTTTTATTGGCGACGTTAACAACTATCCGTTTTTAGAGCAGTCCATGCTCCAGTTCAAGCCCGACGCCGTGGTTCACTTTGGCGAACAGCGCTCGGCCCCCTTCTCCATGATTGACCGCGAGCACGCCGTCATGACCCAGGCCAACAACGTCTTGGGCAATCTCAACTTGCTCTACGTCCTGCGCGACCACTTCCCCGAATGCCACCTAATTAAGCTGGGCACCATGGGCGAATACGGTACGCCCAACATCGACATCGAAGAAGGCTACATCACCATCGAGCACAACGGTCGCAAAGACACTCTGCCCTTCCCCAAAAGCCCAGGGTCGTTCTACCACCTCAGCAAAGTGCACGACACCCACAACATTCACTTTGCCTGCAAAATTTGGGGCCTGCGCGCCACCGACCTCAACCAGGGAATCGTTTACGGCGTCCTCACCGAAGAGACCGGCATGGACGAAATGCTAATCAACCGTCTCGACTACGACGGCGTTTTTGGCACCGCGCTCAATCGTTTCTGCATTCAGGCCGCCGTTGGGCACCCCCTCACGGTGTATGGCTCTGGTAAACAAACCCGCGCCCTGCTAGATATTCGCGACACCGTTCGCTGTGTCGAAATTGCCTGCGAAAATCCAGCAGATGCGGGCGAATTCCGCGTCTTTAACCAGTTCACGGAGATGTTCAGCATCAACGACCTGGCTATGCTGGTGAAAAAAGCAGGAACAACCCTGGGCCTAGACGTAGAAGTTAAGAGCCTAGACAACCCCCGCGTAGAAGCCGAAGAGCATTACTTCAACGCCAAAAACACCAAGCTCATCGACCTGGGACTAGAGCCTCATCTACTCTCAGACTCGCTGCTAGACTCTGTACTCAATACGGCCATTAAGTACAAGCACCGCGTCGATGAAAAGCAGATTCTGCCGACCGTTAGCTGGCGTCGTTAGGGTTCCTACAGATGAAAGACTAACGGCTACCTAAGGTCAGCTTGCACTCAGAATTTCTGAACCGCAAGCTGACCTTCCTAGTAACTGCCTGCCGCCGTCCGTTCTGCGAACTGTCCCTACGACTCGCAGCAAACGCCACACACCTTTTACGCTGGTCTTCTAGTTCTCTAAATTAGTTACGCTACGCTCATTAAATCTCCGCCCTCCCCCACGCCACTCGTGGACTGAGCACAGTTTTCGGCCCTCAGCCTTCTTTCCTCTAAGTAGCCCACCCATGCGAATTGCCATCTTTACCGAGACCTTTCTCCCCAAAGTTGACGGAATTGTCACTCGACTCAAGCACACGGTCGAACATCTTCAAAACTTCGGCAACGAAGTTTGCATCTTTTGTCCCGAAGGCGGGCTTACGGAGTATAAAGGAGCCAAAATCAAAGGCGTCTCCGGCTTCCCGCTGCCGCTCTACCCAGAGCTAAAGCTAGCCTTCCCTCGTCCTTCCATGCGAGAAGCCATTGAAGCCTTCAACCCAGACCTCATTCACGTCGTCAATCCGGCAGTCCTGGGCGTCGGCGGCATCTACTACAGCCGCTCTCTCAACATTCCGTTGGTAGCCTCCTATCACACCCATTTACCCAAATATCTAGAACACTACAATCTGGGTATGCTCGAAGGCGTTTTGTGGGAGCTGCTGAAGGCGATGCACAATAAAGCCGCGATTAATTTGTGCACCTCTACGGCCATGAAAACAGCGCTGACAGAACACGATATTGAGCGGGTAGAAGTGTGGCAAAAGGGCGTAGATACCGAGCTATTTCGTCCCGATTTGCGCAGTGATGAGATGCGCGATCGCCTCACTAAAGGCCACCTCGACGCACCCCTACTCATCTACATTGGTCGCCTCTCCGCCGAAAAAGAAATCGACCGCATCAAGCCCGTTCTAGAGTCTATTCCTGGCGCGCGTCTGGCCCTAGTTGGCGACGGCCCTCACCGCGAAGAATTAGAAAAGCACTTTGCCGGAACGCCCACCAACTTTGTCGGCTACCTTGAAGGCGAAGCACTCGGCTCCGCCTACGCGAGCGCAGACGCATTCATCTTTCCCTCACGCACAGAAACGCTCGGCCTCGTACTGCTAGAAGCGATGGCCGCTGGCTGCCCGGTTATTGCCGCAGACGCTGGCGGCATTCCAGATATCGTCACCAACGGCGTCAACGGATTCATGTTCGACCCCACAGACGAACAGGGGGCGATCAGGGCCACTCAAAAGCTGCTGGGAATGAAAGCAGAGCGAGAGCTACTACGCCAAAACGCCCGCGTCGAAGCTGAGCGCTGGGGTTGGGAGGCCGCCACCCGTCAGCTAGAGAAATTTTATGTAGACGTGCTTAGCGCGGGCGAAATGCCTATTGCTGCGTAGTCAATTAGAACCATGGAATATGCAGGAAGTCTGCTCGTACGGAGCAATTAAATCAGCCTTCGTTAGCTTACGGCTTAGGCAATCTGCGAGATTTCAACAGCTTGAACAACAGAAACTATCTCAGGCAATGCCTCAGACGTTGCTTTAAGCATCACCTTAAGGAGACTGAACCGCTTGCTTGGCTTTTTGTTGGGTCTCTAGCTAGTTCAGACGAACTATCTCTCTTAGACTATAACGAGCCTTAAATCGGACCCATAACCGAAACAGGCAACGCACTACGAGCGTCGAAAAAATCTACCTATTAAGAGATTGAGAGTGCCAACCTTAACCTTAGAATACAAATGATTAAGATTTGTTTATATCATTGCCACTGATTAGGGTTAGCCCTCAATACCGCTATGCCAAAAGATCCTGCTCGCGACAATCACGCTGGCTCAGTCATCATCAACGGTGAGAAATATCCCCTGCCAGCGCAGGTGATCAAAAATATTGAAACCGTGATTAACCTACAAACCGATCAGGAAAGAAGGATTCCGGCATCAGAACGCATCTTAAGTAAAGTCACAGCCGCCTTTGGCCGCTCTCGTTTCCTATATAGTCAGCTAGCCTTTTTCGCCATTTGGGGACTGACTAGCCACTTCGCCCAACCCATACTGGTGCAGTGGGACTTACCGGTAATGAACCTAGAAAGCCACGGCCTCGATATGGCCGCACTGCTGATCACTACAGGCGTCTTAGTCCGGCAAACCCAGCAGGACAAAATTGCCGAACGGCGATCGCACCTCATGCTGCAAATCAATTTGCTCAACGAACAAAAAATTGCCAAAGTTATCGAGCTAATCGAAGAGCTACGCAAAGACACTCCCGACGTCGCCAACCGCTTCGACTGGGAAGCCAAGATTATGCAACAGGCCACCGACCCCCAGGTAGTGCTCAACATTTTGCAAGAAAACCTGGAGCCAGCCTCACATCAGCCAGAAGATCCCTCAGACAATCAAGCAGCCTCCGCCGATCAAGCATATTTAGAGTCCAACTCTCAAAGCATTTCTCAGCCTGTTCAATCTGTCCCCATAGAAGCCTCTGCCAATAGCACCGCATCCGCCACATAAAACATCAGAAACGACGCGTTCGAGTATCTTGCACCCCTAAAAAAGGAATATCCCTTTTGGCACCTGTTTTAGATTACGCTGCGTTCTCACCGACCGCTTACGCCGATGCTTTGGCGCGATCGCAATTCATCCATCCAGACATTCGAGAACTATGGCCACAAATCCCTCGAATAGCAGGCCCCGCCTACACAGTGCGCTGCGTCCCCGGTGATAATCTGATGCTCCACGCTGCTATCTACAGAGCGTCAGCAGGTAGCGTAATTGTTGTAGAAGCTGGCAGCAACGACTACGCCGTGAGCGGTGGGAATGTTTGTGCGATCGCCCAAAGAAGAGGCATCGCTGGTTTCGTTATCGACGGAGTGATTCGAGATATTGCAGAAGTGAGAGCCGCCAAATTCCCCGTCTTTGCCAAAGGCTGCCTACCCAAGCCAGGGGTCAAAGCAGCCCTCGGTTCGCTGCAAGTACCTATCACCTGCGGCGGCGTTCAAGTCTCTCCTAACGATATTATTGTTGCCGATGAAGAAGGCATCGCCGTTATTCCTGCCGCTGAAAAAGCAGCCGTTTGGGAAATTTCCAGAGGTAGAACAGAGCAAGATGCGGCGATTTCTTTGGCTGAATGGGAGCGATCGCACCGAGCCAAAATAGAAGATCTCCTCGCACAAAAAGGATTCCTCGAACCGAATTAAAGCTCAATCACCAGCTTCTCTCGATAGTCAGCCGCATCCAAAGTCAGCTCAATTAATGAGTAAAATAGCGCTGGGTTCAGCCGACGGTACTGACAGATTTTGCGGTTTGCAAGCCTGCCTTAAAGTCAGTTTTATTTATGGCTTGACTAACTCTATGAGCTGAGATATGCTCTCTTCTAACAGCTAGCCTTTAACAGTCCAGTTGTCTCTCCAGTTGTGCCCAAAGCCATCTAGCACTCTTTTCATCTCATCAGCATGAACGCCCAACCGCTCACTCTACACATCTTCAGCCTTAGCCTTAACGGGCTGCTGCTGCTGCGCGGGCGCGCATAAATACTCTTTTATACCCCCCATATTCAAAAGATCGTGACCACAACTCACGATCAAACTCACAGGCACTGGCTTTAGACAGCAGCCCCTGGACATACTTACTATGCCTTTTTATAGAGGCTAACCCTCGCACTCATGATGTTGCAACAACCGGCTACCAAATACACCGCCTTCGAACCCATTGATTTACCTCAGCGAACCTGGCCAAACCAAGTCATCACGCAGCCTCCCGTCTGGCTCAGCACCGATTTAAGAGATGGCAACCAGGCACTTATCGAACCGATGAGCATTGCTCGCAAGCTGCGCTTATTTAGAACCCTAGTAGACATTGGATTCAAGGAAATTGAGGTGGGCTTTCCCGCCGCGTCTCAAACAGAGTTCAGTTTTATTCGCCATCTGATAGAACAAAATCTTGTTCCAGATGATGTTACTCTTCAGATTCTTACGCCTGCTCGTGAGGCGCTAATCCGCCGCAGTTTCGAAGCTGTACAAGGTGCTAAACAAGCCATTGTCCATGTTTATAACGCCACGGCTCCGACCTTTCGCCAAGTTGTTTTTAATTTAGACAAAGCTGGAACGATTCAGCTCGCTACGGAAGCGGCTAAATTGATTAAACATCTGGCGATCGCCCACCCCGAAACTCAATGGCGATTCCAATACTCCCCCGAAGTTTTCACCTCTACCGAACTCCCCTTTGCTAGAGAAATCTGTAACGCCGTGCTAAACATATGGCAACCCACCGCCGCCGCTAAAGCCATTATCAACCTCCCCGCTAGCGTCGAAGTCGCCACGCCCAACGTCTTTGCTGACCAGGTTGAATGGATGCACCAGAACCTCGACTACCGAGAATCTGTTGTTCTATGCGTTCACCCTCACAACGACCGAGGCTGTAGCGTGGCCGCCGCCGAACTCGCTCAAATGGCGGGAGCCGAGCGGGTAGAAGGCTGTTTATTCGGCAACGGCGAGCGCACAGGCAATGTAGATCTCGTCACGCTAGCGATGAATCTGTACACGCAGGGCATCTCCCCCGGACTGGACTTCTCTCGGATTGATGAGATTGTGCGCATCGCCGAAGACTGCACTCAGCTACCGGTTCACCCTCGTCATCCCTACGCTGGAGAGTTAGTGTTTACAGCGTTCTCTGGCTCTCATCAGGACGCCATTAAAAAAGGATTTGCCGTTCGCCAGCCGCAAGATAGGTGGGCCGTTCCCTATCTGCCAATGGATCCCGCAGATGTGGGGCGCTCCTACGAATCTGTTGTTCGCGTCAACAGTCAGTCTGGCAAAGGGGGGATTGCCTTCTTGCTAGAAAAAGACTATGGCGTTCAGCTACCTAGAAAGCTACAGATTGAGTTTAGCCAAATTGTCCAAAAGTCTGTAGACATTAGCGGACAGGAAATGACAGCGGCTAATATTTGGGAGATCTTCCAGGCAGAATACCTTCGTTCGATCTCACCCTTTCAATACCTATCGCATCAATCTACTGAGCTAGAAAATGGCCGGTCTCAGCTCGCGATTCAGCTATCTACTCAGCCAGAGCATCCGGCTCTCACTTTGTCGGGAGCGGGCAATGGCCCAGTAGATGCCTTTATAAACGCGCTCAACGCTGAATTCTCAGGTCGCTTTGGTGAAATTGAGATTCGACATTATGAGCAGCGATCGCTCACCCAAGGCAGCAATAGTCAGGCGATCGCCCTAATCGAAATTGCCACCCGGCAAGGCACCACCTACGGCATCGGCATCCACGTCAATATTGTCGCGGCCTCGTTCAACGCCATTATCAGCGCCCTTAATCGCAACGCGATCGCCAGCGAAAGCACAAAATCTCAAACAAACCTCGCCGCCATCGGGAATTAGTTCCCCCACTTTGTATCTACTGACGACGGTTAGTTTCTGCGGCGCGAGTTTGACTCCTCACGCCGCAGTTTTTTCTATTCCTGTCGCCTTCGGCTGCTGTTCTAAATAGAGGGCGATCGCGCCACCCAGCACAATCAACAACATCCCGCCAATTGCCGCCCCGTTCGGAATCTCGCTAAAAAACCACCAGCCAATCGCCGCCGAGAAAATTACGCTGCTGTACTGAAACATCCCAATCTGATGCGGCTCAGCGTAGCGATAAGCCTGCACTAACAGAACCTGAAAAGATAAGAATGCAACTGCCGCGCCCACCACATAGCCAGCCGTTTGCCCGTCTATCGGCTGCCACTGCCATAGCGCAATCGGAGCCATCAATACCGCACCAATCAGTAAATAGTAAAGTACCTGGCTCAAAGCCGACTGCGTTTTATTGAGTGATTCTCCTAAGGAGAGGCTTAGCCAACGCACCGTCAAAAACTCAACCGCCGCCGACAGCCCCGCCCCCAACCCCAACAGGTTCGCCGGATTTTGCAACAGCTCAGCATTTGGCTGAACTACCAGTAATAAGCCGATAAAGCCGACAGCGATCGCCCCCCAAAGCTTCACCGAAACGTCCTTACCCAAAAACAACGCCCCAATCACCGGAATAAACACCGGCGTCGTATTCAACAACACATTTGCATTCACCAAGCTGCCCAACCCAGCCGCCCAGATAAAAAGATAAAACCCGCACAGTCCAAACACCGCCCGCAGCAAATAAAACGGCAGCACCGCCCGGTCAAATCCGGCCTTCAAATCCTGGCCCTTGCGCCAAGCTTCCACCGGCAGCACGACTACCAGCGCTAGCAAAATCAGTAGCCATAAGAACTGTCCCGGCGCGATTGACGACTGCGCCACCTTACCCAACGCCCCCTGGATCGTATTCGCCAAAAATCCCAGCGTCAGTAAAACCGCCCCCAGAGACAAAGACTGATCTGCACCTTCCGACTTCTCAGAAACCGCCTGTACCTTTGAAGAAGTCGAAGAATCTGCATCCATAAAAGCAACCGCTAGCCACGCTTAATAAGGTACGTCCCTTCAGACTTGTTTCCTTCCTCATCTCGATAGATCTACAGCGAAGCGCTATAAACTAAGGTTGGCGACAACAGAGAAAACGAAGATGCTTAGGATAATCTGCCTAGC
Organism: Nodosilinea foveolarum; assembly: GCA_003242035.1. Classification (GTDB taxonomy): domain Bacteria; phylum Cyanobacteriota; class Cyanobacteriia; order Phormidesmidales; family Phormidesmidaceae; genus Phormidesmis; species Phormidesmis foveolarum. The sequence goes on along the minus strand of QBMC01000013.1, from coordinate 470 downwards.
GGTACTTCTACTGCTTACAAGCTGCGGCGTACTGGCCCAAACTCCGCCCGATCAAGTGGTTAAGTTAGCGATCGCCCAAACCCTCACTAACCAGCAGCAGGCGATCGCCCAAGGTCTCAACCTCAGCGCCTCAAAGCCCAACTTCAAAATCGAAAAGATTGACGTTAAAAACCGACAGAAAATCACCAGTCCAGACTTCAAACAATACCCCGGTGAAGTCTACAGAATACGCGGCACCTTCGACACCAAGCTTCGCAGCCCCGCCAAATCATCTCAGCTCGAACCCAACAATCCCTTCGACCTCTACCTCAGCACAGACCCCCAAGACACCAGCGAAACCGAAACCTGGTTCCTAATCCACCCCAGCCCAAAGCAAGCCACATAAGCTTACCGCCTAAAATAAATCCCTTCTGGAAGCAGGGTTGTTTCGCGTTTTCCAGAGAAAAAGCAGAATATAAGCAGTTGTTTCT
>QBMC01000139.1 GCA_003242035.1 Nodosilinea foveolarum | reverse complement strand
GCTGCCAGTTTAGTCTAGACACACTTAAACGTATATTTAGAATGAAATAGCCCTGTATACACGCGCTTTCAGCCAAATCCACCTACTTTTTTATACCGATCTGTACCGATTTTAAAAGATGACTTCGAGGCGACTTCATGCAAGGGCGAAGTCAGGAGAACATCTACCTTAGAGGGTTGCAGATAAAGACGTGCCAAACGGTATCACAACGATCTATTCTAATGTCTCCGTCGGCTACTCAATAGGTAAAAATATAAGGACGAAGATATAGGCGTTTTGACGATGACTTTGGAATCTGCAATTTTAGAAGTGGCCATTCTGGACGTGAAACCGGGGCAGAGCAAGGCGTTTGAAGCTGATTTTGAGCAGGCTCAGGCGATTATCTCGTCGATGGATGGGTATTTATCGCATCAGATAAGGCGCTGTATTGAGGTGCGATCGCGCTATATTTTGCTGGTGCAGTGGCGATCGCTCGAAGCTCACACTCAGGGGTTTCGAGCGTCTGAATCGTACCAGCAGTGGAAGGCTCTGCTACACCATTACTACGATCCGTTTCCAACAGTCGAACATTACGAGCCAGCGCTGTTCTAAACTACTCCAAGCTCGAGGGTCAGCGGTAAATTATTCTTGGGTCGGGGCCTTTCGATGGGCCTGACGACTTGCCATCGTTTTAGGAATTCTCTCCGGGTTACGCACTGTGGGCGTATCGGAAAGTAGCGCCGTTAGGCTAGTACATTTTTGCTCGTAGCAAGTGCCCGCAATCAAGGTCAGAACACTAACGTTTAAACAGCCTTCTATGACTCTGCTAAGTCGTCGTTCTAATGCTTGGTCGATGGCAAAGCGCACTGCCTGAGCATACTTTGCATCTGGTAAGTCGCTGATAGAAAACAGAACGGTTTCTACGGGGGTAAGGCTATCTTCTATCCAAACAGAAAGCCGGTTGGCAAACAGATGACAGCTAACCCGCGTTGGGAGATGTCCTAGGTGCTGTCGGTATGCCTTTTGAATGGCCTGCCCAAGGCTGCGCTCTAGTTCGCCACAGCTAGGTAGCGATGATATTTTAGGGGAGGTAAAACGGTTTTCCGTTGCTACTTGACTTTGATCGCTATCAAGCTTGAGCGGATTGGGCTTTTGCTGCATTTAGCTGTATTTGCACATGGGCTATGTTCGGTTGCTTGACTATCTTAACGATTGCTAAAAGGATAGATTAATCAGTATGCAGAGAAATAACTTTAAAGGTTGCCCTATTAGTTTTTAGGGCCACTACTCTTGACAGGCGCAGCTCGCTATAGAGAGTTATTCGTGAATGCGGCCATTTGGCATAATTGTGCCCGTGAGTCGTGCGCCCAGCAGTTTCACCATGATTTTGTCGCCGTAGCCTACTTTTGCGCCGCTAAGGTCTGCGCCGCTGAGGTCTGCGCCGCTAAGGTCTGCGCCAATCAGGTCTGCGCCGCTGAGGTCGGCATGGCTGAGGTCTGCCTGTAGCAGGTTGGCGCGAAACAGTCGGGCTTTGCGGAGGTTAGCCCGGTTGAGGTTGACTTTGTGCATGAAGGTATCGCTGAGGTCTGCGCCAGCTAGGTTGGCGTTGCTGAGGTTGCGTCCGGAGAAGTCTTTTTCTTTGAGGTTTGCACCTCTGAGATCTGCGCCGCTTAAATCTGGATCTCGCTTGGCTCTAGCGGGCGTGTTTTGCTGCGGTTGGCTGCTGGGCTGACGAGTAGAGGGGGAGGTGCTACGGGCTGGAGATTTGCTGGTTTCGTTAGTCGATGTTTTGGCTTTCGACGCGCTGTGGCTGCTCGCTCCGTTATCGCTGCTGCTACTGCTATTAGTGTTAGCTGTACTAGTACTTTCTTTTGGCCAGCGGCTGCTAGGATAACGACCCGACGAGGAGCCATAGGTGGCGTTGCCGCCTGCGTAGCTGCTCGATGAGGTGTTGGTGTAGGTATCGGCGTAGCTGCTGGCGCGGCGGTAGGCTTCGTAGGGGGGGCGATAGCTGCCTGCTCTGGCGTCGCCGTTGGCGCTGCTGCTGGACTGATAGGCGCTGGCGGTACGGCTGGCAGCCCGACTGTAGGAACGGTAGGTGCTGTATTCGGGGCGGGTGTTTTGGGTTTGAGCCTTGGCTCTGCTTTGCGCTTGGGCCGTGCTTTCAGCGGGAATTTTGCCGTCTTTGACTTGCGATCGCAAAAATGAACGCGCTTCGTTGAGAGCTTTGAGCTTGGCCTCGGCTTTTTCTCGCAGGCGATCGCGCTCTGCGGGAATCCGATCAGGGTGCCAAATAAACACCAGATCCTTGTATGCCTGGTTGACCTCTGCCATGGCAGCCCCTGTCTCCAGCTCTAACACTCTATAGGCTTGTTCAATCTGATCCATACGCGCCGGTCAGCCTGGTTTACGGTGAGAAAGTCTGTCGAAGAGAAGGTCTGCGAAGATGGGAGGTGGATTTTGGCCGCTTAACGCTGGCAGTCTTTGTTTGCTATGTCCTCTATACTATCCCGTTACAGGCCGTCGTCTACTCAAAGACGGACGGTGAGACCGGTCTACCGCTTTGACTATATCGCTTCTGCCTGTTCTAGAGAGCGACTAAGTCTATAGAAAAGCTGTAAGGTGTCGCTGTTTTACCGCTCAGCTAGCTCTAGCTCATCGACATTCCACAGTGGCCCTAGCGTTCCAGCTAGCGCGGTCGGCTTGATATTCTCGATATCGTTACGCACGGCCCATATAGAATACTGACCGACTAAATGAATAAACGGCAGGTTCTCTTGAGCTAAGATCTGAGTTCTGGCATACAGCGCTTTACGCTTAGTTTCATCTAACTCTTGGGCTGCTTGGACATACAAATTGCTCAGTTCCTGTTCCCAATCGGCAATCTCACGACCTGGAAGCGGCGGCAGTGTGGATGGCTGATAGTTGAAAAAGTGAGAGTTGCCGTTGACTGTCCATAAGTTAGCGCTGCTGTTGGGTTCTAGACCAGCGCCAAAGCTCAGTACGATGGCATCCCAGTCTAGCGTGTTGTCCATGTTGGCAATTAGCTTATTGAAGTCAATCGGATTAGTATCTGCTTGAATGCCAATTTGAGCCAGGTTCTGACTAATTTGAATGATGGCCGATTCGCGTAGGTTGTTACCGACGTTTGTTTGTAGCGTAAACCGGACGCGATTGCCTTCGGCGTCGAAAAGCTGGTCGCCTCTGTACTCAAATCCAGCGTCTGTGAGCAGCTTTCTGGCTGCTTCGAGGTCGTAGTCGTACACGGGAAGACCTGCGGGGTAACCCGGAACGGGCATGCCTTCTGGGAGGTAGTAAGGACTTTGCGGCGCAATCTGAGAGTTTTGGAATTCGCCCAGTCCTTTGAAAAGGTTGTTCAGCATGGTTTGGCGGTCAATCGCGTGAGCGACGGCCTGCCGAAAGCTAACGTTGTTGAACCAGGCCGCTTTAACGGGATTGACGACGGGCTTTCCGTTTAGCGATCCTTTATTTAGGTTAAACGTGATGAAAAAGCGAGAAGCGGCTGGCCCGCCTTCGTACACGGTGTAGTTACCCTGTTTTTCGTCTTGCTTGACGAGCGGAAAAATGTTGGGCGTAACGCTGACCATGTCCGAGTCGCCAGAGCGAAACCTGACGAACTCTGCGTCTTGCGAGGTAACAACTGGCCAGATCAGTTCTTTGACATAAGGTTTTTGTCTGCCATCTTCTCCCGTATCCCAGTAATATTCGTTGCTTTCGAATACGATGCGTTCGCCAGGGACAAACCGCTTAATTTTGTAGGGGCCGTTGCCGACGATTTTGGTGGGGTCGGTGCTAGTGTCCCAGGTGGATAGAAACAGGGGCTGACCGTCTGGGCTTCGGGTGGTGAGGGTTTTTTCGAGTACGTGTTTGGGAAGGATGGCAGCGCCCGTTGTCTGAAGGAAAGGCGCGAAGGGTTCCGGAATTTTGAATTCGATGCGGCGATCGCCTAGCTTACGAACGGTGGGCAGCTTACCTTCTGCGCCGATTCTCATGATGTCTCGCAGACCGGCTGGAATTTCTTCGTTAAAGATGAGGTCGTTGTAGGTAAAGACAACATCGTCAACGGTTAGCGGTTCGCCGTCCGACCACTTCAGATTTTCTTTGAGGATGTAGGTAATCGTTTTACCGTCTTCTGATACATTCCAGGATTCGGCTAGCGCTGGCACAATTTCCCCAGTAATCAGGTCGGTGCCTAGCAGTCCGGTGTACATCATGGCGAGGACATCGCTGCTGGTGCTTTCGGCTGAGAGCAGGGTGTTGAACGTTTTGGGTTCACCGATGATAGTGCTGATGATGGTGGGTACGCTGGCGGACTGATCGGTTCTAAAGTTTTCCAGGCGCAGTCTGTCCAGGCTGCGGCAGCTTGGCAAGGCGATGGCGAGTCCAAAAATGACGATTCCTAGCATTAGCAGCCGTCCTAGCCGACTTTTTTGAAATCGGCTCTGGAACCCGGTTTGAAATCTGTTTGGGAACCGATGCTGAAACTGACGGCTTAGTGCTTGCCAACCCATAATTTGTGAAGCTTATCGAACGTCTTTTGTCTTCACTCAATATAGATAAAAATGGCCTTCTCGTACGGATTGCTTAGATTAAAGCCGACTTTGTAGCATGACCAGGCTGCGAGGGGCGATCGCAACTTTACTTTTAGGCTGGTAGGTTTTGGCCCGTTTGACAAAGCCTTCTGCGGTTTGGGTGTCCATAATTAAGCGCCATTGGCGATCGCCTGCCCCTTCTGGCAGCACAAAATCCAGCGGTTCTGAATGCGCGTTGAACATCAGCAAAAAGCTGTCGTCTTTGATTCGTTCGCCTCGATGGGTGGGCGTCGCAATCTCTTCACCGTTAAGAAAGACGGTGAGGGTTTTGATGTAGCCCGATGTCCATTCGTCCTTCATCTCCTCGCCTTCGACATTGAACCAGCCCAGGTCAACGATGCCGGAGCCGTGAATTTCGCGACCATAAAACCAGTGACGGCGACAGAAGATCGGATGATCTTTGGTCAACTTGATGAGTTTTTGGCTGTAGCGTAGTAAGGATTGGTTTTCTGGGGTGAGATCCCAGTCGATCCAGGAAAGCTCGTTGTCGTGGCAGTAGGTGTTGTTGTTACCGCCTTGCGATCGCCCCATTTCGTCGCCCGCTACTAGCATCGGTACGCCCTGAGAGAGCATGAGGGTGGCGAGGAAATTTCGCTGTTGGCGCGATCGCAGCTTCAAAATCTCTTCATCGTCGGTTTTGCCCTCTGCGCCGCAGTTCCAGGAGCGATTGTGATCTTCGCCATCGCGGTTATTTTCGCCGTTGGCGTCGTTGTGCTTGTGGTTGTAGCTCACTAGGTCGCGCAGCGTAAAGCCATCGTGCGCGGTAATAAAGTTGATGCTGGCGTGAGGTCTGCGTCCGGTGTCTTCGTACAGGTCGGCGCTACCCGTGAACCGCAGAGCAAATTCTCCGAGGGCGCTGTCTTCTCCGCGCCAAAAGTCTCGGGCAGTATCGCGATATTTCCCGTTCCATTCTGACCACAGCAGCGGAAACTTACCCACCTGATAGCCGCCGTCGCCCACGTCCCAAGGCTCGGCAATCAGCTTAACTCTAGAGATCACAGGGTCTTGATGGATGATGTCGAAAAAGGTGGCGAGTGTGCCCACTTCAAACAGCTCTCTGGCTAGCGCCGAGGCCAGATCAAACCGAAAACCATCGACGTGCATTTCTTCGACCCAGTAGCGCAGGCTGTCCATAATCAGCTTTAGCACCTGAGGGTGGCTCATTTTGAGTGAGTTGCCGCAGCCTGTGTAATCCATGTAGTAGCGTTCGTTGCCTTCTACTAGCCGGTAGTAGGCGGCGTTGTCTACCCCTCGAAAGCTGAGCGTCGGCCCCTGATGGTTGCCCTCGCCCGTGTGGTTGTACACCACGTCTAGAATGACTTCAATGCCTGCTCTGTGCAAAGCCCTGACCATTTCTTTGAATTCTCTGACCTGCTGACCCTGGGTGCCAGCAGCGCTATAGCCTGCGTAGGGCGAGAAATAGTTGAGCGAGTCGTAGCCCCAGTAGTTGCGGAGGTCTTTGCTATCCAAATAGCCGGGTTTACCGTGAAAGTGATGAATGGGCATCAGCTCTACGGCCGTGATGCCGAGGCTTTTTAGATGCTTGATGGCGGCTGGGTGGGCGAGTCCGGCGTAGGTGCCGCGTAGGTCTTCGGGGATGTCGGGATGCTGCTGGGTAAACCCCTTTACGTGCATCTCGTAGATGATGGTTTGGTGCCAGGGAATGTTGAGCTGACGATCTTTGCCCCAGTTGAACTTAGAGTCAACCACGATACATTTGGGCACTTGATGGGCGCTGTCTAGATCGCTGTAGCTTAGATCCTCTTCTTCGCTATTCCATCGGTAGCCGAAGGTCTTTTCTCCAGGGGCGACATCGCCTTCTATGGCGATCGCATAAGGATCAATCAGCAGCTTATTAGGATTAAACCGATGCCCGTTGGCGGGATCGAAGGGGCCATGAACTCGAAATCCGTATCGTTGACCTGGCCCCACCCCGGTTAAATAGGCGTGCCACACAAAGTTATAAACTTCTTGAAGTCCATAGCGGCTTTCGTGACCGTCGGCGTCGAATAAACATAGATCCACCTGGGTTGCATTCTCAGAGAAAATTGCAAAGTTTGTGCCGTTTCCATCCCAGGTGGCTCCTAAATAGTTAGCAGTGCCAGGTAGTTGCCGAATATCCATAAAAACAAGCGTTCAGTCACAACAGCATAGCGCTATTGCTAAAGGTTACTTAACTATATGGTTGCTTAACTATATGGTTTCTGACCTGTAGGCATTTGGACTTTGTCTTTCGCCTTCCGGAACGGGTCGATTGAGCTGAGCGGGCGCAGACTTTGCCATCTGCCACTGAGCCAAACTAACCGCGAGGCTCAGTGTCCCTAAGACTGCTATCAGCACAAAAGTCTTTTTCTTCTTGGATTTAACTTTTTCTTGCTGCTTTTTTTCTTGCTGTCTTCTTAGGATCTCTTCTCTAAGCTGCTTCTCCAAAGTATTCGGCATGGGAGTATTCCAGAACGATTTCTGCGATAGTTTAGTCAACAACGATTTTAGAACGACTTCGATAGCGGCGAACAATCGGTTTGGAAGCAACCTGCTTTTTAGACCAGTTCTCCAAAACCAACTTTTCAGAAACTTATGCAATCACGCTTACTAACTTTTCTTGAAGGACGTAAACCCTAAGGGCCTTCTATTTTAGCGCTTTACCTTACCGTAATCTCAATTTTTTTGATGGGACGGGGTGGTTACGCGCGACGTGGCAAATTCTGGCGGTATGCCTTACGTACGCGCATAAAAAGTATGCTGTTGATAGCTTTTTGTATTCCTTTAGCGCTTCGTCTCGCTGAGGCTTGCTGCGATCGCCTATGTTTAATGATTTGCTCGCTATCCAAAATAAAGCGCTGGTAATGCAGTTTTATAAGTCTTTCGACCATCGGCGACTTTCGGCAGGGCTGGCGTTGCTTTCGCCTAATTTGGTGGCGCATATGGCAGGCGTAGCTCGACCTTTGTCTAGCGCTGAGTTTGCCGCAATGGGCCGCGAGGTTTATGAAGCTTTTCCAGATGGACAGCATGTGTTTGACCAAGTGATCGCGCATCGAGATCGGGTGACGACCAGTGGCTTTTTCTCGGGGACTCATTTGGGCGAGTTTAAGGGCATTCCGCCAACGGGAAGATCGGTGCGCTTTGCAATTATGCATATTGACCGGGTGAGCTATAGCAAAATTGTGGAGCATTGGGGGATGGGCGATAGTCTGTCGATGGTGCAGCAACTAGGGATGAAGATTGTGCCGGGGCCAGGGACGTTGCTGAAGCTAGGCGTGAAGAAGGGGCGGCAAATTCAAGGCAAAATGTTTGATCGGATGAGTGCGATCGCTCAGCCTGATGATTCTGGGCAACGAGCCGCTAATCTGAACGATTTAGGTAGGCAGGGGGTAGATTAGCTATCTCGTAAGGCATAAGTCAGGCTTTCGTCGATCTATATTCTCTCCGAAGACGGAGGGGAGGTTTGGGTTCTCGCGGAATGATGGGGAAGAAAGCAACCTACTATACAGAAAAGGAAAACTCCTCTGATGACTGATAGAACAAACCTCGCTAGCAAACTGGCCGACCTAAAGCTTTTTCAAAAGGTGCTTTTAACCAGCGAACAAAAGCTCATGGCTGAGACAGACGATAGTAAGATTCGCGAGCGCTTGGAGAAGATGGTTTCTCAAGACCAAGAGAATATGGCTGATATTGATAAGGCGATCGCTAAGTTTGGCAGCGTCCCTGAGCCTCGCGATATCACGCAAAAGCACGCTGAAAAAGTGGGCGAAATGATGGCTGGCTCCGAACTAACCACTTACGACAAGTTCTTTCAGCTAGAGCTACTGAAGCATCAGCAAACGATGACGGGCTTGGTATTGCACAAAGCCGCGCAGTCTTTGGATGACGATTTGCAGGATGCAATGGAGCCGTTGAACAAAGTGAACTTTGAGAACCGCGCTCATCAAGAAGTGCTCAAAGGCGTTTTGTACTTTGTCGGCACCCGCGAGCTAATCGGCAAAGAGCCTGACATGGGCATTTGGGGCAGCGTTGAGCAAGGCATTGCGGCGCTCAAAGGTGCTGTAGGTAGCGCGACTAGCTCTTCGTAGATCTTCTACTTCATAAACAAAAGTGATGCGGCTTTGAGTTTTTAACTTAGGGCCGCATTGTTATGTCAGCTATGTCAGCTATGTCAGCTAAAAATGTTTTCTATACACCCGTTCCTACAGGTATTTTCTCTTTTTGAGGGTGGATAGACTCGCCTGCTTGTGATGCCGTATATAGCCTGTTTAGCGCATTGACATAGGCATAGGCAGAAGCAACAACAATGTCTGTGTTAGCGGCGTGACCGGAGTAAATTCGCTCTCCCTGTTGCAGACGAATGGTGACTTCTCCCATCGCGTCTATACCTGCGGTGACCGATTGAACAGAGTATTCAATTAAGTCGTTTTCGATCTGAACCACGCGGTTGATGGCTCTATAGATGGCGTCTACTGGGCCAGTGCCGATGGCGGCGTCGGTGAGATCTTGACCGTCTGGCATTAGAAGCGTGACGGTAGCGGTGGGGGTAGCGTTGCTGCCACAGGAGACCTGAATAAGTTCTAGCTTGAAATGTTCGGCAATTTGCAGCGTTTCGTCATTAACGATGGCTTCTAGATCGCGATCGCTAATCTCTTTCTTTTTATCAGCAACGTCTTTAAACCGCAAAAAGGCTTTGTTCAATTCCTGATCGCTCAGCTCGAAGCCCAGTTCGCCGAGCCGCGTTCGAAAAGCGTTTCGACCAGAGTGTTTGCCCAACACAATCAGGTTGTTGTTGAGGCCAATGAGCTGGGCGTCCATAATCTCGTAGGTGAGACGGTTTTTGAGGACGCCGTCTTGATGGATGCCCGATTCGTGGGCGAAGGCGTTTGCGCCAACGATGGCTTTGTTAGGCTGTACCAACATGCCAGTGACGTTGGAGACGAGCCGGGAAGATTTGTACAGCTCTTTGGTGTTGATGTTGGTCAGTGGAGCCTCGGACTCTGCGGGTAGGCCGAAGAAGGGATTGTAGTACTGACGGCGGACGTGCAAGGCCATGACCAGTTCTTCTAAAGCAGCATTACCAGCTCTTTCACCAATGCCGTTGATGGTGCACTCTAGCTGCCGAGCGCCTGCTTTTACCGCTTCTAGGAAGTTGGCGACGGCAAGGCCCAAGTCGTTATGGCCGTGGACGGAAATAACTACGCGGTCGATGTTGGAGACGTTTGCTTTGATGCCCCGGATGAGGTCGCCAAACTCAGTGGGCGTGAGATAGCCGACGGTGTCTGGGATGTTTAGGGTGGTTGCGCCTGCGGCGATCGCCCGATCTAAAACCTGATACAAAAAGTCTGGCTCGCTGCGGCCTGCGTCTTCGGGCGAAAACTCGATGTCGTCGGTGAAGCTTTTAGCGTAGGCAACCATTTCACCGGTCATGGCGAGTACGTCTGCGCGCGATTTCTTTAGCTTGTACTTCATATGGATGTCTGAAGTGGCTAAGAAAGTATGAATTCGTCCATTCGCTGCGGGTGCGACGGCTTTAGCAGCGGCTTCGATGTCGCCTTTAGTGGCTCTCGCTAGGCCACAGATCGTCGGGCCGTTGGGTGTGCCAACTTCGGCGGCAATGCGCTGAACGGCTTCGAAGTCACCGGGGCTAGCGAAGGGAAATCCGGCTTCGATGATGTCTACGTTTAGTCGGGCTAGCTGCTTGGCAACGGCTAACTTTTCGGCGACGTTCATGGTTGCGCCGGGGGACTGCTCTCCGTCTCGCAGGGTGGTATCAAAAATTAGCACTCTATCTGTGTCTCTGGCCGTATTTTTGACTGTGTCCTTAGCCATACCTTTGGCACCTGCCTCTGCGTTTTACTTTGGGTTCTATTAGGTTCTATTTTAGAAGCGATCGCTCAAATAGTGACAACAAATAAAAAACGGAAGGAATGCGCTGAGCTACATCTTCTAAAAGACGAGCGATCACGCATTCCTTGACGAAACTATTAAGCTGAAATCGAGACTGAGCCTACCTACTGGCTTTATAACTAGGCAGCCATCGGATAGTCATTTTCTTCAAACCCGTGGTATTCGGGCTGAATGCCAGAGGCTAGCAGTTTCTTGAGCTTAGGAATGGTGCCGCTGTTGTAGACGCGAAATTCGCTGTGTACGGTAGCGCTTTCAGTGCGTACGGCTTGGTTAATCACCAGAGAACCTTCGGGATCGGATTCGGAGCGATGGAAGGTGCCGGGCGGTAGCCGTAGAATGTGACTGTTTGCATCTAATCGAACGACATGATACGGATGCGCCCATTCGAAGTTGACGAGGTGAAAGGTGCGACCGCCGGAGAGGGCGAGCAAATTGTCTTGCTGGCGGGGATGAAGATAAAATTGCCAACTGGTATCTTTAGCATTATTAGGGCTAATGGCAGGCCCCTTATGAAATACTAGGTCGCGAGCGTTGGAGTCTTGAACGGTAATATCAAAAAATTGAACGCTAGGGGTGTCTCTGAATTTTTGGAAATTGAGCAGTTCAAACATGAAACCTGATTAATCGTTGCGCGTGGTTCCACAGAGCCTAACTTCATATTTCTTAAGGATCAAACCGCTCAGAGGGTTACATCTATGCGCAAAGCGAATAGAAACTATTTATGAACATTTTCCAGCTTGAGATACTGGCGGCAGTCTTTAAATGCGGGACTTTTTCGGATGCGGCGTTGCAGCTAGAGATTTCGCAGTCGGCGGTGAGTCGGGCGATCGCTTCTTTAGAATCTGAGCTGGGGGTGCCGCTGTTTTCTCGGGGGCGGCTAGGGGCTAAATTGACCTCAGTAGGCGAGCGGGTAATGCCCCATGTCCAGGCAATGTTAGACCTGCGAGAGCAAATAGACTACGAGGCAAATTTAGAGAAGGGACTTTATAATAGCCGACTGCGGATTGCTTCTTTTCGCAGCGCGGCGACTCACCTGTTACCGGCGAATATTGCGCGCTTTAGAAATCGTTTTCCGCATGTAGAAGTGAGCCTAGCTGAACTCGATCCGGCGGGAGTAGAGCAGTCTTTACGGGAAGGGAACACGGATGTTGGGTTGTTGCCTTTACCTCGCTCGGAAGAATTTAACACGGTGGAGATTATCCGAGATGAATATGTTGTTCTTCTCCCAAAGGAAGACGTGCCACCGCCTAAAGATTTAACCTGGGCGGCGCTATCTGCCTATTCGTTTATTCTCTTCAATTATGCGGAGTGCACCAGCGCTGTTCGCAACCATTGGGATAAGTGCGGTCAGTCGTTTAAGGTGGGCTACGTCATTAAGGAAGATTCTACGATTGTGAGTATGGTGGCGCAGGGGTTGGGGGCGGCGGTGTTGCCTAAGCTAGCGGCGATTCCAATTCCCGATGATGTGTATGTGCGATCGCTCCCCATCCGCCTAGATCGAATCATTGGCGCGGCCACGCTAGCAAGTAAGCCGCCTGCTCCTGCGGCTAAAGCCTTTCTAGAAATTCTCAAAGCCTAAAGAATGCACAATAGACTTGAAATATTTGGCTAGACGAGGCTTTCTATTTGGTGAATCAAGCTTTGGCGGTAAGGATTCAGGTTTTTTTAAGAGGATAAATGGTGCAATCACGCTAGCCTCAAG
>QBMC01000138.1 GCA_003242035.1 Nodosilinea foveolarum | reverse complement strand
CAGAAGGCAAAACCTATATGCCACATAGCCTTCGAGCGTTGTGTCACCCCTTCAGGGGAACGGTTTATATTTCGACGGATGATGCCTTTATTGGCAAGATAGATGAGCGGCTGCGCGTACGGGCTAACAAAGAGACTTTGCTCGATGTGCCGATGATTAAGATAGACGGGGTTGTTGTTTTGGGTCGGGCGACGGTTTCGCCTGCGGCTTTAACGGAGCTGCTAGAGCGCAAAATTCCGCTGAGCTTTATGACCGGGACGGGGCGGTATTTGGGCCGGTTGGAGCCGGAGCTGAATAAGAACATTTTTGTGCGGGCGGCGCAGTGGCAGGCGGCGGGAGAGACAGCGGCAGCGGTTCACGCGGTGCAGGGGTTTGTGCGGGGCAAGTTAAAGAGCTATCGAAACTTGTTGCTTCGCGCTCAGCGGGAGGGAAATGTGGGGGTGAGTGTGGGGATTGCACGTTTGGAACAGGCGATCGCGCCCATCGCCAAAACCACCGCTATCGACTCTCTGCGAGGATTAGAAGGATCGGGCAGTGCGGCGTATTTTGCCCATTTTGACAGTCTCATTCGCAGCGATCAGTTTTCGTTCAAAACGCGCTGTCGGCGGCCACCGACCGATCCGGTAAATGCTTTGCTTAGCTTTGGCTATTCTCTGCTAGCGCACGATGTTCAAGGGGCGATTAATCTGGTGGGCTTCGATCCTTATTTAGGCTATTTGCACACTCAGCGCTATGGTCGGCCTTCGCTAGCGTTGGACTTAATGGAAGAGTTTCGCCCGCTGGTGGTAGATGCGATGGTGCTATCGGCGATTAATAAAAAGGCTTTGACGCCGGAAGATTTTGTTGAGGAGGCGTTGAGTCACGCGGTTTCGTTGACGGATGAGGGGCGGCGAACGTTTTTTCGGCTGTACGAGCAAAAGAAACAGTCTAAGTTTAAGCATCCGGTGATGGGGCGTCAGTGTACGTATCAGGAGGCGTTTGAGATACAGGCGCGGCTGTTGGCTAAGTATTTGATGGCAGAGACGGAGATTTATCCGCCGCTGGTTTTAAAGTGAGAGATTGGGCTGCTTATTGGTTTAGGGAGAAGGCGATTTGTGCATGTTGTAGTAACTTACGATATTTCGGAAGATAAGCGGCGTACGAAGATTCATAAGGTGTTGAAGTCTTACGGGCAGTGGATGCAGTTTAGTGTGTTTGAGTGTGCTTTAACGGCGACCGAATATGCTCGACTGCGAAATCGGTTGAATAAGCTGATCAAGCCAGAGACAGACAGTATTCGATTTTACTTTTTGTGTGAGTGCTGCCAACGTAAGGTAGAGCGCATTGGCGGTGAAACGGTGCGAGATGACACGATTTTCTTTGCGTAGTGGCGGCGCGGATGGGTAGGTGTTTTGCAGCGTCGGGCGCTATGAATGCGCTCAGAGCCTTACCGATTGGAGACTGTAGACGTTTGTGAGGATTGGCGGGTTCGCGCAACGCTGGAAACCCTTGATATGATTAGCAATTTGCTTAGAAACTTCTTTCCAAAGTTGAGCCTCTTTGAGGTAAAATACTGTCAATCGCGACGATTCGCGCATTTGCACCTCGAAAACCATATACGACGAGCCTTTCCACCGCCCGCCCCCCACCAACTAAAATAACCCCTTCTTAGGGATTGAAACAAATCACAACCAGCTACGGAGAAGGTGAGAGCGTAGCCCACCAACTAAAATAACCCCTTCTTAGGGATTGAAACACTGAATGGATGCGCCCTAAAGTCCTAAGTGCCCCTGCCCACCAACTAAAATAACCCCTTCTTAGGGATTGAAACGTATCGGTTGCAGCAGTAGAGCGCATACTCTAATCCACCAACTAAAATAACCCCTTCTTAGGGATTGAAACTCCATAGATTGCGAACGCTGATTAAAGATACCCAACCACCAACTAAAATAACCCCTTCTTAGGGATTGAAACATGGGGTGGCAAAGCGTTAGTTGTGCGGTGGTTTACCACCAACTAAAATAACCCCTTCTTAGGGATTGAAACATTCAAGATGGGAACGTTATTCGCTGGTTTATACCACCAACTAAAATAACCCCTTCTTAGGGATTGAAACTCAGAAGGGAGAGACTTAGGAGGATAAGGAACTTGGCCCACCAACTAAAATAACCCCTTCTTAGGGATTGAAACGCCAAAATGATGAAGGCGATAAGGCAGCATCGCGTGCCACCAACTAAAATAACCCCTTCTTAGGGATTGAAACTTTGAATGGTTGCCTCTCTAATGCTGAGTGTGCCACCAACTAAAATAACCCCTTCTTAGGGATTGAAACGTCTCTTTCCCATCGCAGTTGGTTTCTCTCTAATGGCCCCACCAACTAAAATAACCCCTTCTTAGGGATTGAAACCTCCTTTAGCATCCCAGCAAACCCAGCATCCCGCCCACCAACTAAAATAACCCCTTCTTAGGGATTGAAACACCTAACGCCGCGGACTTAGGGATAAGCGGCGGCACTCGCCCCACCAACTAAAATAACCCCTTCTTAGGGATTGAAACAGGACGCCGCTCGCTTCTTAGGCCGATGGGACTACCTAGAACCACCAACTAAAATAACCCCTTCTTAGGGATTGAAACGGAATCCTTAACATTCTGAATTGTTCTGGGTCGGCCACCCCACCAACTAAAATAACCCCTTCTTAGGGATTGAAACCTATGGGAGAAAAGCTTAAAGGTTTTGGAGGCACCCCACCAACTAAAATAACCCCTTCTTAGGGATTGAAACCAGGGGTGCTACGATGGCTAGCTTTGCCATCCTGCACCAACTAAAATAACCCCTTCTTAGGGATTGAAACTTAGCTGAATAATATATCCACCATAAGGGCTAGCATCACCAACTAAAATAACCCCTTCTTAGGGATTGAAACTAAACCCTACAACTGTTTGATCTACGCTCCACGCGCACCAACTAAAATAACCCCTTCTTAGGGATATTCCAAATAATTTCGGAAGCCATAGAACATTATAGAAATCACCAATTTCTGTATACGCATTATTTTGTGCAGAAATTTACGTTTTGTTTTCGGTTAGGTTGCCATAATTAGGAGACCAAAAGCCGCCCTCATGACTCTGAAAAAAAGCAACTTCTTTGCACTTACCTATCCGATTTTCTGGCAGTGAACAGCGCAGCATAACCTTGTCCTTTCCTTCCTTTTGATAGCGATGACGTATCAGCAAAGCCCCACAAATCGGACAGGGATACTCAGTAAACGCCTTCGGATCAGCCGCTCGCTGAGCGTATGGTAGCTCGTAGTCTTTTTTGCTCGGATTCCAAAACATCACCGTATCGCATAGCGGATCGTCACACTTTAGAAAGTGATTGGCCTTCAATTTTTTAGAGCGAGAAGGGATCTTATTAAGTGGCTTAAAACACTTCGGGCACTTCACTTTACTTTTTTGTTCTTTTTCTTTTGTTTGCTTGTTTACAACAGAAGACTTTTGGACAGATTTTTTGCCTACCTTCACAGGTTCGCTTTTAGCGATCGCACAGCCTTTCTGCTTCAAAACTGAAACCGTCCGCTTCACACCCGACGGCTCAAACGGCTCGCTCTCTACAACTAGCGCTTTCATCACGCCTGCCGACAGCTTCTGCCTCGCAGCTATCAGGGCAGGCGCAAAATACTCTCGATGCCAGCCGGTTAAATACGCTTGCCACTCCTGCTTTCCAGCCGCGATCGCATCCAAATCCCGCTCCATCTTCGCCGTAAACTCCGGCTGAATCAAATCCGGCAACAGCTCCCCCAAAGCCGTATCCAAAGACAATCCTAGCGCCGTGGGCTGAAGCTTATCCTTTAGCGAATGGACATAATCGCGCGATCGCAACACCTTAATCGTCGGCGCATAAGTACTCGGCCTGCCAATTCCCTTCTTCTCCATTAGCTGCACCAGCTTCGGCTCCGTATATCTCGGCGGCGGCTGAGTCTGCTTCTGATCCGCCTGCGCCTTTTTCAGCGTCAGCCCCTGTCCCTGCCGCACCATCGGCAGTTGCGAATCCGCACTCAAATTATTCCAATAGCGCGTATACCCCGCAAACTCAACCACCTGCCCCCGAGCCTCCCAATACGCCTCATTCGGAGCCTCCCCCGACTGGGACACAATTCGAGTCTTCTGCAACCGCACCGCGCAGCACAACGCCGCCACCGCCCGATTCCAAATTAGCGCGTACAGCCTAGCCGCCTCTCCCACCAAACTATTCTGAGCAGTCGCAGGTGTAAAGGTCACATCCGTTGGCCGAATAGCCTCATGCGCTGCCTGCGCCCCCTTAGCCGAGCGATGCCGAGCCGCCTGTTTTGGCAAATTCGTCGGATCGTGCTGAGCTAAATAATCTCGCACCGACTGCTTAAACGGCGCAGCTAAAACAACAGAATCCGTCCGCATGTAGGTAATATGGCCCGCCTCATACAGCAACTGCGCCACCTTCATCGTTTTATCCGGCGAAAACTTCAGCTTTGCGCCCGCTGCCTGCTGCAAAGAAGAGGTAATGAACGGCGGCGGTGGGTTCTGTTCTGTTGTTTTGCCTTCAACAGAAATGACTTTGTGAGGATTGGATTTGGCGATCGCCACCAATCGATCCGCCTCACCCTGAGAAGCCACCCGCTCCCCTTCTTCGCTTTTCTCTTTCTCCGCCAGACTTCGGCTACGCTCAGCCTTCGCTTTTGGCGTTCTATCTACAGAGGTAGAGGCGTCTTTGCGTTTATTAATTGCCCGAGGGCTGAGCGTAGCCGAAGTCCGCCGATAAAACGCCTTAAATCCCTCCCCATACTCAACCCATACGCTCCAATAATCCTGTGATACAAACGCCAAAATCTCCCGCTCGCGATCGCACAGCAAATGCAGCGTCGCACTCTGCACCCGCCCCATCGACTTCGCACCATTATTCAACGGCCACACCACATGCCGACTGCCCTTATAGCCCACCAGCTTATCCAAACAGTCCCGCGCCCGCCCCGCCGCAATCAAAGACTGATCCAACGCGCGCGGATTAGCCACCGCCTGACGCACCGCCGCTGGCGTAATCTCGCTATACACCACTCTGTGCGGAGCCTTTAGCCGCAGCGCCTGCTGCAAATGCCAGCCAATCGTCTCCCCCTCGCGATCCGGGTCGGTCGCAATATAAACCGTATCCGCCTGCTTCACCGCCTGTCGCAGACCCGCAATCGTTTTCTTCGCCCTAGCATCCCTCGGCGCATACTTACAGATAATTTTTTGGCCATCCAGGTCAAACCCGAGCGCGTCCTCACCCTCATTCGTCAGCTCGCGAATATGGCCCATACTCGCCTTCACGATCCAACCTGGCCCCAAAATTTGACTCAGCTTCTTTAATTTGCCAGGACTCTCAATTAGCAGGAGCTTAGCCATCGTCAGACTCGCAGATCTTTATTAAGGAACTAGAAGGCTTCGTAAGCGGCTCTAGACTATTCATGTTAGTACATGCGATCCAGGTTCGAACAGCGATTCATTAAGCTTGTAGCATTGTTTTGATAAACGTCGGCAGGCAGAAAGCCGCCTGGTGGATGGCCGCGTTGTAGTACTGCAACTGATGGGCCTCGGCAAACTGAGTAGACTTGTCGGTATCCAACGATTCAACCGGATGAATACTGCCTTTTGTGCAGTAGCTAAAGCTCCACATACCGGTGGGATAGGTTTGGATGAAGGCCAGATAGGTATGGACATCCTCAGGGCCAAAAATGTCTTGTAGGCAGTGAGTCAGCGCGACAAATGCGTCTTGATTGAAACGAGGCGACTCGCTCTGAGCCGACATCACCCCATTGGGCGTCAGCACTCGATACACATCCTTGTAAAAGCTAGCGCTGAAGAGTCCCTTAGCAGGGCCAACTGGGTCGGAGGAGTCGATCACGATAAGGTCAAAGCTTTCGTCCGCAGCTTGCTTCAAATACTCAATGCCGTCGGCGATAATTAGGTCTAGCTTGGGATGGGAAAGGGCAGAGGAAAGCGAGGGCAAAAACTCTTTAGAAGCCCGCACGACCACTTCGTCAATCTCAACCATGGTGACGCTTTCGACCTGCGGATGGCGCAAAATTTCGCGAACGCTGCCGCCGTCGCCGCCGCCAATGACCAGCACGTTTTTCACCGCTGGGTTTACCAGCATCGGCACGTGAATAATCATTTCGTGGTAGGCGGTTTCGTCCTTCTCGCTACACATCACCATTTTGTCTACGGTGAGCATTTTTCCGTACTTGAAGGTGTCGAAGATTTCAACGAGCTGGTAGGGAGATTTTTCTTGGAAGACGCGATCGCCCTTATGCCGAATCGACAGCGCAATATTTTCATCTCTATCGGTAAACCACACGCTGCGGCTGTACTTGGGCGTCGCTAATTGCTCAGTCGCTCCGTCTTTCGTCTCACCTAAATGATCGCTAGGGTCGATATCAACTTTTTGTAACAGCTCCGGCTGACCGCGATTCATTTCGACCGCAGAGCCATGCTCAGCTTGAAAAGCCGCTTTAAGACTTTCGTAAGACACCCAGGGATTAACCGAATCGCCACAGGTAAATAAATCGACAGCGGCATAGCGATACTCTGGCCAGGTGTGGATCGCCAAGTGGCTTTCCTGGATGACGACCACGCCAGAGACCCCGAAAGGCGAAAAGTGATGGAAAACAGAGCTGATAATTGTAGCCCCAGACCGGGTGGCAGCCTCGATCATGTCGTGCTCTATTAGCGGCACATCGTTTAAAATATCGGCGTTGCAGCCGTGGAACTCGACTAAAATATGGCGACCAAGCGATTTCATAGCAAGCACAGGCGGGGACGTACCCTGAAGTAATTGGACATTACCTAAAAGATCGAGATGAAGATCTTAAGCAAGTCTAAAAATACACCAGCGATCGCCCCATGCCTATGTCTCAAATCAAAGGTTTTTAGTAGATCGCCATCGTAAAACCAGCCACACCCTGTGAGGACTGGTATTCTATTGTCTGTCAGGACGGAAGAAGCTCATGAATGTCGAGAGTGGGATGAGTACATCAAAGTCGCTTTTGGGCGATCGCTATAGCATCGTCAAGGAGCTAGGCCACAGTGGGTTTGGCAAAACCTACCTGATTGAAGACCGTCAGCTTTCGGGCGAGCTAGTCGTCTTACAAGAGCTGCTGCCGCAGGTTAACGACAGAGCCAGCGTCAAAAAGGCAAAAGATTTATTTGAGCAAGATGGGCGCGTTCTCTTTCAGCTATCCAACCCACAAATCCCAGAATTTAAAGGACTCATCGAAGTCCCGTTTGACACCGAGAGCCAGTCAGGAGCGCGGCTGTTTTTAGCGCAAGACTACGTTTGCGGTCAGAGCTATCAAGAAATTGCTGAAGGTCGCCAGCGATCCAAAAATCGGTTCAAAGAGACCGAGCTAACGCTGCTGCTTCAGCAAATGTTGCCCGTGCTTTCTTACATTCATAGCATGGAGATCATTCACCGAGACATCTCTCCTGAGAATTTGATCCTCGATCAAATGGAGGGCCAGCCGGTACTGATTAATTTTGCCATCGTTAAAGAAACTGCGGCAAAAGTTCGCAGTCGTTTGGCGACAGAAGGCATAGAAGCTGCGCCTATTCGCGTTGGGAAGGTCGGCTATGCGCCCCAAGAGCAGCTCAGCGGCGCGCCAACGGATGCTACGAGTGACCTGTACGGTCTGGCCGCAACCATTATGGTGCTAGCCACCGGAGAAGACCCCGAGACGCTGATTGATACGCAGGGCAACTGGCACGAATTTGAGTTGCTTAGTCCCAAATTGGGCCAGATTCTGGCAAAAATGCTGGCCGTTCGTCCGAGCGATCGCTTCCCCTCAGCCCAAGCAGTTTTAACCGCACTCAGGCAGGAAGATACGCCTGTAGACCAGTCGAGAGCGCAAGAATTCAGCACCATAGGCGCGACAGCAGGCGGCGCAGCAGCCATCACCAGCATTGCCCAGTCAATGTATTCTCAGCCTGCGGGCGTCATCGCCCCTGGAGAATCTGACATTTTAGTCGGCCCAGAGCCTGAGCTAGCCATGGCCTCTCCAGGATTCTCGCCGATGGACACACCCATAGACATGGGCCGTCATGCAGATATTGACGAGGTATCCGAGACTTATGAACCGGTGATGGCGCGCGAGTCGCGGGTGATCGGTCAGCCTAGCTGGAAAGAGGCATTAATCGCGCTAGCCGTGATGACAGGCTTTGTAGTCGCGGCGCTACTGATTGCGTGGCTGCTGCGCGGAAACAACGATAGCGTCGCCAATAGAACGGACTCGTCTTCAGCACAAACTGCGGATACCGGAGTAGATGGCCAGGTGAACTCAGGCGAATTTACGCCAGAAGAAACCGCCCGTCGGCTAGAGATTGAGACCCGCCGGGAGGAGCTAGGCATCAGTGAGAGTTTTTTTACAAACCTGGTCAATCAGCTTTTCTACCAAGAGTATCCGATGCTGCGAACGGGAGGGCCAAACAATGGGCCTCAGCCGGTGACCAGTGCGCCCCAGGACGAACCTTTGCGGATTCGCTGGGAGTACACAGCGCTCGATTTGCTGCGGACGTTGGAAAACAGTTTTGACCCTCGCAGTTTGTCAGAACTGGGCAGCTACAGTGAGGCCAATCGCGAAACGTGGCGATCGCAAATCAGTGAAGTAGGCATTGAGCCGCGATCGCTCTACGACTTAGCTGATGCCAAATTTTTCAATCTGTTTCCAAATCAGGCCGGAGACGATTTCTTAACCCAGCCCACCGGACAGCTTTACTATGCGATCGCCGACAGCCAAGCTCAAATGATCGTAAATGGCAACCTGAGAGAATCGGTCGCCTTCGAACCCGGCGAATTCCGGCAAGACCTCACCGGCCAGATCGACCCTGGCGAAGGGCAGATATACACAGCAGAACTCTCAGCCGGACAACTGCTGCGGCTAAACTTAAATGCGCCAAAAGACAGCACCTTGATGTCGCTGTATCCGCCCAATCCGACAGATGCGCAGCCTTCAATATTTTCAGATTCAGAGCAGGCGACCTGGTCGGGATCGCTCACCGAGACCGGCGACTACGAACTCGTCATCCTCAACCGATCTAATGAGCCAATCAGCTACGAACTCACGATGTCAGTAGATCGCGTCACCTCTGCGCCAGTTGCCCCACCCAAAGAAGAGGGCTTAGAAAGCGAGACCAAAATTCCGTCTAAGAAGGAAGACGCTTTAAATACAGACAATGGCGTTGTTTTTGACCGGTTAGAAGACTCCCCCGGTTTAGGGATCAACAGCGCTAACGGCTCAAGCGCGACTTCTGAGCGTAGATAGAGATACTTCTGTCGTGAGGGTTCTATTGAGGTAGGTCGGTGATGAAGGGAGCGATCGCGCTCACAAATTCATCCGTTGACTCGTAAGGCATCACATTTCGCCCGCTGATACTCATGCCCTGCGCCCTCGGGAAATGATCGAGATAGTCCTGTAATCGCTTTCGACTAGCCTGTTCTATCGTCGAACTCGACTCCACCTGTTGCGCTACCTGCTTAGCCGTTTTCCGGTCAATCGTAGAGGCATTCTCTCCCATCACAATCAGCACAGGCTGCTGAATCTGCGCGATTTTCGCCGCGTAGTCCTGTCGCCAAAACCCCGCCAGAAAAGAAAATACGGCATATCGACTGTCCATATTCTTTGCCCCCTCATCCAGCATTGCCAACCAGCGTTCATCTACGTCTTTAGGCCGCTCAAATAGCTGCCGCTCAGAAAAAGAACGCAGAAATTTTTCTCTTCGCGCATAGCGGTAAAACAAATTACCCAGCGGCGAAGTAAAAAACTTCCAGGCCAACGCTTGCTTCCATGGCTCAGTCGGCGTGGTCATCAGCCGCCAAGCCGGGGGGCCTGAAAGCACCAGCCCAACCACTTTTTTAGCGGCAAGCGGCATCGTCATTAGCTCCACCGCCACCGGCAGCAAAGCGCCCTGCACGACGAGCACTACCGGCTGAGTTGCGATCGCTTCAATAAAGTAAGCCACCTGCTCAGCCCAGTCTTGAGGCGTAAGTGCCTGCTGAGGCATATCGCTTTGCCCACAGCCTAGCAAATCCAGGTTGTAGATGGGATTAGAGACTTCCGAGCTAGCCTGCCACTGCTGAACAAAGGGACGCCAATACTCACCCGACAGGCCCACGCCGATTGGATGAATCAGCAAAAGCGCCACTTTGCGATCGCCAGACGTTTGCTCAAAGGCGCAGCGGTAGTCTTTCCAATTATAAAATTCCATTAGATGCTGTGCTCAGAAGCGGTTCACACAGCATATAGCGTTATCTTTCTATTCTAGCTCTGCCTAATTGAGCAATTCGTGAAAAGCCAATTTATCTCTCATATGCTTTGAAGACGCTTTGAAGTTGCCGTCTAGCTTAGCTCGATTTAACGTGGCAGATTGCCAGCAGCAGGCATTGACTAATGCGCCCGAAAGATCCGCACCGGTTAAATCTGCGCCGCTCAAGTCGGCACCGCTCAAATCTGCGCCACGCAGATTGCTGTAAGCCAGTTTTGCCCCTCTCAAGTTCGCCCCCGAGAAATTAGCCTCTTGCAAGTTAGCCAGCCTAAGATCGGCTCTGTGCAGCTCTGCGCCGCTGAAGTTGGCGGCTTTAGCCGAGGCCCGAATTAAGATCGCCTTATGGAGGTTAGCCAACCTGAAAGAGCTTTGATCTAAGTGCGATCGCCACATCATCGCCCCGGTCAAATCGGCATAGTCTAACGTCGCCCCCTGAAGATGCACGTCAGTCAAATCCGCCCAGCATAAATAGACGCCTGCAAGCTGCACTTTCGATAGCTGCGCCGCTCGCAAATCGGCCCTTTCAAAATTGCGATAGCCGACGAGATATTTTTCGACTAACGGGTAGTCCTGAGGTTGAGGATCTGTCATTGCCGACCGTTACGATTGCTTGTCTGTAGAGTTTCAAGTCCGTAAATAATGTAACAAATTGTAACGACAGTTGCAATATCTATTCTCCCGCTCTGTTGGACTGAGGCTGCTCAATAGATAGGGTTTTGAGCCGCACAGACCGTAGACCAGCGATCGCTATCTATCCGAGCATCCAGCAATCCGCTCACTTCGCCCCTTTGACCAATCAGCCTTTCTCTATTCAGCGAGTTGGGCTGGGTATAAGTCGTTAGCTGATCGAGCGTCGTCGCGGCGCAGACCCAGTCTTTTTGAGCCTGCGCTCTCACCAGCCGAGACTCTAGCTGGCTAATTTCCCGCCGCCGCTCAGACAGGCGCTCGTACTGAATGTAGTAGGCCATATTATCAGCAGCAGCGGCAGCATAAGGCTGGCCAGGGCGCATCGCTAAGGCGCGGCGAAAGTTGATCAGCGCCGTGTTGAAATCGCCCTGTTTAGAAGCTCTGTAGCCAATGCTCATAATCTGGTCGAAAGTGAGCGTCTGACCAGATTGACTTTGCTTGGCCTGAGCTGCCCTGGGCGCATCGGCTGGAGGGGCGGCGATCGCCGCACTCGCAAAGGCGGTCAGGGCGATTGCGCTAGCCGCTAACTGCCGACTGGCCTGTCGAATAATTCGTCGCCGGACGGATGCTTCTTTCTGGTGACCTGTCGGGGAGTATGTAGAATGCACAAGACGGCGAAAAAGCATGGTAAGTCGTTCGGCAGCAGAGCTGACCGCTTTGAAGAGGGCAAGAACTGCCCAACAGCGTAAGAGATTAGGGCAAAATAGACATGCGTGAAACCCACCAAGGTTTCTTGGTGTATGTGCTAGGCAAAGCCGTAGAGTCCGTGTATTTACGAGGGCGATCGCAAAAGATGTATCAGACTAAACCATCAGGTCAAATCAGTGAGTGAGTCACCAGTTGCGCAAATTTGGGTAGATGCCGACGCCTGCCCTAACGTCATTAAAGAAATCATTTTCAGAGCCGCCAAGCGAACGGGTTGTCCGCTCACCCTAGTCGCCAATCATCCGGTACAGGTTCCCGCGTACGCGCAAATGCTAGTTGTTCCTTCTGGCTTCGACGGCGCAGATAACAAAATTGTGGAGCTGTTGCAGCCTGGTGATTTGGTCGTAACCGCAGATATTCCCCTTGCCGCCGAGGTTTTAGAAAAGGGAGGATTTGTGTTTAATCCTAGAGGCGATGAATACACGAGTCGAAATATTGGCGATCGCCTATCGGTACGCAATCTACTCGCCTCTTTTCGCGGCGGCGCAGAACCTGTAGGCGGAGGCCCACCGCCGTTAAACAATCGAGACAAAGCCAAATTTGCCAATCAGCTTGACCGTTTTTTGGCGAAGTGTATAGAGTAGCGAACATCACTCCACGAAAATGACGCCTGCGGCTAAGGAACGAGGATTATATAAAATCCATCGTTCCAGATACTAGAATGGGATGAATTC
>QBMC01000137.1 GCA_003242035.1 Nodosilinea foveolarum | reverse complement strand
GGATCAACATCATTTGCGGCTTAATTGCCTATTGCCATCAGCCTAAAAAGCCCAAACTCCGCCTAGAGTGGGCTTTACCGCCTGTGGCTTAACCCGAACTGACGTACGATTAGGTTGTCCTTAAAATAGAACAATTCTGCAATAGAACATTTTTAGAATAAGTGAATCGCAACTTCAAAAAGCGTCGCTATCACTAAGCCCACCATCGCCAGACGACCGTTCCAGAGTTCGGCATAAGGCGTAAACCCAAGGCGAGGTTCGGGGCGATAGTAGCGCGTAGCATTGACCCCTAATGTTGTGCTCTCAGCAGATTCGTTGGAATTAGGCTCTGTTGCGGTAGTCATGACGGCATTTATGAGTTTATGAACAGGGTTATGAAGAAATTATAAGCGATGTCTCTATAATTTGCATTAAAAGTATTTGAGTCAACAAATGAATATTTTGTGCATTCAGGCACTAAGCCGCCGTTCAAACAGCCCTCAATTCCCAGAAACTGGCCAAAGAGTAGGGCTAATTCTAGCGATCGCGCTCTTGATATTTGCTTCTGAAATGTTACCGAATCCAAAAATTAGCTCACAGTCCGAAGTCTTTATTTCTTTCTCAACCGCATGACGTCCCAGTCGCGTTCTATCCGCTATCCAGTAATGCGGCCCTGCGCTAAACAAACCCACGCCTAATTCTTGCGCTCGATCAATTAGCGCCTGGGTCAGGAGGGTTTCATTACCCTGCCGCTCGCGCTGAAATCGAGCCAGAATATGCAGCCCAGACGCGTCTCCTGGAATGTTTACACCAGGAGCGGCCTGCTGAAGTGAGTCCACCAGCGATCGCCGTCTACGATCATAAACACTGCGCATCCTTCGAATGTGCTGTGCCAAATAACCGCCCTTAATAAACTCAGCTAGCGCCGCCTGCTCGATCAGCGGACACTGGCGATCGCACAGCCACTTAGCGCGACGAAAAACATCAATCAGCGCAGGCGGAACCACCACATAGCCGAGTCGTAACCCCGGAAACATCACCTTAGAAAACGTCCCCACATACAAAACACAATTGTGCTCGTCTAGCCCCTGTAGCGCTGGAATTGGGCTACCGCTATAGCGAAACTCACTATCGTAATCGTCCTCAATAATCAGCGCCCCGTTCT
The DNA here is from genome assembly GCA_003242035.1 of Nodosilinea foveolarum. GTDB lineage: Bacteria > Cyanobacteriota > Cyanobacteriia > Phormidesmidales > Phormidesmidaceae > Phormidesmis > Phormidesmis foveolarum. The sequence goes on along the minus strand of QBMC01000137.1, from coordinate 11,379 downwards.
GTCTGGCCCAGTGCAGCAAGGCCAATCGCCTGGACAACGTCATCAGTACACCCGTCGGAAACTGATGAGAAGGGGTTACATAGACCAAACGGGGCGTCGGCTGACTATTATCGGCGGCAATGTCGGCCAGTCCACCCGGCTCGTTCACTCTAATGCCATCGTCATCTACGGGTACGGGCACTACAGTCGCTCCCCCGGCGCTAAAAATGCGTTTAGCGCTGAGGTAGCCAGGATCTTCTACGGCGATCACCTCCCCAACATCCATCAAAATCTGCACCATCAGACTCAGTGCTTGCTGCGTACCGCCAGTCATCAAAATTTGCTCTGGCTGGCACCGCACCGCCCGGATCTCGCTGATGTACTGCGAAATTTCTCGGCGTAGCCCCACATGTCCCATTGGCTCGACGTTATACCCCATCCATTGCTGATTCTTGGTGGCCTGACGATTTAGCAACCTGCGCCACTGCCGTACGGGAAACAGCGATAGATCGGGCAAGCCATAGCGAAAGCTCAGCGGAGAGTCCGCGCCAGAATCGTAGTCAGCAATAGTTGTCAGTCGAGTGCCATAGGCCGAAAGCCTTTCGAGCGGATTTGAAAGGCCGCTGGCTGTTTGGGCAGAAGAAACAGCAAAGAGGTCGGAAGGGTCAGCGTCCAAACGATCAGCAACAGGTACATTCGCAGTAGTCTGGCTGGTAAAGATTAACCCGTCTGGAATCTGGCTACAAACGAAAGTGCCCGCACCCGGTTTGGTCTGTAAGTAACCCTCGCTGATGAGCTGATCGTAACTTTGCACAACGGTTGTACGCGAGACGTTGAGGGTCTTTGCTAACTGACGGCTAGCGGGCAAACGCATTTGAGGCTTCAGGTTACCCGTCAAAATGGCATCTCGAATCTGCTGGTAAAGCTGTCGGTGCAGGGGCATCGGATCTGAGGCACACAGCGTTAGCAGTAGAGAGAGTTCCATAATTGGACTGGCTAGCTTTATCGGAATTGGCTATTGGAGAGAGACCAATTTGTCTATTACCTTAGCAGCAACGAACGCTGATTTTGCAACATGACACACCCTTTAAAGACCGATAGAACACAGGTAAAAAGAGCACCCAAACGAGGCCAATACGACTTTGAAACCATCGCCCAAATCTTAGACGAAGGCTTAGTTTGTCAGGTCGGCTTCGTGGTAGAAGGCCGACCCATCGTCATTCCAACGGCCTACGGACGAATAGGCGACAAAGTCTACATTCACGGGGCCAGCGCCAGCCGAATGCTGAAGTCTTTGCTAACCGGTATCGACGTCTGTTTTACCGTCACCCTGCTAGATGGATTAGTGCTAGCCCGTTCTGCCTATCACCATTCAATGAACTATCGCTCGGTCGTGCTGTTTGGCAAAGCGGAGAACGTAATGGACGGTGATGAAAAAATGACAGCGTTAAAAGCTTTTACGGAGCATGTGGTCAAAGGCCGATGGGAGGAGGTGCGATCGCCCAACCCCCAAGAGTTAGCGGCCACCTGCGTACTGGCCCTACCCATCACCGAAGCCTCAGCAAAAATTCGCACTGGCCCGCCCATCGACGCTGAAGAAGACTACGAGCTGCCAGTCTGGGCGGGCGTACTGCCGCTAACCACAGAAGCTGGCCCAGTCATGACAGATCCTAAAATGACCTCAGATGTCCCTATCCCAAATAATGTTCTAAAGTATCGTCGGTAGCGCCGAAGGCTAAACAAAAAAGCCCAGGAAATTAAGTTTCCTGGGCTTTTTACATTTGCGATAAGTCGCCTAATTGAACAACCTAACTGTAAGGAGTTTCCGGTAAATCTACCTTAGGCGCTTCACTATAAGGCTTTACATCGAGCGTACGTTCGCCATTTGCAGGTCGTCTGTTCTCCCGATTAGGTCGCTCCGTAGGCCCGCTTGAGCTAGCAAACGACTCATTGGGTCTCGAATAGTTTTCCGGCGATCGCTCACCATAGCCATTCGCCCCTCTGTCGTTTTGGCCTTTATCACTTGGCCCTCTATCACTTGATCCTCTATCGGATATATCGCTAGGTCTATTCATCGACCCATTATCGAAGCCCCCTTGAGGCGGATAATTTGAAGGAGACGGGCTAGCAGGGGGTCTAGCCGGTGGACGTTGACCATATCGCTCTTCAGGATAGGGTCTATCAGTAGGTCTTCTATCAGGGCCGGGGCTAGGCTGCAATCGGCCCGCTGGCGCACCATACTCTTCGTAAGGCTGACGAGTTTTGCGCTGTTCATTCAAATCGTCTGGCCAATAGCCATCCTGTCCCGGTGCCATTCTTTGCGGACGACGTTGGCCCGGTCTATCGCCAAAAGCATCGCGCGGTGGCCCATTGCGGTCATCTAGCTCAGCTCGATAAACGCGACGAGCGGGCGGACGCTCATCGTACCGAGGTCTAGGCGGGTAAGCGTCGGGTCTGCCCAGCGGCGGCTCAATCATCGGTTCGCGCTTGCGAACATTATCAACCGCCAGCGTCATCAACATGCCAGTTATCAGCATGAGCTGAAACGACTCAGTCACACCAGCCGTAAGATGGCCTAAAGACAGCAGGCCCGCCACAAGCATCAGTACGCCGTAGACCTTATCCGACTCGCGCGAATAGCCTGGCCGAATTTTGTCTAGAAAAAACAGTGCCAGCGCACCGATAATCAAGACAATGCCAAGTAACAACGTAACGGGCGTAAAACTCACAGCAGAGTCCTCTTTAAATAGCAGCCGTTTGTAGTAGACAGAACAGATGCCGGTGATAAAAAATTGCTGTCGATTACAGCTTGAGCGTACAAACCTGCCTTTGCAAGGCTGCTCTGGATGCCAGGGTAACAGAGTGAGGACGCTTTGCCCTACTCCTTCTGCTTATTTTAGCTTGCTTATTTAATAGATAGCCGATCCAGATAAAAGCCAATCTACATAAAGACAAATCTACAGCGAGGGTCGTTACTGTAGACACACAAAATCTGGAAAGGTTTGTTTCGCCCTCCCAGATTCATTCAGCCTATCGAGTTCAAGCCCGTGTAGACTCAAAACTATTTAGCTCGAAACTATCTTCTAAGATCAATTGTCCTAGCTGCCGCGTTTGATTTGGTCGCGCTGGCTGATAAAGATCAGGGCGATAGTGGCTGGCACCACAATGATCAATAGGCCCGCTAGCAGGCTAAGCAAGAAGTTAGTCAAAGAAGGAGTCATATGTCTAAACCTTGTCTGGCAAGGCGCAGCAGAACTAAAGCGATTAGCTCTTATGATATCGGCAATCGCCGCCCTTGCAAAGCACATCATTAGGCCGAACAGGTAAGCTAGAAGATAACGTCTTAAAGCTAATTTTTAGTCACGCTTATGTCTAACGCTACGATCGCCATCTGGATTATAGGGCCACTGCTAAGCCTATACACGCTGCTGTTTATCTTCCGCATTATCTTGACCTGGTATCCCCAAGTCGAACTTAATAAAATGCCGTTTAAGCTGGTTTACTGGCCGACAGAGCCGCTGCTGATTCCCGTACGCAAGGTTATTCCCCCCATTGGCGGCGTAGACATTTCCCCCGTAATTTGGGCAGGCGTTGTCAGCTTACTGCGCGAGCTTCTAGCGGGTCAGCAAGGATTGCTTCGGATGCTGAACTAAGCTTTAAGCCTCTGTCTCTTACAACTGAGTCCCCGAATCCGCCGGATTAAAGAAAATTAGGCGAATAGCGGACAGCCCGACCACAATCAGAAAAAGGGCAAGGCCAATTGTACAGGCATAGCTGTAGTCTGGGCTGCTACCAAACGCTGATTCGTAGATGTAATAAACCGGCGTTTTAGAGGCGTTGAGCGGCCCCCCTTTGGTCATCACGAAGACTTCTTCGAAAACCTTGGTGGAGGCGATCGCGCTAATCACCGTCACCAAAAAAATATAGGGCTTCATCAGCGGCACCGTAATATCCCAATGCTTACGCCAGCCATCCGAGCCATCAATCGCCGCCGCCTCATACAAATCTGCTGGCAAACTCTGCAAACCCGCCAGATAAATCACCATGTAATAGCCCAAGCCCTTCCAAACAGTCACCGCCATCACGCTATAAAGTGCGCGCTCCGGACGCGTCAGCCAAGGCACCCGAATTTCGCGCCCCGTAATAGCCGAAAGGCTCTGATTAATCAAACCGCCATCGACCACGTAAAGCCAATTCCAGGCAATCCCTGCCACCACAATAGACACTACAACGGGCGCATAATAAGCCACTCGAAACCAATTAATACCGCGCAGCTTTTGATTGACCAAAATTGCCAATCCTAGCGGTACACTCACCAGCAGCGGCACCACGCACACTGCATACAGCACCATATTCTTCAGCGTTTTCCAGAACAGGTCGTCCGCCATCAACCGCTTAAAGTTATCCAACCCAATCCAGGTCGGTGCTGCATTAATGTTGGAATAGTCGAACTCGACAAAGCTGTACTGAAACGCCTGAAACGCCGGACGAAAAACCGCAATCGTCAGAACGAGCAGCGCTGGAGCTAGAAATAAGTACGGCGTTAGTGAAGCCTTTAAACGGGAGGTCATAGTGCGATCGCAAACGTCAGCAAAGCCACAAATGTCCCATCAGGACACTCGACCTAGCGTACCGGAAAGACGACCTTTAGAATGAGCCTTTGTGAATGAGGATTAACTCCTGTCATCAAAGAAACTTGTGAAAATCTTGACCTAAGAATAGCAGCCGCTCCGCCTGACGACGGCGAGTAAGTCCGGCCAGCGGTCTACCCCCCGCCTTATTCCAGCGCGGAAACTGATCGGCAGCGCCATAGACATCCTGCTGATTGAGCATTTTTAGCAGCGTAGAACTTCGAAACGCCCCTGGGCCAACATTGTAAGTAAAGCAAGAAAGCGCAGAAAACTGGTTGTCGTTCACCGGCACCGCCAGCGCGTCGTTGATAGCCTGCTCAAAGCGCACCAAATCCTGCTGCAAAAACGCCTCCGCTTCTGCCGTTGATATCGTCATGCCAGGGCGCACACCGCGAGTCGTCCCATAGCCAATCGTCCAAATACCCACTGGGTCTTTATAGGCTTGCAAGCGCAGACCTTCAAAGGACTTGATGAGCTGTAGGCCATTGCTATTGGTTCGCTTCGGTTCGGCGGGGGCAGGGCTGGGCTGAGCGGGTACTGCTTCAGGTTTGGGTTGAGGCTCAGGCCCCTCCCTGGAGATTGTCATTCCTCTGGGCGCATCGGAGCGGTCAAACCAAGTTTTCATCCCGGCCACATTCAAAACCTGCTCAGTCGGGTTACTTTTGGAGGGATATTTTGAGATTTTAGAGATATAGTGGCCCCCCTCCATTAAGTAGAATGCAGCATCTGTTTCTTTTATCCAGGTTCCCATTGCTTTACCACCCCTTTTACGACTTTCTTATACGGTCTTCAATGACAACCAAACTAGCAGGTCTTTAATAATTAAGTCTTTAACTATATACACTGATTTTGTAGGTCAAACTGCACGACGTATTAGATTATACCGATAGCGTAGAAGGCACTTTTTTCGCTATGGTATGGACATACTAGGTCTTAATTTTGCTAGGTAATGTCAGGGTTTTGAGTCCGTCCGACCAGGGAGTATGTCGTCAAAGAGTGGGCGATCGCCCCAAACAATTTTCGGTAATCTCGCTAAGTCCGCTTGCAGCCGCTCAAGACCTCAAACCTCAAAGCATCAGGTCTCCATATTCTAAAAACGCTTCTTAAAAAATCTATGTTTGCCCCTTCTACGCCCTCCGAGGCCGACCTTAGCGCCCAGTTCAATCGCGTCATCCAAGCATCTGAACCCTTCGCTTCGCCGCTCTCTAGTCCCGTCGTTCGCCGGTTACCCCATGGGCTGACCATCATCGCCGAGCAAATGCCCGCAGACGCCGTAAATTTGGGCTTATGGCTCAACGTTGGCTCCCGAGTAGAGTCTGACGCCATCAACGGCATGGCTCATTTTTTAGAGCACATGATTTTTAAAGGAACGCCCCAAATTAATCAGGGCGAATTCGAGCGCCAGGTAGAAGCTCGCGGCGCAGTCATGAACGCCGCCACTAGCCAAGACTATACGCATTTCTACATTACAACCGCCCCCCAAGATTTCGCTGCCCTCGCGCCCCTACAGGTAGAACTAGTCATCAACCCCACGCTGGGAGACATCCACTTCGAGCGCGAAAAACCCGTCATTTTAGAAGAGATCCGGCGAGCCGAAGACAGCCCCGCTCGCCGCGCCTTCTATCGCTCTATGAAAATGGGCTTTGATACGCTGCCTTATCGTCGGCCTGTGCTAGGGCCAACCCGCGTGGTTGAATCCCTTAGCGCCGCGCAGATGCGAGCTTTTCATCACACCTGGTATCAGCCCCAAAATATGACCGCCGTGGTGGTGGGCAATTTGCCCGTAGAAGAGATGATCGCCACCGTAGTAGACAGCTTTGAACAGGCATTGGCTAAGAGCGATCGCCAACATGCCAATCCCGACCTAATCGCGCAGGCTCCCTCAACTCAGCCCGAAGCCCCCTTCCCCACCATCTACCGCCAAACCCACACAGACGAGGCGTTGCAGCAGGCCAGACTCATCATAAGTTGGCGCGCCCCTGGCATGTGCAATTTAGAGCAGACCTATCCTCTGGACGTAGCGGCCTATGTGCTAGGCCAAGGGCGAACCGCCAGACTGGTAGATGATTTGCTAGAGCAGCAGCATTTAGTCAGCGATATTTCGGTGCGGAACATGACCTACGGGAATCAGGGCCTGTTTTATATTTCTGCCACGATTGCCACCGCTAGCTCTATAGAAGCAGGATTAGCTGCGACGGAAACAGCAATCTTGGCACATATCGCCCGTCTACACGAAACGCCTATCGACCCCAATGAGCTGAACCGGGTAAAAACGCAGGTCGCCAATCGGTACGTCTTTGCGAGCGAAACACCGAGCGATCGCGCGGGCATCTACGGCTACCACCAGGCGATTACAGGCGACGTCCGTCATGCCTTAAACTATCCTGAGTCCATTCGCCAAGTCAGCGCGGAAGACGTGCGCTCAGCCGTGCGCAAATATCTACCGCTAGATGCCTATGGCGTCGTGAGTCTAAAGCCTGCTGCCGAAGCTTAAAGGATCCAAAAAGAGGATGACAAACCGATGCCGCCGTTGAGCCGAACCCTTGCCCAGCCCATCGCTGACCATATCTCTGAGATCACCGGGCAATTCTTTCAAATTGAGCGGCAGCAGACAGTTGGCGGTGGCTGTATCAATCAGTCGGTGGCCGTGTCGGGGGGCGTTGGCGGAGCCTCTCCGCAGGAGACTCGCACCTTCTTCGTCAAAATCAACCGGGCTGACCGCTTAGCCATGTTCGAAGCCGAACGCGACGGCCTCCAAGAAATATACGAAAGCCAAACCATCCGCGTCCCGCAGCCACTAGGATGTGGCATCATCGGCGACTCATCCTACATCGTCATGGAATGGCTCTCACTGGGCAGCGGAGGCTCCGATCAGTCCTGGCAGCAAATGGGCGATCGCCTAGCCGCCATGCACAACGTAACCAGCACTCAGGGCTTTGGCTGGCATCGAGATAACACCATTGGGGCAACGCCGCAGCAAAATGGATGGTGCGCCGATTGGAGTGAGTTTTGGCGCGATCGCCGCCTCGGTCCCCAATTCGAAATGGCCCACGACAAAGGCGCACACTTCCCCCGCCGCGACGAACTCATGAGCGCCCTCCCTCGCTTGCTCTGCGATCACACCCCCTCGCCCGCGCTCCTTCACGGCGATCTATGGTCTGGCAACTCAGCCATCACCTCAGCAGGCGAACCCGTCATCGTCGATCCCGCCACCTACTATGGCGACAGCGAAACAGACCTAGCCATGACCGAACTTTTTGGTCGATTACCCGCATCGTTCTATCAGGCATACCAATCTGTAAGACCCCTAAACGCAGGCTACGAACAGCGCAAAATCCTCTATAACCTCTATCACATCATCAACCACTACAATCTCTTCGGCGGCGGTTACTTAGATCAAGCGAACAGAATGATCGATCAAGTGTTGTAAAAAATCTCTCCTGCATTGTTCTATCTATTTCTTGTAAAAAATCTCTTATGAAATTCAAAAGTACGCCCAATCGCTGCATTCAACACGAAGGAAATGAAATCTGGATCAGCCGCAGCGTCACCGTTTTACCCGTTCTTTTCTTCGTTAGCAAAGGCACTCAGTACGTCCCACTCGGCCTGCGAGGAGAAGACTTGCCTGAAGCAGTAGGTCTATGGGGACTACCCGGCGGCTACTTAGACTACGACGAAACAACAACTCAGGCCGTGTACCGAGAAGTGTGGGAAGAACTCGGCCTCGATTTACCTCAGCTAGTAGAAGATTTTCGCTTCGAAGGAGACCTCGACCATCCGTATGAGGTCTACAGTGCGCCTCTACGTCGTCAAAACGTCACGCTCAAATATGCTTTGATGTTTCACTTAGAAGACGCAGATTTACCCCAGCTAAACCCACAGGTTTCTCAAGGCGAGGTGGTTGAAGCGAGATGGGTGGAGGTAGAGACTGCGCTCAATATGACACTGGCCTTTAACCACCACGATGTGATGAAAGAATGTCTAGAACGCTGCTATGCGTAAAGGCGATTAACACTCTTAAAACAGCGATCGCCCGCCCAATACTTCTCTCCTTAGCAGCATTCAGTTAACTCATTTGTCCCATACGATCAAGGGGAAAATGCTACCGGAGTCTATTGATGCTCTCAATTCCTTACGTTGATCGAAAAAGCGCCATGACACGGCTAGGCCAGATGGTTTACTACATACCAGCGCTGCCCGAATATCCAGAAAACCCGCCGTTAGGTGAAAGAAAGACGCTGCTCTTTTTACATGGCTTCGGCGGCGGATCTTCCGCCTACGAATGGTCGAAAGTTTTTCCTGCCTTTGCCAATGACTATCGAGTACTTGCACCCGATTTGATTGGATGGGGCGATTCGGCGCACCTAGAACGCAACTACACCATTGAAGACTATCTAAACAGCCTGACAGATTTTATCGGCGCAACCTGCGATGAGCCAGTTACGGTCGTGGCATCTGCGCTAACGGCGGCTTTTATTATTCGAATTGCGATCACCCAACCTAATCTATTCGAATCCTTGATCCTGATGACCCCAGCGGGCCTCTCCGACTTTGGCGACGACTACGCTCGCAGTCCATTCGCTCAAATCGTCAGTACGCCCGTGTTAGATAAGCTGTTGTATTCGGGGGCGATCGCCACCCGCTTCGGCATCGAAAGCTTCTTAAAAAACCGTCAGTTCGCCAACCCTAGCCGCATCTCCGACGACATCGTCGAAGCCTACCTACAATCCGCCCAAAAGCCCAACGCCGAATACACCGCTCTCTCCTTCGTCCGAGGCGATCTATGCTTTGACCTCGCCGACTACATCGGTCAGCTCACCACACCAACCGCCCTCCTGTGGGGAGACTCCGCCTCCTTCACTGGCCCAGATCTAGGCCGTAAACTCGCCCAGAAAAACCCCACTGCCATCAAACTATTCGAAGTCATTCAATCTACCGGTCTAACCCCACAGCTAGAACTCCCCGCCGTCACTATCGGCATGATTCAAACTAGCCTAAAGGTGCTCGCAACCGCTTAATCGTCAGCTTTGGGCGTCGTCGCGGCCATCGCCTCCGGATTGGCAGGTGCAGCCGTCGTCGCCCCACCGCCCAGATTACCCCCCAAATTGCTATTCATTTCTTCAATCACTTCAGCCTCAGCCCCATCCGCCGCCGTATTAGCCGTCTCTGGCTTAGCCACTTCGCCCTGCTCTACATCTACATCCGGAGCCATCACCGCATCAGTCAGTTTGGAATCTTTTAGATCTGCCATCATTTTTCTCAAATCATCACCTCAGATAATATCACTAGCAACAAACCCAGCGAATCTTCTATAAGTGTGATTATTCGCGTTCACTCCTGATTAAAAGGCTTCGAATGACCCCATAGACGCAAACCCGTAGACCCATTAGTTAGAAGAATTTGACTCTAGATGTATAGGCGCGGGTGCATCTGCATCACCCCTGACCTTTTCAATCACCTCAGATTCAGCGTCCTTAGCAGCCTTATCTAGTTCTTCAGGGGAAACAGATTCCCCAGAGTCCTCCGAATTTGTTTGCAAAAGCTTATCGTCTGGTGATAGCGCATCATCTACATTACCGACTGTTGCCGCCGCTGCACTAGGAACAACAACGGCTTCGGAAATATCGTCTGGCCTTTGAGTAGACATTGCAATATCCTCTTGTTTTCACGACCCTATCACCGTTTTCTTCGAGTCTGGCATCACCCTATGGCGGATTTTTTGACTGCGATTCGTGGGCGATCGCACCCACATCAGATAACAACATTCCAACCTATCGCAAACTACTCCAATTCGTATGCGTTCTCTAACACATTAGTTAGAGAACGCAGAAGAGCAGCCATCCCTATGGCTTTGTAGAGATGGCTTTTCGGGTTAGCGCGATCGCCTCACCAAGCTCATATATTCTCCTTGCTCTGGGGTGATAATGAGGAGATCGCCCACTGCCGCAATCGGACTCCATAGCACCGACTCCACGTAGTTCAAAACATGGAGCTGATGAATCGTTTGCCGAATCGCCTCCGGACTGCCCAGTAAAATATGGCGCAGCTCCTCTTTTTTGCAGCGTAGCTCGGCATTGTTTGCCTTACGACTACGCTCAGGGCACGGTTCTAATAAGTTCTGAGCCGTCTCCAGCCCGCTCTGCTGACTAAAACTATGCACACTGGCCCGCTGCCTGAGCGTAGTCGTAGGCCCTTGGCCTTCTCTTTGAGTAGGCAGATCTCGACAAGAACAATCAATCATTTTCACGATTTCTCCAATGAAGGTGAGGAAGAAAGCGCGAAAATTTAGCCACCCCAACTTGTCAAAAGACATCACAAAAGTCGGAGTGGCTATGGCATCATGCACATAACCGCTTGACTGCTGATACCAGTTAAGGGGCGAGCTGGCGTTGACTGTTGGTAGCAGTCAGCGTCGGCGCTTTGCTAAATTTTCGAGCGGTAAAGCTGAAGTGCTCTTTTGAGCCAACAACTTACCCCTTAGCGTATCAGTCTTTTTTGAAAGCCGTCAACTATTTTTAACAGGGTTTGTTGGCATGTACGGAGAGGGTTGATATTCTCAGATGATGGTTAGAAGAGTAGGTTATTCTGAATTATTGCGATCGCGCCATTCCTGTCAGTAGTGCGATCGCCCGTCGAAGTGCAGCCCTACACATCCCAAATCCTATGCCTGGATACGATGCGCTCATTGCAGCCACCGCGATCAAACACCGTCTTAGGAACGCTCAATCAATAACTGTCAAGTTTTCAGGAATAGCTCTGTAATTCCATT
>QBMC01000136.1 GCA_003242035.1 Nodosilinea foveolarum | reverse complement strand
TTGGCAGCGATGGCCTAATTTGCGCTGCGAGTGTGACCTAAAATCGGCAGTTTTTAAACCACGCCAGATTTTGGCGTGGTTCAACCGAAGGTTACACTTTCAAGCCAATGCCTGAACGAAAGGCTACGAGATCGCATAGGCTGGTTGTCGCCGGTCCCTCCCCTGATCACCCAGTATGAGTTCCAGCCTTTCCATCGCCGCCAGCTTATCGCCCACAGTCCGCCAAGACATCGGCATCTTTTGTCAGTCAATCAGCGCTACAGGACTTACAGAGCTGGGATGTTTCTCTGATTGCCCAAACCGGACTCCAGTTCGATTTGACGACACCCCAAGGACAGCTGATTGCTCAGCTCATGGCAGCGCTGGCAGAGTTTGAGCGGGACTTAGTAAGCGAGCGAGTGCGCTCGGGGCTGGCGGCGGCTAAGGCTGGGGGAAAGGTGTTAGGCAGGCAATCAGGGCAACGCATTAAGTCTGACCTCCTGGCGCCAAAGGTAATCCAGATGGTAGAAAATAAGGTTTCTTACCGCACCATTGCGCATGACTTGAAGCTCAGCAAAACGACCGTCACTGAGATTGTCAAACGGCACCGGCAAGCTCATCCTGACTTTCATTCCCCCAGATCTAAAATGGCTCCTCGAAAGAAATCCCAGTCTGTTTATCAGCTCAAGATTACGCTCAGAGATATCCGGCCACCGATTTGGCGACGGGTTCAGGTGCGCAGCGATGTCACGCTAGGGCATCTGCATTGGGTCATTCAATTCGCAATGGGTTGGACGAACTCCCACCTCCACTCGTTTTCGATTCAAGGGGTAGAGTACTCGATGTTAATGCCTGACCTGGGCTTTGATGAACTGGATATGCGTGATGAGCAGCCCGTCAAGCTGAGCAAGGTCATTGCCGGTGAGAAGTTCAAGTTCTTCTATACCTACGACTTTGGCGATTCTTGGGAGCATGAGGTTCTGGTTGAAAAGGTGCTCACGGCAGAGGTTGATATTGACTATCCCACTTGCATCAAGGCTAAACGGGCCTGTCCACCTGAAGATTATGGTGGGTCTTGGGGCTATCAGGAGTTTCTAGAAGCCATCAAAGATCCTGAGCATCCTGAGCACGAGTCATTACTTGAATGGGTCGGCGGCTCCTTCGACTCGGAGGATGCTGAACTCGACGAAATCAACCTGCTGCTGAAAACGATTCCTCATGATACGGCTGAATTCAATGGCTACATCCCATGATGAGAAAGGGATACAGCCTTAGCGTAGGTTTCTGTTCCATTACTGATACTGTTGGCGAAGTTTGCAACAGCAGCTCAAACCCAGTGAATTCGTTCTCAACTGTCCAGCTGAACCAACGAGTTTTCGTTAGTTCAGCATCGAATATTTAGTTCGCCAACAGTATCCGTCAGGCTCAGGAGTTAGACTTTTCTAATTTGGTGGGTCGTTCGTACCATACGAGCAGCGAGCTGCCGAATGAGGGTAAAACTGATGAGGATTCTGTCGCAGGTAATGTCGAAAAACTATCGGTATTGGATATGATCGACGCGCTAGAGGACGCCGATCTCAAAAGTCAGGCATTGGCCGTTTCTCATGCTGAAAACATATCGGACTGGGTGAAGGCGTTAGCCGATGGGTCGGTGGACTCGCCACAGCGACTGGTTAATCTTCAGCAGCAGTTGAGGATGCCGTTGGTAGAAGTGTGGATTGCGGCGTTGCTCGGCGGCTTTTCGATGGAGCCGCGCGGGAGCTTTTATCAGACACGGGAAGTTTGGGTGAGTAGGTGTAGGTGAGGGCTTGAGATGGACTATCAGCTAGACAAATGGAAGCGTCAAGACTGGCATAAGGGAACTCGTCATTATTGCTGTGAAGTCAAGCAAGATCTGACAGTGGATATTGGTGCGCTGATGGGGCCGAGTGATTGCGCTCCAAGGTCAGAGTATTGAAGAGACGTGTGATCGCGCTCAATCCTGCGGTGCAGACAATTGTCTGAAGCGATGAAAACTATCCCCTGATGATGTAACGATACCGCTTGAAACTTAAAGAAAGAAAACAATGATGTAACGATTGCGTTTAATATCTCATACCTTGAAATAGAGTGACTCAACTGCTCGCATAATTTAGACGAACGGTGAGGCGTCCCACTCGTATCACTGTTGTCTAACGCTTCGAGCGCCGGAGCCATAAGGTGATGTCATCTATTTCTACGGTGGGTGAATCGGCTGCGAGTCAGGCATCCCTTTGGCAGGCGATCGCCGATACAGAGCCATTGGCATTTGCTGGGCAAACACGACTGGCAACCGCGATCGCGCAACTCAGCAAGCGCCCGACAGCGGGCTGCGTTCTGTCTGTGTATCGGCAAAAGGTGGTGGGGATTGCGACTCGGCAAGACTTGATGGATGCTTTGGCGCAGAACCCTGACTGGGCAAATATGCGGCTGGCGGAAGTGGTGAGTCGCCCAGTGATGACCGTGACGCGCTCGGCGGTACGCGAAATTGCGCCAATTGTCGATTTATTAGAGTGGCATCGAATTAGCTATTTGCCGGTTGTCGATGAGTGCGAGCATTTGCTGGGGGTAATTGATCGATCTCGGTTGCTGCGAGCGCTACAGGAAGGGCGATCTAGCGCATCAGATCCTTCTCGACGCGCTCGTCTCTTCGCTGATATCACGCTTAAAATTCGCCAGTCGCTACAGCTTAAAGATATTTTGCAGACGACGGTTGATGAAGTACAGCGCTTGCTCAACGCAGATCGCGTTTTGATTTACCAGGTTCTCCCTGACAGCACAGGTAAGGCGATTAGCGAAGCGGTGGTGGCTCCTTTTCCTTCTATTTTGGAGATGTCTTTTCCAGAAGAGGTATTTCCAGAAGCGTATCAAACGCTTTATGCCGAAGGGCGCGTCCGCGCGGTGGCGGATGTTCGCGATCCGCAGGCTAATGTGTCTGACTGTTTGCTGGAGTTCATTGGGCAGTGGGGCATTAAATCTAAGCTGATTGTTCCGATTATTCGTTTGCGCGAGCCATCGGCAAATGCCGCAGCGGAGGCGGTGCCTGTTCGCCAGCATCTATGGGGATTGTTGATTGCTCATCAATGCGCTCATGCGCGTCAGTGGTCGGCGTTTGAGCTGGATTTGATGCAGCAGTTGGCCGGGCAGATTAGTCTAGCGCTCTCTCAAGGGCATTTGATGGCGTACCTGGAAGAGCGCGTTAAGCTGCGGACGGCTGAACTAACGGAGGCAAATCTTTCGCTGCAACAAGAGATTCGCGATCACCAGCAGGTAGATAATGCGCTGCGCCAAAGTGAGGCTCAACTGCGGTTAGTGACCAATAATTTGCCGGTGCTGATTGCCTATGTTGATCGGCATCAGCGTTACCAATTCAACAATCAAATTTACGAAGAGTGGCTGGGGTTTTCGCCCAAAGAGATCTACCAAAAAACGATGAAGCAGGTGATGTGCGAGGCGGATTATAACCGCATACAGCCCTATGTCGAAACGGTGCTAGCAGGTGAGCAGGTAAGTTATGAAAGTGAGCTGACGTTTAAAGATGACCGCGATCGCTCTGTAAGCGTGACTTATCTTCCTCACCGAGAGGTCTCTGAGAATTCGCAGAGTGCTAAAGGAAAGCTTAGCGCTGGTGAGGTTAAAGGATTTTTTGCGCTGACGATGGATATTAGTGATCGCAAGGCGATTGAACGGATGAAAGACGAGTTTATTGCGGTTGTAAGTCACGAGTTACGCACTCCACTAACGTCTATTCATACCTCTTTAAAGCTGCTGGCAACGGGGCTGCTAGGCGACTTACTCGAAGAAGGGCAGGAGATGCTCACGGTGGCTGATGAAAATACCGATCGGCTTGTTCGCTTGGTGAACAATG
Organism: Nodosilinea foveolarum; assembly: GCA_003242035.1. GTDB lineage: Bacteria > Cyanobacteriota > Cyanobacteriia > Phormidesmidales > Phormidesmidaceae > Phormidesmis > Phormidesmis foveolarum. The sequence continues at coordinate 8,720 of QBMC01000136.1, read as the reverse complement.
TGCTGGACTTGCAGCGAATTGAATCGGGTGAGGTGACGATAGATGCCTGCGATTGCAATACGGCTGAGTTGGTAAAACAGGCTGCTGAAACTATGCAGGGGATGACTCAGCAGCACGATATCGAAGTTACTCTGCGGGCAGAGTCTCTTTCAATCTGGGCCGATCCGGACTACATTATGCAAACGCTCACGAATCTTCTGGGGAATGCGATCAAGTTTTCGGCTCCCGGTAAAAAGGTTTATCTGAGCGTTGGATCTGCTGGCGCGTCCTCTGAAGTTTCTTCTAATGTCTTTCCTAACACGCCAACTGCCGCACTTTTTTGCGTGCGGGACGAGGGTCAGGGCATCCCTACCGACAAGCTTCACAGTATTTTTGAGCGATTTCAACAAGTGAACTCTTCTGATTCTCGTAAGAAGGGCGGAACTGGGTTAGGACTCACCATCTGCCGCAAAATCGTTGAACAGCATGGCGGTAAGATTTGGGCAGAAAGCCAATTGGGTAAGGGTAGCCGTTTTTATTTTACGGTGCCGCTCTCTGCGGTTATTTCGCCTTCTCCCGCTCGCCCCCATTAAACCGCTATGCCACCACCCAAACGTATTTTAATTGTTGATGATGAAGAGTCTATTCAAAAAGTCGTGAGACTTAGCTTGAAAATGGAAGCTAGCTGGGAGAGCATTACGGCTTCTTCTGGCGTGGAGGGTATCCGTCAGGCCGAAATTCGCCAGCCAGATGCTATTTTGCTGGATGTTATGATGCCGGACATGGACGGGGTTGAGACTTTTGCTGCGCTACAGAACAATCCTAAGACAAGGGCGATTCCAGTGATTTTACTGACGGCGAAAACTCAATCAGCAGAGAAACGTTTGTTTCAGGAGATGGGGGTGTCTGGCGTGATTATAAAACCGTTTAAGCCTCTAGCGTTGGCGAGTACTATTTCCCAACTGCTGCAGTGGCCTTGTTGACTACTGGCTAATAGAATAGGGGTTGGTATGAGAGTGTTACTTGTTGATGATGACAATGCGCTAGCAACGTTGCTAGCGTCGCAGCTAACAAATAGCAACTATATTGTGGATTGCGTTGCCGATGGCGAAACTGGCTGGGCTTATGCGTCTACGTTTGAGTATGACCTGATTGTTTTAGACTGGATGCTGCCTGGTTTGGATGGCGTGCGGCTGTGCCAGCGGCTGCGAAAACAGGGGTATGACATTCCGATTCTGCTTTTGACGGTGAAAAATAAGCAGATAGACAAAATAGAGGGGCTAGAAGCGGGTGCTGATGACTATGTGGTGAAGCCGTTTGATATGAACGAGCTACTCGCGAGAATTCGAGCGCTGTTAAGGCGATCGCCACATGAAGCCGAGTCGGTTTTGAGCTGGGGGGAGCTGTGTCTCGATCCGCTGAGCTGTCAGGTGCGTTACAAAGGGCAGTTGGTGTCGCTGACGGCTAAGGAGTACTCATTATTAGAGTTGTTTTTGCGCCACGCTCATCAGGTTTTTAGCGCGACAACCTTGCTCAGCAAGCTGTGGTCTTCAGATGAGTTTCCGAGTGAGGCGACGGTGCGATCGCATCTTCGGCGACTGCGTCAAAAGCTTCATCAAGCAGGCGCGCCGACTGATTTTATAGAGACGATACATGGCTTAGGCTATCGGCTAAAATCGCTTGCCGTAGAAATGCCAAGAATTGCTGATGCTACTGGCCTAGACGGGCGTTCTGCGCGTTATTTAGACGGCCTGACTCAAGCTTGGCAGGCCCATAAAGGCGAAAATTTGGCTCGCTGGCAGACGCTCTTGCAAATTGCGAGGACGCTCAAAGAAGACGGCTTAAGCGAACAGCAGCAGGTTCAGGCCGTGCAGATCGCCCACCGGTTGGCAGGTACGCTGGGCACCTTTGGTCTGATGGCAGGATACCGACTGTCTTTGCAGGCGGAACAGCAATTGCTTCAGTTTGATTTGCAAACGGGTAAGCCTATTTCTGCTGCTCAGTCAGCGCAGTTTTATGCGATCGTCACGGCCCTGGGACATGCCCTAGACGATTTGCCTAAGCTGGTTTACCCGGTAGATGATGCGCCTGAAGCGCCAACGGTGTTGATGGTAGATGTGAATGGAATGTCTTACATTCAGCAGCTAATGGCGATCGCTGTGGCGCAAGGCTTAAATCCGACTATCGTTGCTTCAGTCAAAGCGGCGGCAAAAAGGCTATCGCTAGAAGTCCCGTTGCAGACTGCACCAGAACTCCTCGCACAGCCGCCGAATATGGTGCTGGTCAATTTAGTCGCTAGCGAAATCAATGCGGTGCTAGATGCGTCTATTTTGCAAAAGCTGTTGCATTTTATTGAAAGACTGGCTCAGCGCTGGCCGCATCTGCCCATTATGGTAATTACGACCCAAGCAGACTTTGGGAATCGATTGGATTTGATTCGACGAGGGGGCGTGTTGGTGCTGGAGTATCCGGTTACGCCTGCAGAGGTGCTCGCAGCGATGAGCCAAAGGCTTTATATGGATGCTCGCCCGAGCAAAATTATGATTGTTGATGATGACGCTCACTGCTTAAAGCGGATTGTGCAGTTGCTGCATCCTTGGAATTTTGAAATTACGCCGCTGACAAATCCACAGCGTTTTTGGATGTTGTTTAATCAGGTGCGGCCCGATCTGGTCGTTTTTGATGTTGAAATGCCTCACATTAATGGATTTGAGCTGGCTCGGGTATTGCGCAGTCACGCCCAATGGCAGCATTTGCCAATTGTGTTTTTGAGTGTGCATAGCGATCACCTGAATCAAGAGAAAGCCTTTGCTTTGGGCGCAGATGACTACATTACTAAACCTGTGCAGGGCAGAGCCTTGGCTACCCGGCTTTTGAACCACCTCAAGCGAGCGGCCAATGACAATCGGCGACCTGCTTGAATATGAAGTTTTTGAATAAGATTTTTGACCGTTGATCGTTCGCTAACGATTGTTATGGTTGTTACCTGTTGCACAAAGTCTGCACGCTAGATAAGGCAGGGTAGTGGATGAATAAAGTCCCTAACTTCAGAGAAAGTCATGGTTCAATCTCCTTATAAACGGCCACAAAATAACGCTCTATCAGATAAATCGCCTAAATCGCTGCAGAAGAAACAACATCCTGTGATCGCTCAATTAGCCGCTACTATCGAAAGCATTTGGCACAAGCAACTGATGCTGTTTCCTTACGAGACGCCTGCTGATTTGGGCTACGTTGAAGGTACTTTAGAAGGCGAACATCTGACGATTCAAAACCGGTGCTACCAAACGCTGCAATTTCGAAAGCTACATTTAGAACTCGCGAGTGTGGGTAATACGCTCGATATTCTTCACTGCGTTATGTTTCCGCATCCCTGCTTTAATTTGCCTATTTTTGGCCTAGATATTGTAGCGGCCAAAGGAAATATCACGGCAGCGATTGTCGATTTATCGCCTGTTTCCTCCGATGGTTCGCTTCCTGCTGACTATCATCAAGCCCTATCGTTATTACCTGCCGCTGAGTTTGTTAGCCTTAGAGAGTTACCCAAATGGGGCAGTATTTTTTCCGACCGCTGCGTGTTTGTGCGGCCAGAAACGCCCGAAGAGTGCGATCTCTTTTTGAACCAGGCCACGCAGTACCTGTTGCTGCACTGCCGACTCGTCTGTGAGGCTACCAAGATCAATGACAGAGCCGCCAGAGCCGCTATTTTGGCAGGGCAAAACCGCTATTGTCAACAGCAGCAGAAAAATGACAAAACCCGCCGAATTTTGGAACGTGCTTTTGATAAACAATGGGCGCAGCGTTATTTAGAAACCATGCTATTTGACTGCGCTAAGGAAGACCTGTTCGAGATTTAAGTTAAGCATATGTAACGGATTGAAACGTTTATTAGAGTTGTAAAGATCCGGGGGAATGGCCTCTCAGAGAGGGTTTGAATGACTTAAAACTGATTTGTAACTGGTTGGATACAAAGTTTTGCACAACATCTGCACAAGCGAATTGATTAACTTAAGTCGTTGGTTTCATGTCTGCTAGGCGTTCTTCGGTCTAGGCCGTTGGACTGTTTCTTTTAGCTTGATGAGTGTTGTATCAGTGGGTGGTTTCGTTAAGTCTTCTCGTTAAGTCTTCTCGTAATACAGCAAACTTCCACTCACTGTGCAAACGGCTTCTGGCAGTAAGGACGGTAGCTTGAGGAAAGCTTGATTTTAAGAGGGTTGTTCAAAGTATTGAATGCCCAAGGTTGTAAGAGTAGGAGAGTAATTTCACATGTACGACGTTTTTACAAAGGTGATTTCACAGGCCGATTCGCGCGGTGAATACATCAGCAGTGACAAGATTGATGCCCTGACTAAGCTGGTTGCAGAGGGCAACAAGCGCATCGATACGGTGAATCGCATCACCAGCAGTTCTTCTGAGATTGTGGCCAGTGCGGCTCGTTCGCTGTTTGCCGAGCAGCCTCAGTTAATTGCGCCAGGCGGTAACGCTTATACTTCTCGTCGCATGGCTGCTTGTCTGCGCGATATGGAGATTATTTTGCGCTACGTGACCTATGCCATCTTTACTGGAGACGGCAGTGTTCTAGACGATCGCTGCTTGAATGGCCTGCGCGAAACTTACACTGCGCTCGGTGTCCCTGGCGGTTCTGTTGCAGCTGGGGTCGAAAAAATGAAAGAGACGGCAATCTCTATTGCTAATGACCGCGAAGGCGTTACTCAGGGCGACTGTAGCTCTTTGATGGCTGAACTCGGTGGCTATTTCGATAAAGCAGCCGCTGCGGTCGGATAAGCCCTTTCGTTTTTAATTTGATAATTCATCATCTGTACACTTTTTGCAAGAGAAATTTCAACATGAAAACTCCCATGACTGAAGCGGTTGCAGCCGCTGATTCTCAAGGCCGTTTCCTCAGCAGCTCGGAACTACAGGTTGCCTTTGGCCGTTTTCGTCAGGCTCAGGCCGGACTGTCTGCCGCTCAATCGCTGGCCAAAAACGCGGATAGCCTTGTTGATGGTGCGGCTCAAGCCGTTTATCAAAAGTTTCCGTACACCACCCAAATGCAAGGCAATAACTACGCTTCTGACGCCAGAGGTAAAGAGAAATGTGCCCGAGACATTGGCTACTACCTGCGCATGGTTACTTACTGCCTAATTGCTGGCGGCACTGGCCCGATGGATGAGTACCTGATCTCCGGTATCAAAGAGATCAACACTACGTTCGATCTGTCTCCTAGCTGGTATGTAGAAGCGCTTAAGCATATTAAAGCTAACCACGGCCTAAGCGGTGATTCGGCGACTGAAGCCAACTCCTACTTCGACTACGCTATCAATACCCTCAGCTAAGAGGATATGTGTTCTCCCCTTCTGCCAAATCTGAAAGAAGGGGAGACTTTGATTCTTTTAAGTGTACGTCCTTTCGTTCAATCTAGAGACAAGAGGACATGGACGTTTGAAGAGTGTTCTAGTTCTGGACTAAAGGAGATGACCAAGATGACGAGCGAAACTTCTGCAAGACTTTTAGGGTTTGAGTCTGTGACTCAAAATAAACCCATCGAGCTGCGACCCAATGCGTCCGAAAGCGATATCCAAGCCGTTATTAGGGCAGCGTATCGCCAGGTGTTTGGCAATGACCATATTATGAGTGCAGAGCGGTTAATCAGCGCCGAATCTCTGCTCAGACAGGGGCATGTCAGAGTCTGCGATTTTGTTCGTACGCTAGCGTTATCTGAACTGTATAAGACAAAATTCTTCTACAGCACGTCTAATGTGCGCTTTATTGAGCTTAATTTTAAGCATTTGTTGGGACGCGCTCCCTACGATGAGTCGGAGATTACGGAGCATGTTAATCTCTACATTCAGCAGGGCTATGAGGCTGAGATTAGTAGCTACTTAGATTCGGCAGAGTACCAAAGCAACTTTGGCGAACAGATCGTGCCTTATTACAGAGGGTTTGCGACTCAACGAGGGCAGAAAACGGTTGGCTTTGGCCGCATGTTTCAGCTTTATAGAGGGACGGCAAGCAGTGATCGCGCGCGCGTTAACCATAGAAAAGGCACGCTCACCTCAGAACTTGCTCGCAATACGGCAACGCCAGTGAGAACAGCTACGATGGGCAAAGAACTGCAAGGCGTGACAGGAGGCGATCGCGAGCAGCTTTACCGCGTCAGAGTTTCTCAGTCGGCCAGTGGCCGCAGGCCGCAGGTTCGCCTAGGCGTTCAGGAATATTTGGTGAGTTACGAACAGCTTTCGCCAACGCTACAGCGGCTGAACAAGCGCGGCTGTAGCATTGTTAATGTTTCGCCTGCATAGATACTACGCTGAGAGCTTCAAACCAGTTGCTTCTCAAACATTCATCTTTTCATTTCGCATCTCTTAATTAACCTGTTTACTTTCATTTACGGAGAAAGATCTGTGGCTATTACAACAGCGTCTGCTCGACTAGGCACTGCCCCGTTTACCGACCAATCGCCTGTAGAGATGCGGCCTAACGCATCTGCTAGCGATGTGCAAAAAGTCATTTATGTGGCCTACCGACAGGTATTGGGCAATGACTACCTCATGTCTTCAGAGCGTTTGGTTACCCTGGAATCTTTAGTGACTAGCGGGGCGCTAACGGTCAGAGATTTTGTTCGAGCGATCGCTAAGTCAGATCTGTATAAAACAAAGTTTTTGTACCCTAATTTTCAAACTCGCGTGATTGAGCTGAATATTAAGCATTTGCTGGGCCGCGCACCTTACGATGAATCTGAGGTGATTGAGCATCTCGATCTCTATCAAAATGAAGGGTTTGAAGCCGATATTGATTCTTACATTGACTCGGAAGAGTATGAGGCTAATTTTGGCGATGGGATTGTGCCCTATTGCCGAGGCTTTAGTACCCAGACGGGGCAAAAAATGGCAGGCTTTCCGCGCATGTTTAGCTTATATAGAGGATATGCCAATAGCGATCGCTCCCAGATTGCAGGTAGTACCTCTCGCCTAGCCGAAGATCTGGCTCGAGGAACCGTGTCTGCCGTTGTTCCGCCGTCTTCGAGCGCCGATAACAATGGTTGGGCCTATCGCCCTGCTAGGGGGGCAAATACGCCCAGTCGTTCCTTTGCGCGGCCTGGGTCAACGACAGAGCGCGACGGCCTGTATCGCCTTGAAATTGCTGGACAACGTCGCCCAGGCTATCCTAGCATTCGTCGTAGTAACCGAGTGCTGGTTGTTTCTTACGAAGCTCTGAATGAGACTTTGAGAAGAATAAACCAAAGCGGTGGCCGCGTTGCTAGCGTTAGCAAAGCGTAAGCGGCCACTAGGTTGCCTAAATCCCTCTAGCCCTGTTCATTTCATCTTAGGTACTCATCATGTTAGGACAACGCGCCACGAGTGCTGCCTCTAGCGCAGACAGTAGAATGTTTGTTTACGAGGTCACCGGCATAAGCCAAAACGAAGCGATCTCTGGGCAGCGTCCGCCTGTTCGCAGCAGTCAAAATCAAACTTTTCAGGTGCCCTTTCATCGTATGAATGAGGAAATGCGACGAATTACCCTTCTAGGTGGAGAAATTGTCAGTATCTCTCCGCTTCTTTGAGTTGTTCAGGCGTGTGGTCACGCAATTTGCGCAGTGCCCGGTCCATATAGATCCAGCAAGGAGCATGAACAAACAAGACAAATTGCGACACACCATCACTGAGAATAATTAACTTAGGCGATAACCCCATGAGCAGTCACACTGCCGCTGTCCGTCCGCTTAGTCACCGAAGCGGACGGACAGCGGCGTAACGATATCGAGACTTTCTAGATAAGCGGCCCATGCCGATTCACCCTGACAAATCACCTGCTCAGAAAAACTCAGCTTCTCTAAGTGGCAGGCCGCTAGCTCATGCGACTTCAGGTAGGCTTGGGCATACTCGTTGAGCACATAGTCCTCAAACGGATGACGTAAGAGCGCTAAATAGGTTTGCCTAGACTTGTGCTCGCTGCTGCGAAAATACGCGAATAGCTCATTACCTATCACCGTACAGTAGCCAAAAGATAAAGACACGCTAGGTTTAGTCGATCTGCTGTTGTTAGAGAAGATGGCTCTGTTGCAAGAAGTTAGCGAGTGGAGAATCCTCCTACCGATGCATCCTTATATTAGGCCACTATTCCAAAGATTTGGTTAATGAAGGAGATCTGTCCCATGATATCGCCTCTGTAAACGCCTTTGACCTGCCCCTTCCGAATCATGTGCATTGACTCATACCCCTTGAGCGTCCGTCTGGCCGTATTGAATGAGCCAAATCCCAGCCCTGGCTTGACACGTCGTTTGATAAACCGATGGTCTTGCTCCACAGTATTGTTAAGATACTTACTCTGCCGAGTTTCCGTCGTTTCAGGCAGGGCTTCATCTGCTTTTAAGGATTTAATCGCAGGCGGATAGGCCGCATTCTTATCGACGGTGATGACCCTGGGTTCTAGGGTATGTGGTACATTGAGCACCTTCTTCAGAAAGCGTTTGGCAGCTTTGGCATCGCGCTTGGCGCTGAGCATGAAGTCCAGCGTATTCCCCTGAGAATCGACGGCACGATAGAGGTATTTCCCTGGCTGACTGACAAAAAATTGTTGCTATCGGCTGTATCGCATTGACGACAACGGATAGCGGTCTTTACAAAAAAGGAAAGAAGCACGAGTCTGGAATTAACCAAAAACAATCACAGACTCATGAGTGCTTCAGAACAATTATACGACGGCTTAGATGCGTGGCTCACTCAAAGCTATAACTGGCG
>QBMC01000135.1:7493-12693 GCA_003242035.1 Nodosilinea foveolarum | reverse complement strand
GCGATCGCTCAGAGAAGGACACTTCTCTCTTCTGTTGATTCACGCAACAAAGCCCCCTGAAACTATACGTACAGTTTTGGCAACTGATTGCGTCATCGCCCCAAAAAACCAGCATTCCTACCGAAACTCTTTGTTACTTTTTATCCCGATTAACGGGCATTGTTATACCAGCGCAGCAACCATCGCTCGCGACTTAAACAACTAAACACTAAGGATTAAAAAGGTGCAATTATGGCACGACGCAAAAAGACTTCCGCAATGCTCACCAAAGCAGAGCAGCGCCTCTCCGGACTGAAATCTATCGACAGTAAGATCGACTTGGGCCACGGGGTAACGCTCGCCTCTTTTCAAAAAGAGATCGAAACGCTGCGCCAGAGCATTGACCGTTACAACACTTTGCTCTCTCAAGTAGACGATGCCTCTAATGCGATTGGTGCAGCCGAAAAACAACTTTCTGTTGCGGCTGAGAATGTGTTGCTAGGCGTAAAGATGAAATATGGCAAAGACAGCAGCCAATACGAAATGGCAGGCGGAACTCGGTTGAGCGATCGCCGCCGCCGCCGAGTAAGTCAGCCAGTAGTAGAAACAGCCACCGTTTAGCATCGCGGACTCTCTAAGTAGATAGGTCGAATTATCTATAAAATGCATTTCGACTACGCTCAGTGCTCGCAGCAACGTCTACCGAGGGTTGAGCGTAGTCGCAACTCGGCGGCTAGAGCAAGCTTTAATTTAGCTGATCCACCTACAGAAAAATTGCACTGCCTATTGTTTCACTGCCTTTTGTGTGGAGAGTCCTGTAAAGAGCCGCCTAGATAAAGCAACTGTGCGAAATCAGTGCCTCTATTCATAGTGAGTTCACATACTGAGGACTTTGACAACCCGCTCTGCCTCCAAAACCTCATACACGAGACGATGCTTAATATTGATCCGTCTCGAATAGGCTCCTGAGAGATCGCCAATCAATTTTTCGTAAGCAGGCGGCGTTTGATATGGATTCTCGACAATGACGTTGAGCAGTGTTTGTGCTTTCTCCTTTAGATTGCTAGCCGCTAGTTTTCTCGCGTCTTTTACAGCTCGCTTCGTGTAGATGAGAGTCCAGCTCACCAATTCAACTCCTTAGCACAGGCCTCAATAGGCGTTTCCATACCCTCTTTTATAGCTTCCCTTATGTTAGGGACAGAAAGCAGGTAGAGCGTTTCCTGAATACTGGCCCAATCTTGCTCATCTACCAGGACGGCATTGCTATTTTGGCTAGTAATAATAACTGGCTTGTGGGATTCCGCTACCTCGTCGATCAGTCCCTGAAGATTTTCTTGCGCTTCCTCAATAGGATGTATAGACATAGATATCCTTTTAATGACAGCCTAAGACAAGCGTACCTAGCCATCTACCTAGCCATCTAGATATAATAGCCGTCCGCTCAATCCGTTACTCTACATTCCTTTACAATCTGAAACACAGTGCCTCTCCACCCGCTACGATAAAAAACACTGCTGTTTTAGCGTTGACCTTATAGCTAGCCGTTGGCCTAGCGCCATCGCCAGCAATCTTCAGCATTCCTACTCTTCATTCATCCAGCAAGGAGCGCGTTTTGGTTACCACCCTAACCCTGAACACCACAAAATCCGACGAGATTTTCTCAGCAGCCCAGTCCCTCATGCCCGGTGGCGTTAGCTCCCCAGTCAGAGCCTTTCGCTCCGTTGGCGGTCAGCCCATCGTCTTCGATCACGTAAAAGGTGCCTACATTTGGGACGTAGATGGCAACCAATATATTGACTACGTAGGCACCTGGGGGCCTGCCATTTGTGGCCACGCCCACCCCGAAGTACTCGACGCGCTCAAGGCCGCGCTCGATAAGGGCACTAGCTTTGGCGCGCCTTGCTACTTAGAAAACGTGCTCGCCGAGATGGTGATTGAAGCCGTACCCAGCGTAGAAATGGTGCGCTTTGTCAACTCCGGCACCGAGGCTTGCATGGCCGTTTTGCGCCTGATGCGAGCCTTCACCGGACGCAACAAAGTCATCAAGTTTGAAGGGTGCTATCACGGGCATGCCGATATGTTTCTCGTCAAAGCGGGTTCTGGCGTGGCTACGTTGGGTCTACCTGATTCTCCAGGTGTGCCTAAGGCGGCGACTGCCGATACGCTCAACGCCCCCTACAACGATCTAGAAGCGGTTAAGAAGCTGTTTGCCGATAATCCTGGCGAGATCTCCGGCGTCATTTTAGAGCCAGTTGTGGGTAACTCTGGCTTTATCACGCCCGACGCTGGTTTCTTAGAAGGCTTGCGCGAAGTCACTAAAGATAATGACGCGCTGCTGGTGTTTGATGAAGTGATGACGGGCTTCCGCATTGCCTACGGCGGCGCACAGCAGAAGTTTAACGTGACGCCTGATTTGACCACCTTGGGCAAGGTGATCGGCGGCGGTCTGCCCGTGGGTGCCTACGGCGGTCGGCGCGAAATTATGGAAATGATTGCGCCCGCTGGCCCGGTTTATCAAGCTGGAACGCTCTCGGGTAATCCGCTGGCGATGACGGCTGGCATTAAGACGCTGGAGATTTTACGTCGCCCTGGGCAGTACGAGCAGCTAGAGAAGATTACCAGTCGGTTGAGCAAGGAGCTGTTAGCAGCGGCTCGCGAGGCGGGGCATGAAGTGTCGGGTGGTAGCCTGAGCGCTATGTTTGGCATGTTCTTTAACGGTGAGACGGTGCACAACTACGACGATGCCAAAAAGTCTGACCTAGATAAGTTCAGCCGTTTCCACAGAGGCATGTTGGAGAATGGCATTTATCTAGCGCCTTCTCAGTTTGAGGCGGGCTTTACGTCTTTGGCGCATACTGATGAGGACGTGGATAAGACGATTGCGGCAGCGAAGCGCGTTCTAGCTGAGATCTAGCTGAGATTTACTGTGGACATGTACGAAGACGAATTAGCAGTCTTAGACGCCGAGGTCGGGCGGGAAAGTCCGTTCGACCCGCTAGATGATATTGAGCCGCTGGATCAGTCTTCGGAGCCGAAGCCCAATGCAGACAATATGCTGCTGCTGCTGCACCACCCCGAAAAGGAACAGCGGATGCTGGGCGCTCGGGCTTTTTGCGAAATCAAAGACGACCGGGCGATTCCGTTTCTGATTGGAATGCTTTCTGATCCTTGCCCGTTGGTGCGGGTGAGTACGGCCTATGCGCTGGGCCGCAATCCTAGCAGCGTAGCGGTGATGTCGCTGGTGGCGCAGTTTAACCGGGACTGGAATGGTTATGTGCGTAAGGGCATTGTGTGGGCGCTAGGCAATACGCCGGATGCTCGGGTGGTGGAGACGTTGGTGGATGCGATCGCTCAAGACATTTCCGCCGTCCGCCTGTGGGCCGCCAGTGCGCTAGGCCAGACGCCCAAAATCGGTTACGACGCCATGATTAAGGCCATGCCTGCCTTGATTAAGGCGATGCGCAACGATCCAGAATCGGCGGTACGCAGTAACTGCGCTTGGTCGGTAGGGCAACTTTGCGCCGAGCTGCCCTCCAACGTTGTATACGCAACGGCGATTGACGCGCTAATTGAAACCTTTGCTGAAGATGAGGAACTAGGCGTAAAGGAAGACGCTCGCTCGGCAATTTTGAGCGTGGGCGACTCTCGCGGCTTGCAGGTAATTGAGGAAATTGAGCAGGACGGTTATTTTTAAGGAGCGTCTGAATACTAATAGGCAATGGATATGCAAGCGCAGGAAAAAACAATCTCGGCCCAGCCCAATCAGGCAGCATCGGAGCCGCTGCTAATGCGGTGGACGATAGAGGATTATCATCGCTTGGTGGATTCTGGTGTGTTGGCTAATCGCCAAGTAGAACTCATTAATGGAAACCTGGTAGAGATGGCTCCTGAAGGCGCACCGCATTCTAGTACAACTCGATCAGGTGCCGATTATCTGCGCGATCGCCTGTCAGGAAAAGCAATGATCAGTGAAGCTCATCCCATCACGCTATCGGCCTCAGAACCTGAGCCAGATATTGCCGTTGTAAAATCGCCGCGATCTCAGTACCGAGATAGACATCCTTTTCCTAAAGATGTTTTTTTCTTGATTGAAGTCTCCAACTCTACGTTGACTTACGATTTAACGACTAAAAGAGATACCTACGCAGAAGCCAATATTCAAGAGTATTGGGTGGTTGATGTCGTTACCTGCCAGATTCACGTTTTTAGAAATCTGGAGCAAGGCGTATATACCGAGGAAACCATCTTTAGAACAGGCAGTATCAAACCTTTGTCATTTCCTGCGGTGGCTATTCGAGTCGATGCTTTTTGGGGCGTAGAAGTCTAATTATCTAGTTTTTGTCTTTGGCCCAAACAGGCTCAATAGGATCGCCGTGCCAATCATCCCCACTCCGAGCGCAAAAGCCATCAAGAGTCCTAACGGGAGTGGCGTGGTTTCGCCGTTGAGGAAGGCGACTGAGACGGGCGTGCCGTTTTGGGCAGAAAGGATAGCGATCGCCATCACCAAAACCGCTGGAATCACCACTACCAAAAATTTCACCACAGCGATCGCTCCTGCTTAACTTGCTTCTCTAGCATAATACGCGCAAACAAAAGCATTGAATTAAACAGATCTCAGTTCATTGCTGAAAAGTGTGACTTAGGTTCCGGCTGAATGCACCAATCAGACTATCGGGCTGCTCTGCGTGACTTCTAGATAGATATGCTCTAGTCCAATTGGATGGCGCGAAATGGAGTCCACAGAGAGGCCCGAGAATTTGTCTAGCAGTTCGGGCAATTCCATCAGCTCGGGCACCCAAAAGGCGAGGTCTTTGCCGTAGTGTCGCGGGGTAAAGCCGTGAGATTGGGCGCGGGCGATCGCCCTCCCTTCATCTTGGGTCTGAATCATCACAATTTCCTTAGCCGGAATGCGCTGGCGTAGTTCCTCCAGGGTGCCGTCTGCGAGGAGCGAACCCTGTTTGATGATGCCAATGCGATCGCACAGCCGCTCTACTTCATCGAGCAAATGGGTGGTTAGCAGCACCGTCACGCCCTGCCGCTTCAGCAGCCGAATCAGTTCCCACACTTCGTAGCGAGCTTCAATGTCGAGTCCGGTAGACGGTTCATCGAGCACGACGAGTTTGGGCTGATGAATAATGGCCGCTGCCAGACTCAGCCGCCGCTGCATTCCGCCGCTGAGATCGCCGACGATGCTGTTGGCTCTCTCAGCCAAATTTACCGC
>QBMC01000135.1:0-7483 GCA_003242035.1 Nodosilinea foveolarum | reverse complement strand
AGATCGCCAAAGATGTGGTTGGCTCTATCAGCCAAATTTACCGCCGATAAACAGTGATATACGCGACCGGGCATTTCCTTTTTAGTCAGGCCATAGATACGAGCGAGAAAGGCTAAATTCTCCCGACAGGTCAGACTTTGATAGAGCAAATTTTGCTGAGGCATGACGCCGACGATTAGCTTAGTCGCTTGGCTGACCGGCTTTCCCTGTACCAAAATCTCGCCGCTGTCTGGCTTTAGCAATCCGCACAGCAAATTGAGCGCGGTCGTTTTGCCCGCGCCGTTTGGCCCTAAAAGTCCGTAGACTTCGCCAGCTTCCAAGCTCAAAGATAGGTTGTTGAGCGCCTGCCGCTGGCCAAACCGCTTAGAGAGGTTAGAAATTTTTAGCATGAAAGGAGAATTGAGCGAGCAGCGTTACTGTCAGGGATTAGCCGTCGCATCATCATCCTACAGACTGAGTTCTTGGGCGCGATCGCTAGGCCAGTTCGATCCAGCTTTAAAACTCCACGCCCGCCTGCGCCTTAATGCCCTGTTCCTTAAACGGATGCTTCACCAGCGTCATCTCTGTCACCAGATCGGCCCGCTCAATCAACTCCGGTGGTGCGCCTCGCCCGGTAAGGATAACGTGCGTCATCTCAGGCTTTTCGTCCAATCCAGCGAGCACCTGTTCTACCGAAAGATAGCCTAGCTTTAGCGCGATGTTGACTTCATCGAGTAGCACAGTGCGATAGTTGGCGTCGCGGATGTAGGTGAGTGCTTTTTCCCAGGCGGCTTGGGCGGTCTTGATATCGCGATCGCGATCCTGCGTTTCCCAAGTAAAGCCCTCACCCATCGCGTGAAACTTTAGCTGGTCTGGCCAATGGCTTAGCGCCGCCTTCTCTGCTGGCTCCCAACCGCCCTTGATAAATTGCACAATGGCAACTTTGAAGCCGTGACCGAGCGATCGCAGCACCACACCCAACGCCGCCGTTGTCTTGCCCTTACCGTTGCCCGTATTGACAATAATCAGCCCTTTCTCTACTTTGCGCTCAGCCAGCCTTTTCTCTTGGACTTCTTTGCGACGCTCCATTTTGCGCTTGTACTGCGCCTCGCTGAGACCTTTTTGCGTGGCCTCTTCGTCTAGCTGAGTAGCCGTTTGGTCTAAAGTAGCCTGGTCAGAGTCGGTCGAGTTAGAGCTAGCCATAGGAAATTACGCCAAGTGAGTGATTAGCGCTCTTAATTTTAGCCTTTAGGCTGAGTTAATCTGGCCAGATGTCACGATGTGAGATGCGATAATGCAGAAAAAACAGGCATTATCCCAGCATGACCCTCAAGCGCATCATTTTATCTATTCTGACGCTGATCGTATCGGTAGAGCTGGGCGCATCGCTCATCACCAGCTTTGGTCAGCCCCAGGTCGGCAATCAGCTTCAGCTCTATCAAACCGATATGCTGGTACAAGCGAGTAAGTGGGAGGGTAGCGGCCTCTCTCCCGATGAGGTACAGCAGTTTCGCAGCGCCCTATTTGGCGAAGATCCTTTCGAAGCGGTGGCCAAGCAGTATCAAGCAGTGCGCGACGATGCGACAACGGGCCTGACTCGATTGCGGCAGCAAACGGCGGCTTCCGATGATTCCGTTAACGCAGAGCTGGCGACGACGATTCGAGAGCAGCAGCAACTGGTCAATCAGATTGACTTGCGCCTGGGCTTAATTGAGGCTCAATCAGACAAGATTCCTACGGCCATTAGCACCTGGGAAAAGCTGGCGCAAAGGTCGGGTGCGAATGTGCAAACGGCGACCGTACTGGCAGACTTGTGGCGAGATCCACCGACGGTAGCGCCCTCAGCAGAGCCGCTGCTAGAGAGTCAACTGCGCGGCTGGTTTCGCTATAGCGCCTTGAAACGGCTCTATACCGTTCAAGATGCGATGGTGCGACTAGACAAACTGGAGGCTGATGAGCGCACTGCGGCTGAACAGGCGATTGTGAAGACGACGCTGGTGCAGGTTTTGCCCTCGCTGGCGGCTTTGTTGGGTAGCGCTGGAGTGATCGCGCTGATTGGTCAGCGATTGTTGAAGGGAAAGGATTCTGTGCTGGCGATCGCCGAAGCGCCTTGGGAAGTGCCCTGGGATTGGGAAACGGTTTGGCAGGTAATTGTCGGCGGCTTTTTATTCATCGGTCAAATTGTGCTGCCGGGTACGGTGCTGGTGGTGCGCTCCATTCTCGCTTCGCCGGTAGGGATTAATGCGGCGGATGGCGGCGTGGCGGCGATTGGCTTGCTCGCGGAGATGAGTAGCCGAGGAAAAGCGGTTTATTCGCTAGGGTTCTATCTTGCGATGGCGGCGAGTACGCTAGGCGTTTTGTACTGGTCGATTAAATCGTATTTACCGCTATCGAAGGATTGGTTTCGGCTCACGGTTAAGGGGCGCTGGCCGCTGTGGGGCTTTGGCAGCTATCTAATCGCGCTGCCGCTGATGCTGGGCGTGGCCTTTCTCAATCAGCAGATTTGGCAGGGCCAGGGCGGAAATAATCCGCTGCTACAGCTCGTATTAGAAGAGCGCGATCCGCTGGCGCTGGGTCTATTTTTGTTTACGGCGGCGGTAGCGGCACCGATTTTTGAGGAAATTCTATTTCGGGGCTTTTTGCTGCCTTCGCTAACGAAATATATGTCGGCTTGGAGTGCGATCGCTCTCAGCGGCTTCATCTTTGCCGTTGCCCACCTCAGCTTTTCGGAGATTTTGCCGCTGACGTTGCTAGGGGCGATTTTGGGATTTGTGTATGTGCGATCGCAAAACCTGCTCGCCTCCATCTTGCTACACAGCACCTGGAACAGCGCCACCATGATTGGCCTATTCTTGCTAGGCAGCGGCGGCTGATGAATGTTTAGCACGTTCGTTCCACTCTATATCGTATCGGCCTCAGCACTGCTACAGGGTTTCGAATATACTGTGCCTTAACCCAAATTGAGCTATCAACAAAAGCGCCGACCTTCCTCTAGAGAAGCTCGGCGCTTTTCAGTGTGCGTTACGCACAGTTTCTATTTAGTCGTCTGGGTGCGCTCCAAAGCTATCATCTTCAACAAACTCTTCTTCGCTGACATCATCTGCGTCATAGTCATCGTCGTAGTTTCGACCTTGATTCTTTGCATACCGATCTCCTTGAGGCCCGCCAGCCTGCATTCCGCCAGCATTATAATCTGGCTTTTCCAGTGCTACGTTGCCTCTAGGCGCACCCGTCCCTCTGCTATCGGCTTCTGGTGAGCCGATATCTTGACCTTCGGACGTCTTTGGTTTCATTTCCTCTGCACCTGCTGCCGGATGATTATCAGGCACGTTAACAGAAGGCTCTTTGTCAAAGTCAGATTCAGACGGAGTGACAGGCGATTCTACTAAACTTATAGCTGAAGAACTCGACTCTGAATCAGCAACAGGGGCAACTAGCTTCGCTACCGGAGAGTCTTCTCTATGGACGGCTAACGGCGCGTTGGGGTCAAGCCCTAGCTCCTCGCGGGCTTTACTCAGGGCAGCGGCGATGCTTTCGCGGCCAGTGTCTAGCAGGCTTTTACTTTTTTGCGCAGCGATTTCTTGAGCTGCTTCAGGACTAGGTACGCTGACGTCCTTTTTCTCCACCCAATTGCGAACGCCTTTGCCGGTTTTCATTGAAGCATCGCCAAACCAAGCTCCAAAGATAAAGAACGAACAGACAACTAGCCAAAGTAGCTGAGCAGATTCTTTGAGAATATTACCTGTTAGATTGAAGGCTTTCTGGTAAGTATTGGCGGTTTCCTCAGAAAACAGAATGTCCCAAAGATCAGAAGCTTGTGTTTGAATGCGATCCATAATTTCAACGGCTGTAGTTTTTGCGGTTTCTTTGAAACAATGAGCGTATTATTTAGCTCTTTTAAGGCTAGCCTCCCCAGACTTTTTGCAAGACAGCCTCTGGTTTGATATCTGCTATTTTTTGGCTGTCGCTGGTCAGACCCAAGAATCGCGTTTCTTCTCCCTCGACGGCAGGCAGCATTTCCTCGGGCTGGTTTTTGCCAAATAGTACCAGGGTAAAAACCTTGAGCGCTACGGCTAGCTGCATGATGTGGCTATCAGGCGCAATCATCAAATTGGCTCCTGCAATTAGCGCGGCGGCTTGCCCTAAATTTTCAGCCATTGTCACCAGTAGCTGACCGTCCTGGCTTTTCAGCAAATTGACCTGCGCTCTGCTGTCATCGGTTTGTAGCAGCACAATCGGTAAGTCGGGCTGCTTCTCGCGGAAGTCTTTGATGAGTGTCAGCCAGCCTGCTAAGGGATAGCTGGCCTGCTGGTCGCCGTAGGCCGTGGTGGGGCCAGGATACATCAGCACGTAGCCGTCCTTAATTTTGAGGCGATCGCGCAATGCATCGGCCCATTTAATATCGGCTTCTGGCACATTGATTGCTAGCGCGGGCGTCGTGCTGTCCAGCGCTATCGCGCTAAGCAAATCGTGATAGCGCTCGGCCTGATATTTCGCCGACGACGAGACGGTGGCCGTATAAAAGTAAGGAGCTTTGGTCGTTTTGTATGCGATTCGAGTCGGGATGCCGCTCAGCCAAAGCATTAGCCCTGTGCTCCAGGTGGTGTCTGCCGAAAGGACAACCTCATATTCTCGATCTCGAATAATGCCGAGCAGGTTAGCCCAATCGGAGGGGCTTTTGGCCGCTGAATAGGAAAAGGGCACTACCGTGTCTACAATTTTGGACACGCGGTAGGCAGCGGCTGCCATGGGTTCCGCGATGACGCCAATTTCAGCGTTTGGGTAAGCCCGCTTGATATCTTCAAGGGCTGGGAAAAACAAAAGCTGATCGCTGATGCCACCAGGGACTAAGGCCAGTATGCGCATGTGGTTAAAATTTTATACTTTTATCCGCTCATATTCTAAGGGACGCCGGACGATTAAGGCGATTTCCCTATGGAATAAAACCAAATTGTTAGCGGCTGCGCGATCTGTAACCAGATAGGGTGGAAAATGTAGAGTGGCCTGTAAAGTACAGGTCTGCTATGTAGGGAGCTTCCATGAATCGGCCTTTACCTTCTGTTCATCTTTTGCTCCCTTGTGCGGGAGTCGGTCGTCGGATGGGGAGCGATCGCAATAAACTCCTTTTGCCCCTACTCAATCGTCCGATTATGGCCTGGACGCTCGAAGCGGCGATCGCTGCCGAAACGGTGCAGTGGATTGGCCTGATTTGTCAGCCAATAGATCGCCCTGATTTTGAGCAAATTTTGACGGATATTGCACCAAGTAAACCAGTGGTGTTCATCCAGGGCGGCGACACCCGACAGCGCTCTGTGTATAACGGACTTCAAGCGTTGCCTAGCGAAGCGACTCATGTGCTGATTCATGATGGGGCTAGGTGCTTGGCTACGCCAGAACTCTTTAACCGCTGTGCAAAAGCGGCGATACAGATGCCGGGGTTTATCGCGGCGGTATCGGTTAAGGACACCATTAAGCAGGTCGATGAAAATCAGGTAATTACGGATACGCCAGTGCGCGATCATTTATGGGCGGCGCAGACTCCGCAAGGGTTCGAGGTGGACTTGCTGAAGCGATGTCACAGTCGGGGGATGGATGCAGGCTGGCAGGTAACCGACGATGCGGCGCTGTTAGAAAAGTGTGGTGTAGACGTGCGAATCGTGGAAGGCGAAGAGACTAACTTGAAGGTGACGACGCCGGTAGATTTGGCGATCGCGCAATTCATCCTTCAGCAGCGCAGCGAATCGCCAAGGCTTACAGATAGATAGGCACTAAAAAGCTCTCTTGCCGCAAACTACGGAGCAAGAGAGCTTTGAATGACTGATTTCTGAAGCGGTCAGTTTACAGGTCGCCGCCACGAACCGCTAGCAGGAAGACGATGGCAGGGCCAGCAATCACAACCATCGCTAACATGGTTAGCTGTCCAATCAACACAAAATCAATACTGCTTAAAAAACCCATTTATCCTCCGAACAGTTCTAACCGAACCACATTGAGACAATTACACTACAAGCATTGTACCTGCATTAGGCAGTGCAAATTTAGGATTGTTTACAAAATTCTAAGGTTCAGCGCCCGCCAGCTTGGAATCCTACAATCCAAGCGCATTCTGATATGGTTCTACTAACGATGTTTATCCCCTTCACTCCCTAATGGCTACCTGGCAATGCGTTAAAAATTGCGGTGCCTGCTGCCAGCTCGACCCAGCAGATCGCCCAGACCTAGCCGATTATCTTTCGCCTGCGGATTTGGCGCTGTATATGAGCATGGTGGGCAAAGACGGCTGGTGCATTAATTACAATAAGACGGATCGCAACTGCCAAATCTATGACGAGCGACCCAGCTTTTGCCGGGTACAGCCAGACACCTTTGCACAACTGTACGACGTTCAGCAAGCGGAACTTAACGACTTTGCGATCGAATGCTGCGAGCAGCAAATTACGGGCATTTACGGCAACCGTAGCGAAGAAATGGATCGGTTCTATGAGGCCGTTGGCATAGAGAGCCAGGTGATTGAAATTGTGGGAGAAGCCGACTCAGAATAGCGAATCCTCAAGTCTTTTGATATGTATAGGCATTGCGATTATTGACGGATTTGCAGATAATGAAAAAACTATGAAATTACGCTTGCTGTGACCCCTTCCGATTCTCCCGCAACCGACGCTGCTCAACCTGATGCTGATTCGACCGTTAGTGAAGCGCTAGCAGGTGAATTCAAAATTGATTCCTCGCTTTTGGTGGCAGATTCGCCGATGGCAGAAGCGATCACAGCCGCCAAAAACTCAGACTCAAAAGGATTCTGGGGCGTATTTGCCTCTACGTTTATCACCATTTTCCTTGCTGAGCTAGGCGACAAAACTCAGGTGACCACGATGCTGATGAGTGCAGAATCGCAGTCGCCGCTGGTGGTGTTTGCGGGGGCCGGTTCAGCGCTGATCGCCACTAGCCTGGTTGGGGTGCTGTTGGGAAGATGGCTATCGACGCGTGTTTCGCCCGAAACTTTGGATATCTGCGCGGGTGTCTTGCTTTTGTTCATCACTATTGGACTGGTGGGCGATATCGTTGGTCAGTAAGCTGAATTTACGTTTTGAAGGGATCAGGACTAGGATGGATTTTCAACTTTTTATCGTGAGCTTTGCGGCTGTGTTTGTTTCGGAGCTGGGAGATAAGAGTCAGTTAGCAGCGATCGCGCTAGGCGGCTCCTCATCCTCTCCCAAAGCAGTCTTCCTCGGCACCTGCGCCGCCCTACTCCTGGCCTCGGGCCTCAGCGTTCTACTCGGTGAGAGCACCGCTTTGTTCTTGCCCGAAAAAATCGTCAAGGGTGTTGCCGCGATTGGATTTGGGCTACTGGCGGTTCGCCTGCTATGGCCAGATGATGAAGCTGAAAGCTAATCTTCTTAGTTTCACAGATAGCAGAAATCCCGATGCAGATTGAATGTCTACATCGGGATTTTTAGCTAGGTCGGCGGGAATCCCCACGCCATAGCCGCAGGTTTGGCGTGGGATG
>QBMC01000134.1 GCA_003242035.1 Nodosilinea foveolarum | reverse complement strand
TGCTTTGACGGCTTTTTGTTGGCCTTAAACCCTTTGGACGGCGGTACGCTTGAGTTCTCGCTCGTTTTCTGGGGCCGCTCCAGGTTCTCTAGACGCTGGCGCAGACCCTGCAACTCTCCCCATAGCGCCACTATCAAAGCATCTTTGGCCTCACCGGATAGACGCTTAAGTCGGGAAGGTTTTCCATCTCTCTAAATTAAGACCTTTCTCCTTTTTTGACACACCCTGTTAGGGGGAGTTGAGCAATTACCTAAATAGTTTGCCAACAGTGTCCGCTGCTACTCAACCTCTAGGTCGTTCTCCACAATACGAATAGGCCCAATGGGACAGTAACCTTCGATTGAGCTAGACGGCTCACTAAGCCTCCTTGCCTTGTGCAGGCTGGCTAAATTAGGATTAGATTAGCCAGAGAAAGCGTCTCTTACTAGAATTGGTGTTGCGGTAGAATCGCGATTGACGGATCAATCAGCGAATCCCGTGCTTACGAGTAATAGTACGAAAGACCAGTAGCTTACAAACCCAATGCTGAGGCCGCTAGCCACTAACGCAACTATTCTAAGCGCATAGTATCCTTTTGAAGGATTGAGGGGCTTTGTGCGAACCCAAACAAAATAAGTAACGATGGTACTGAATGCGATCGCTAGCCCAGTCCCGATTCCTATGAGCCGTACTTCTCCAATATCCAGCAGCGTATTGAGTCCCCAGTACTTTCTCCGCACGGCTTTGAGCTGCTGAGTATCCAGCCCAATGTCTCGAATTTGAAATGCCCTCTGGATCATGGATCCAAGGCCAAAGTCGTTGTTGTAGCAGCCGACAGGTTGCCCGCCGTAGGTTGCTTTGCAGCTACTGGCGAACCCGTCAAATCCTTTGGGTATCAGCGTTAAGACCAATGGACGGCCTTGAATCTCTGCTTGGCACTGATCTTGTGAATCGACTTTTTTGCAGGTAAAAATGCGTCCGGGTATGGCCACCTCATTGACCGAACCCGTAGCTTCGAGAGAGACTTCTGCGATCGGGCTATCGGCATTGATGCTACGGGTCTCGAATACGATTAGAAATAAATAGCTGCTAAACAATACTATCCACAGCCCAAGCAAGAATCTTGATAGGAACAACTTCCACTGACGCATAAACTTATGACTTCGTTGCGATATTAGTCTTTAACATTCACCCTATTAAGTAGGTAGGTCAAATTAAATATAAGACGCTGGTGCCTGAAGTCCAGTTCTGACGCGCACTTGTCCAAAAAATGATTAGACTGACCTACTTAGTTACTCAGGTAAACCTACACTAATTAAAGGGATAACGTCAGATGTTCCAATTTTTCATCTGGTCTGAAGCTGCTTTCACAGTTAGAGGCTACCTACGGGTGCGAGAGTGATTCAATCGCAGGTCATATTGTCGAAGGCGATCACTCGCGAGTGGCTTCGCCAAGCAAGCATCTCCTTCAACCTCGCACTCATAGTGGCAGGCATAGCGGCGGTAGTGGCTTTTAGCGCTGGACTTTCTGGCAACGGCGTCACTCGCAGGCGGCAGTTCCTTCTGCACTTATCTCGCAAAAGATACCAATGACCGACTCTACAAGTTCATCTGCGCTACCGGTAAACACAAGACTAAACTTGCGGCAATGCTAATCGGCGCTGTGACTATCCTTGGCCTAGCCGCACTCTATCAGGGCGGCTCTGTCGCTATCTGACAGGGTTTTGAGTGGAGGTTATGACGACGGTTGGCTATGCGCGGGCGAGTTCGGTGGATCAGAGTCTGGATGTGCAGCTTGATAAACTGAAGGGCTGTGCCAAAATACTTTAGAAGAAGCGGACGGCATCCCTGATGAGCGGCATTGGTTGAAGGCTTGCCTAAAAATACGTGCGTGAGGTTTTTCTCTGTCTTCAGGGTTTGAGAGATTTTAGGCTCGGTGAACCTAGAGATCTAGACCTCAGGCTCTCAGCGGCTCTCTCCTGGAATCTTCTGAGTCTGGGATATTCTTGTGGGTCAGGTCTTTCTCCATTCCCGATATAAGCTCTCCCTGACTTTAGATCCATAACTAAATTATTCTGATATCCGACTAGTTCCTCACCTAGCGTGACTAATTCATTATCAACACCAGCTTCTATAGCTTCTCTACTATCGAACGTCAACTGGTGAGTGTCAGGATCAAGAGTGCCGAATCGCTCAATCACAGAACTTAACTCTGTGTTTAGCGTTTCTACGTCAATGGAATCTAAGGAAGTTGGGCGTGGTTCAAATTGGGCTTCGCCAGGGTAACACTCTGAGTCTGGAAGAAATCCTTCAGAAGCTGATTTAGCCGCACTTTGAAGCTTTGATGCCTACCCAAAAGTGTAACCCTCGCTTGAACCACGCCGATTATTCTACCCGACTTTAATAAAGTGCTAGATCTGCCGCTGAATCAGAAAGCGACCGTAGAAATTTTGCCCAATACAGCCGGTAGCTACATCTTTCACTGCGGCATGAACATGCTTCGTGGCATGATGATCGCTCAAGAACAATCACAATTTAGAAAGTCTATGAAAAATAAAGACTGATATCTTCGAAACGTACTTCATCAAGAAAGATTTTGGCTGTTCGGAAAAGAAGTTTCGCTATCCATTTAAGTATCCAATGATTTTATCCCGTCTTTTTGCCATTCCAGAAGTCACTTTATTCCTGTTTTCTTTCCTTTTGCATTTTGTCTACGAAACCTGGGAGGCACCCTATTTTGACTTTTACAAGATGCCCTCCCTAGCTAACAAAG
Organism: Nodosilinea foveolarum; assembly: GCA_003242035.1. Lineage (GTDB taxonomy): Bacteria > Cyanobacteriota > Cyanobacteriia > Phormidesmidales > Phormidesmidaceae > Phormidesmis > Phormidesmis foveolarum. Next base: position 10,114 of record QBMC01000134.1, on the reverse strand, counting down.
TGGACTACATTACACACTGTACTTTCGGAGATGGGGTCATAATGCTGATTACTTTTTGGATTGTCAGCCTTCTGTTTCGCACTCGCCATTGGATACTATCTCCCGGAAAAAAACAGGTCTTCTTATTGATAGTCTTGGGCTGGCTCTACACGTTCATTTCAGAAATTTATCGGATTAAGGTCGCCAAACTGTACGGAATCTCAATTTTCAAAATTCCATTCTTTGAAACCAGTTGGCTTCCCCTACTTCAGTGGTTAATTTTGCCACCGCTAATAGTATTCTTCACGCGACACTACCTTAGAGGATATCAAAAATATTCATCTGAGATTCTCGACTAGATGTGTTCTCTCCTTTTAACTCCAACAATCTGACAAACGAAATAGGGCCTAAGTCTTCGTCATTTCGCCCCTCTCAGCCTAACGCCAATTAATGCTCCTCTCTGGGTCTAATAACCGCCTGTTCTCTCCATAATCCACAGTCATGTTTCCTATGCACAGCTTCTTGCTGCTTTCTACGCCTATCATTGCTAGGTTTCAATCACCTGGGGCCGAAATTGTCAGCTTAGGGCCATTTACTCTCCGGTGGTACGGACTACTCATCACCTCAGCCGTACTGATTGGGGTCTGGCTGTCACAATACCTAGCAAAAAAACGGGGTATCGATCCTGAGAAAGTTGGCGATATGGTGATTTGGCTAGTAATTGCAGCTATTTCCTCTGCCCGACTGTACTACGTTTTATTTGAATGGCAATCATACGCAGCACGACCAGGAGATATTATCGCCATTTGGAAGGGAGGAATTGCCATTCATGGCGCGGTGCTCGGTGGCACACTAGCCACCTGGATATTTGCCAAGCTAAACCGACTATCTTTTTGGCAGCTCAGTGGTGTTGTCGCGCCATCGCTCATTTTAGGTCAAGCCATTGGCCGCTGGGGTAACTTTTTCAATTCTGAAGCGTTTGGAAGGCCAACTGACCTACCCTGGAAACTGTTTATTCCTTTAGCAAATCGGCCTGACGGTTACCAGGGATTTGAATATTTTCATCCCACCTTTTTGTACGAGTCACTGTGGAATTTGGGTGTTTTCGGTTTGCTGCTGAGCCTGTTCTTTTGGGGGCAACGAAATCCTGGCAGACTTAAAGCAAGTACGCTATTTTTGCTGTATGCGATCGCATACAGCGCAGGTCGTTTTTGGATTGAGGGTTTACGTACCGATAGCCTGATGATGGGGCCACTGCGGATCGCTCAGCTAGTCAGTCTAGGTGGTATCGCTTTAGGTGGGTTCGGACTCTTTTGGATCTATGGATTAAGCAAACGGATGCCTGATACCGTTCCTCCTACAAATACAGCGGGAAGAACTGGTCAATAGAGGGCTAAACTGCTGCACTGTCACAACGAAGAGGTTAAGGCGGTTGCGACAGCGCAAGTGGTCGCCGATGAGATGTGGTCATTTGTAAAAAAAACAAAAGCATTGCCTTCCTAAGGAGCTAACGCATGGAGACTGTTGGATTGGCCTGAGCTTAGCTCAGGAAAGTGGGTTAATCATGGGAATGCGTGTGGGCAAGCATCCGGATGAGTTCCTTTGCGAATTGCTGGCTACGACCAAAGGGAAAACGGACTGCAAGGTTTGGTACACCGATGATTGAGGCGGCTATAAACGAATTTTGCGGCTATGAACGAATTTTGCCGCCTGAAATCACGCCTATTATTGGCAAAGAGAATACACAGCGGTTAGCGCAAACCAACGGGATTGTGTGTCAGCAGACGGGGCGTTGGCACAGAAGACAAAACAAATTCGGCAAGCTCTGGGAACAAACGAAGGTAACCGCTCGGTTGGCCGTCAGCTACTTTCATGGGATAGGGCAGCATAGTCGCAGCCGAGATACTGCTGCTCAACGGGCTGGATTAGCCACCAGTCCTTGGTCATGGCACGATTTCGCAACCTATCCCACCTTCTACTGAAGCACGACCGTCATTTAGAATGGCTAAAAAGGGTGCGCCTGCACCTTCAGATAGTTTGCGCTTGAGTATTTCAACAGCGTGCAACAGAGTAGAGATATCTTTTTGTGTGCCAAGGTCAGTCTCCTCATGGGAGCGACTCTTGGCCATTTTTCTATCTATGAAACATTCTCAAGTCAGCGCCATTCTACTTTAGTCACATCTGACTGACTGCATGGAGTGGATCAAATGCCCATCCCCATATACATCCCCATATCTGTGGATACTTGAGAGGATCTATCCATCTGAACAATTCCTGTTACCTCAAGCTGCGATCGACTTGGCTTGCCTGTCAACACCAACATTCCATCAACGGCAACAGATGGAACCGCTGTTACTCCATACTGCTGCGCTTTACCCATTTCTTCTCGCAGGTTATAGATCAATACCTCACAAGTAGAGCCAGCACATTCTTGAATTAGTTGTACAGTTTCCTCACAGAGTGGGCAGTTACCGATAAAAATCTCGATTCGACGGGTATTCATCATAGCTATTGAAAATTACAAAAGTTTTACGTCAGTATCTTAAACTCTTGAGTTGACTAGAGAGTCAAGAGTTTAAGATGGAAAGCAGCTAGAAAAATAGGGTTGTGCCTCAAAGAAACGTGGGGAAATTTGTAACATTCTCTAGAACCCTCTTGGGAAAATGCTTTCAGACAAAATTACTGATTAGCTGAAAACCCCAATAAATATGAATCCCACGTTTCGCTGATTCACGACCAAAAATAGCTTACGAAGTTTATGCAAAGTATTATTGTAGATGCTCTTGACTCTATATCCAACTAGAGGGTTTATACTGCTCTTAGTTCTCAAAGAACCGTCCACCAAGTTACCAAGTTATTTAGGAGTTGAAAAAGAATATGTCCACACGTACTAAGTTCACACGTACCAAAACTCTACTCAGTGCATTTGTTGCAGGTCTGGCAGTGCTGACCCTAACAGCGGGTTCAGCTTTGGCACAGGAGACTGATCAGCCTACCGCATCCGGCTGTAGTTGCTGCCGGAATATGGGAGATATGCAGCAAATGGGTAGCTAATTTTGAAACGTGAGCGTCCTAATCAAAACATTCGATTGATTTGCACATTGTTTGGGAAGCTCACATCATTAAGATAATGAGCTAACTTTTTCAGAATAAATACCTGGAAAGGTTGGTTCATTATTCTTGGATAAAAGACTTTATCGGCAATAGCTGGAATGCTTGCTACATAAGGCTTTGATAGGCCGGTTTAATTTTGGCTATAACGTTTTCTGGGTAAGGCTTTGAGGGCATTTTTACCTCTTTATTACCAATTAAGTCTTAAAGTTTAAAAAGAACGAGAGTATAAAATGAGCCAGCCAGATTCAAACAATTCCAGCATGAAGTGGATGATGACCGCAATGGTCGCCTGCTGCACCATCCCGATTGCTGTCTTCCTATTTTTAGGCGGTGGCTTGGGTTTCTGGTTTGGTCGCTCTAGTCAGCAGACTCTTAACAATCAATCTGGTAATCAAGTTCTGATTGCACCCACCGGTCAAGCATCCCCTCAATCTGCTGTAATCAATTCTACTGTCTCGCTCGAACCCGCAGTCAATTGGAGAGACGAGAATCATGTTCATGGTCTAGCCGTGAATCCTGTTAATCCGCAGATCATTTTTGTGGCAACACACAATGGATTGCTGCAACGTTCTGCCTCTAGCAAGTGGTTCTGGATGGGCAAGCAACGTGCTGACTATATGGGCTTTACCGCTGATTTGACAAACCCTAATCGCTTTTATTCCAGCGGACACCCACCCACAGGTGGTAATCTTGGATTTCAAATCAGTGATACCCAAGGGGAAGACTGGCAACAGATCTCTATGCCAGGAGTTGATTTTCATGCCTTGGCGATCGCCCCTAATGACCCCAATGTTTTCTATGGGTTTCCCGCCTCTGGCGCACAAGGACTACACTTCTCCACAGACGGTGGTAAAACTTGGACACAACCCCGCATGACCGGCTTAGCAGATGCACCCTTCAACCTGGTTGTTGATCCACAGAACGCTGAACATGTCTTTGCTGCGACTCAAGCAGGTTTGTATGAAAGTACCAATAGCGGCAACGATTGGACTGTTGTGCCTGGTACACAAGATGCACCGATCGTAGGTTTAGCTCTGCTGAAAGAAGGGAGCAACACCGTGATGTTGGGATATCGACTGCTTCAATCTGAGCCGGGGCTGTATCGAAGTACAGATGGTGGCGAGGCGTGGGAGAAGTTGTGGACTGAAACAGGAGGTGTACTTTTGAAAGTGGCGAGCGCCCCTAATAATCCTCAAATGCTTTACGCTGTCAACGAAAATAATAAGGTTTTTCAATCTCAAGATGGCGGCAAGACTTGGCAAGCGCTGGGGTAATCGCAGTCAGTGCGGTCCGCAGCCCCTCCCAGTCATCTACTATGACTACAGCCAACAGAACTTGAATTCTTTTCCAACGTCAAAATGGGGTGGCGTTGGTAAACTTGCGCTTCTGCTCGCTGTTCAGTGAGCATTACCATACCCCAATATGAAAACCATCTCCAGGAGTGACTGGGGCATCCTATGCCAAAGCCTTTAAGAGCTACTCGTTGCTTCCGTTGGCTCGATCTACCAGAGTGGAATCTTTGCCTCTTTTCCTTTCTGTTGAATTTCTTTTGGGAAATTCAACAGATGCCGTTTTATCAGCTTCCCTCTGAGTTTTCCTACTTTGACATGATTAGAGAATGCACACTGGCTACGATAGGGGACGCTGCCATTTCGCTCATAGCCCTTTGGGTGGTTGCAGCCATAGCCAAGTCGCGTCAGTGGTTTCGTCAACCAAGCCGCTGGCAACTTACTAGTTTCATCTTTGTCGGCGTGATCATAACAGTGGTTTTGGAAGCCCTAGCGACCGGAGTGCTTCAGCGGTGGGAATATGCTGCTTTCATGCCGACGCTTCCCTTCTTAGGCACTGGGCTACTGCCACTCTTGCAGTGGTTGCTGCTACCACCCATTATGATCTGGTTTGTAAAACGTCAGCTTTCTGATAGCAGACCACTCTAAGTTGGTTGTCAAAGGTTGAAGGCTCGCTAGAAGGCGATTGCCCTTTCTTTCCCATGCTTATGAGCGCAGCTTTGATAAAAAGGATTCCTGCGCTATTTCTGTTAACTGACGCAAGTTTAGCTTTCCGTTCAGAGACTACACGACCCCTGGCCGAGATACGTGTAATTCTCCCCACATCGCCCTGAGATGAGGATATATCAGTTGTTTCAGGCTGTACTACTCAGCAGTACTTAGAGTAGAGAAGCGCATCGGCCAAGCCATGATCTCCTCTAACGGCAAGGGTTTGGTCAATAAATCCAGGATGTAATCGCCATAGCGCTTGATTTTGCTGGTGAGATAAGGACTGAGACCCGCGAGTAGCTCCGGCGTAATCGGAAAGCCTTGATCGCTTACGGTCTGAATCGCCTGCGAGAGATCGACGGTATTCTGCAAAATGATCGCATTGGCCACCAAATCGAGATAGTGCAGACGCTTCTCCTGCTCCAATGGGTCGTTGTCTGTGATTACCCCCGCTTTAGCAAAGAACACCCAGTCAACAAACTGATTAAACTGTTCCACTTTGTTGGTGCAAGCGGTCGTCTCCTGCCGCAGCTCTGGCTCAGAAACATAGCGCAAGAGGAACAGCGTCCGAGTGACATTGCCTAGCGCTTGAAACGCTTTGTATAGACGGCTCTTGCCACTATAGCTATTGAGCTTTTTAAGCAGCGTAGAAGGCATCAGCTTACCCGCTTTGATAGAAAGCATCACCCGCATCAAGTCCTTCCAATAGACCTCTTGCATAATAGATTTAATGGTATTATTGTAGGTTTTGCCGAATTCCTTTAATATCGGCCCTTTAGCAAGGGCCATCCTCACAGTGCAGGAAAAGGCTCTTTTATTTAAAACTCACTAGCATATCACAAAAGTAATTATGCAAGAGGTCTAATGGGTTTTAATCAGCGCCCAGTCAGCCACGCCCTTGAACAGCGGCTCAATGAACTCGTAGGCACTACTCGCTGCCGGTTTGAGCAGCTTGAGATCACTCCAGTTGCGAATGCGCGGCCTTAAGTCAATGCCCATTAAATAAGAGAGGCCAAAGACAGGCGATGACTGACCTTGCGTATCCGCATGGAGGATACCGGGCTGAATATCGGACTTATTCTTAATCAGGCCATCGAGAATATAGACCGCCTCCCACATCCCACAGCTAATGAAGTGCGTGAACAGGGCCACGTACTGGTCAGAGACATGGTGATAGGCAATGCCGCCATAGCCCTGATAGCGAATGTGATATTCACAGAGCAGATTGTTCTCGTAGGTTTCAAACTTACTGCCATCGGCAGCGGCCTTCTCACCCGTACCCCAGCACTTGGGTAAGTCCAAGTTATGGTAGGCGTTGAGGATGTCGCAGATCGCCCGCTGCAAGGTGTCTGCACTGACGTGCCGCCGATTAACGTATGAGAGCTGGTGATAGGTCGTATGCCCCCGCACATGCCGCGCCGTTTGAGTCGGCCCTAAATTGCAGCCATAGGCAAAGGCGGTCAAAATATAGCGTTCTGGTGCATCTGCGATTTTTGGCTCAGAGCCTGAGAGTGGGCCAAGGTGCCGTGTCCAGTTTAGCCAGTGCTCGACGTTACACAAGATATCAAGCACCGTGCGCTCGGGCATCTGCTCATCTAAGGCAGCCGCGAATTTATCAGCATCCTTTGGAATCGGCGCGGCGGCCACCTTCTTGAGAACGGGATCTCCTTCTTCGTTAAAGGAGAGCTGGTCGTCACCTTGCAATTTGCTATCCACCTCGGCAGAGCGCTCTACCAACATGGCTTTGAGATGTTCGACAAATCCGTCATCCGTCGCTGGAATACCCAACTGCTCGCAGTACTCTGCGACTGATTGCTCGCACTCATCCCAGGGCAATAGCTGCGCTCGGAAGTCGGCATACTCTTCTGAACCTGTGACGTAGGCATCGCCGGTCTTTAACGCCACTGCCAACGCCGCAAAGACGCAGACTTCTAAATGCTGGCGCACCAGCATCTGTTGACCATTCACGGAAGCGATCGCTAATTGACGCCACGCCCCGCTCATAAAACTCACGTCAATCTCTGCTGGCAAATGCTTGTGCCGCTTGTGCTGATGAGCCAAGACCAGCGCCAGCGCCTCCATCAGTATTGAGTCCTCACTGGCTGATTGGATATCAAGTAGGCGCAATAGGTCAAACAGCCGCCGCCGAAAGGGTGAGTAGAACCGCCACATCAGCGATAGATGATTTGCAGAATTGTAAGCTCTGACCTCTTCACATTCAACCAAGAGTGCGTCGGCTCCCCCCTCTGCACTCAATAGCGTCTGCATCGACCGATGAAACGGCACGGGTTTAGTCTCTGTTTTGGCGACACTCAAGGTTTGGCTGAAGAGTCCCAGTAACCGCTCTGTACGTGCCAGATGTTTCTCTCGCAGTTCAACCAAACGCCTGCGGGCACTGGCGTCAATCTTCTTCATTCGCTTGAGCAGCATCTCGACGAGATGATCTCGCATTTTTACCTGCACTCGGTAGAGCAAGCACAGCAACAACGTCCGCCGCTTGGCCACGTTAATATCTCGAAACTCAGCGATATCTAAAGTCTTGGCGTAGGCGGCTAGATGTTTGAGCTTGAGCAAATTAACGTCCTTCAGCAAGCGCTGCGCATCGCCAAATGACATCAGCTCATCAAAAGTCTGTTGCAGTCGAACCAAATGGGTCAGCTTCTCGCTCTTCGGCGCGGCCTTGAGCCGATTGAGCAACGCCTTCACCTCAGCATCAGGTTGTGCAATCAACCCATCCAGGTAGTCGCGTTCGTCTTGATCCAACTGGCTTGAAACCTGCCGATATAGCTCCGTGTGATTGGTCGCTCGCAGATGCTTGGCCAGTCGTTCTAGCGTACTGAAAGCAGGCAGCTCATAGCTTTCTTTGACTAGCGTTTCAACCGCCACGTTGATCAAGTCAGTCGGGTGATCCATCACGCCGACGGCGGCTTCAATCGCTTTGGCGGCCACCTGCTTTGCAACGCTACTGTAGGGTTTGACCTGAAGGTAGTTGCGAATGATCTGATGGTAGCGATAACGAGAATTCTCAGGGGCTAGCGCCGTCACTGTGTCATCTAATTCAAGCCGCTGCCGAATGTGAGAGATGACAACTTCGGGAATGACTTCAGGGTGAGGAAAATAGCCCAGGCGTTGGAACGACTTCAGCAGTACTAGAAAGCTTAGCCGGTTCGACACCAATCGCACTCGTTTCTCAGCTAGCGCTAGCTCAGCAGCGGTAGGCGTGTACAGCTCAGTCAGTTCTTCTCGGTCAGGAGACTGCTTGAAATAAGGGTATGCCGTGCGGTTTAGAGCGGTCATAGCAAGGTGGAGAAACGCTTCCGAAAAGGTAATAGGAGAGACTAAGAATCAACCGCAGCGACTGCTCGTTTATAGGGCTGACCGCAGTGAGGGCAGAACCGAAAGGTCAAGGAGTGCAGCGGCTCTCCGCAAGCGCCACAGGAGTCCTGCAAGCCACTGCCACACATGAAGCAAAATTGAGAGCGGGCATCTGTCCAAATCGGATCTGGCGCAGTGCCCGCCTGCCAGCACTGTGGACAAAACTTGAGTGAGGGGCCGAGCGTGCCTGCCTGTCCTCGGGCGACGGCATCTAGATAATCAATCGGCACCTGGAGCGCCTGAGATAAACTGCTGAGCGTTCGACGGTTCAGCGTTTGCGTTTGACCGCGTTCGATTTTGCCCAGGCTTTGCTTATGGATGCCTGCTCGCTCAGCGAGGGCGATACGGCTTAAACCGAGGGCTTCGCGCTGCCGGTTCACATAATCAGCCAGGGATTCTTGGGCTTTTGGTAGCTGGTGAGCATCTACAGTAGACAATAAAGTTCACCTTCAGACATATTTAATAGTGCTATCGTAGAGCCGATGCAAGCGACTGCCGATACTTTCAGATTGTCTTAATGGCGTCTCCTACACTAGCAACCGTAGCCACTCAATTTCTACAGCGCCCTGGGCTGGCAAAAGGAACGCTTAAGGCTTATCAATCAACCCTCACGCCCTTGCTCTCAGGCTACGGCAGTTGGCCCATTAATTTGTTGGAACGCAGCGAAGTCGTCGAGTATTTACAGAGCCTGAGTCATCTTGCCTATACGACTCGGAGAAAGCATCAGGCTACGGTACAGGCGCTGTTTAACTTTGCGGTTGAAAAAGGCTATTTGAAAGCCAATCCGATTGCCAGACTGAAACAGCCAAAGCCTGACCCACAGCAGGGCGAGCACACATCTGATGATACGATTCGCTATCTTAATGAGTCTCAGCTTAAGTGCCTGTATCGGGCTGTTGACCTGGACACGCGCATGAAGGCGATCATTAGTTTGTTGCATCGTAGCGGTGCTCGTATTTCAGAAGTGCTGCAATTAAACCTTGATGACGTTGACTTTGAAGAACAACGATTTCAAGTGTTGGGAAAGGGAAATAAACAACGGTGGTGTTTTTTCTCTCAAGATACTGCCAAGGCTCTCTCTGAATACATTCATGATGGGCGATATCCTCGTAGCACGGCGCTCTTTACGGCTCAGCAGCCGATCTCTTTAGAAACGTCTCGCATTAGCTACCGTCGCATTCATCAGTGCTGGGAGAGGCTGATTGTCCCCTATCCTGATCTCAAAGGCACTCGGTTGCATGACTTGCGTCATACCTTTGCGACTGAGCGCGTCGGCTTGATGGGTATTGAAGAGCTGAGAGCCTTAATGGGGCATGAGAGTATCCAGACCACGCTGCGCTATCAGAAAGTAACGTCTAGACGAGCAGAGTCAGTCGCTAAGCAGGCGCTTAATACGCTCCTATAGACGTTGCTTTTATAAGGCAAAACCGCTCTTGCTGAAAAGGCTACAGAGTCTTGGGCATTCTCTGTAACAGCAAACCGTGACTTCAGCGGCTCAAAAGGCTGTACTACCCAGATCCTCAGATCTGAAACCTTCTCATACCAATGCTTCTGGGCCGATGTGGGGAGAATTACACGTATCTCGGCCAGGGGTCTAGTGCTCGAAGCAAAAGTCAAAAGCACCTTTCGAGATGCTGCCTGCAAACTGA
>QBMC01000133.1 GCA_003242035.1 Nodosilinea foveolarum | reverse complement strand
GTGGACTGTTGAGAAGGCATGGGACATGCTGGCGCTGCGGGTATTAAGAGAAAATCAAGATTGGCACGCTTACTGGGAGAACTTATCTCTCGATGTTGCTTGAGCAATAATGCCACTTTTAATTACACCCCCCCCAGACCATAAAATGCTTGAATAACAGCGGTAGCGTGGTCAGGCCGAGCAAACTTGTCAATTACCCAGATGAGAAAGGTAATGAATATGCTAAGCCGAGTGAGCAGTAAAACGACCGCTACTCTGCGAGCTACAGGCGTTGTGATATCGGTTTGATTAAAACTTGTTTGAACGGCCATGGCTAATTCTCTCTAAAGCAGAAATGATGATTGTTTTAAGATGGTTGCCGCCTTTGTCGGCTGAAAGATGAGAAGAACATAAATAATTTACGTTATGAAGCTTCCGGAACGGCTTCTTTAAGCGCTCTGCGCGCGATTTTAGTAATGTAGAACGTGATGGCGACAACGGTGACGAAGATGAGAATTTTGATGATCCAGCTAATGACTGGGTTAGAGGGGGCTTCGCCGGTGCCGAGCATGGCCAAATCGCCGACTAAGGAGCCGAGATAAACGTACATGATGGTGCCGGGAATGATGCCGGTGGTGCCGAGTACGTAGTCTTTGAGGGTGACTTTAGTTAGGCCCAGTGCGTAGTTTAGTAAGTTGAAGGGGAAGACAGGGGAGAGGCGAATGAGGAAAATAAGCTTGAGTCCTTCGTCGGCGATCGCCCCATCTAAAGCGCTAAAAAATTGGTTGTCGGCAACTTTTTTGGCAACCCAATCGCGGGCGACGAATCTACCGATGAGGAAGGCGGCGGTGGCTCCTAGCATGGCTCCGATGAAGACAAGAATGGAGCCTTGAACGACGCCGAAGACGAAGCCTGCGCCCAAGGTAACGACGGAGGCCGGTAAAAAGGAGACGGTAACGACAATATAAGCCAGGATGAAAACAAGGGAGCCAATAGCGCCAAGGCTATCGATCCATTCGACTAAGCCAACGAGTAGCTGTTGAATTTGACCGATGAAGGAGAAGGGGCCGGACGCTTCTGAACTGGCCTGGGCGAGGGCGGGTTCTGCAAATAGAAGCAGGGTGCCGAGCAAAAAGAAGATCGTAATTTTGAGACTGTGGCGGCAGGATCTTGAAACACTAAACCATATAGATAGCGCTGATGCGGTGGCTGACTGGATGCGCTGGTTTGATGTGAGGCAAAGGACGCGATTTTTTAGAGGGTTCATGATGAGTTTAAGTTGCTGTAGGGCTATTGCTGATGGCTGCTGCTATTTTGCTGGGCGGGCTGACTAGAAAAATGAATGGCGAATGAGTTTATGAGAAGGCGCTAGTGCTTCGTGGATGAGTGGGTGCTGAGGCTTGAAGGGTTTGAATAGTGACGCTGGAGGATAAAGAGTTCTGCTTACGAGTTTACTCTCTCAGTTCTACACCCGACGACGGTGAAAATTTCAGTTGTGCAAAGACTCGGGCTGTCTGGCTTGTTGATGGTGATCGCAACGCTTACTCATCAACCCGCAATGTAAGCTAAGGTTCGTTCTCCTATCAAAATAAAAGGCTCAGAGCATAAAATAACCCTGAGCCTTTTTCTGCATCTGCAACGTTTGCTATCTCTATCTTTATTCTCGAATTAATGCGCCTGTTCGAGTGATTCCCGAGAGCGTTAGCGTGTAGTCAAACCGACCGCCGCCGTTGTCTTGCCAGCCAGTAAGATAGCCATCTCGGTTAAGAATAGGATCGTTGTTGTAGGTGGTGACGACGGCAAAATAAACATCTGTTTTAGGCATTATTAGTTCGCTGATGCGAGACTGTTGACCATCGGTATCATCGGCAGCAGCCATGAGTTTTCCGTTTTTATCAAATATAAATAGCTGCGAATCGTCGCTGGTGTAGAGCGTCCCCGTCATGACCTGGGTGACGTTGAGATTGGCTGTGAGCGAATCGCCTAGTCCTGCAACGAAGCTGTAGACCTGATGTCCGGTGCCGACCTGCCCGGAAACCACGTTGAGTCCCAAGCTCAGATCGACCGGATTGGCTGGCGTGAGTCCGGCTACGTTGCCGACTTCGACCGGCAGCGAGAACGGTACGCTTTGAGTGATAATACTGGTAGAAAACTGGTTTTGAGTGGCGACTGCGCCTTCCCATCCTAACGGTGTGCCGGTTTGAGCGGTTTTGGAGGCGGGTGCTTCTAATGTGTAAGGGTTGGCGCGATCGCAAGCTTCGGCCCGCACCACAACCGTATTTTCGGCCCGATATTGGGTGAATTGGCTACGGAGGGTCAGGAGGGCGGTGTGATCGCTGCTGCTGGTGTGATCGCTGCCTATCAGCGTACTAACAATGTCCATGGCTTCGCCCCATTCATTGTTGCAAATGGCACTATCAAGATCAAATTGCGCTGTTCTTTGGGCGTAAGCAGGTAACGAACCCAAGCTAACAAAGGTCACACCTGAAGCCAGACTCAGCGCTATTAAAGCTGTTTGTTGCCAGCGGTTGTTTTGAGTATAAGTAGGACGATGTAAAAAAGAGATCATAGATCTTTCCTGATGCGGTGGGCATCAGCGCTATCAAATTTGGTTGGTCGGGCACATTAAGTTTATGCCTCCAAGCCAATACGGTTAAATAATGGCCCCAGTATGCCCCGGTATCCTTTGTCAGCCAACGCAGACACCCAAGAATGGAAGAAAAACTCAAGCTGCTCGTCGTCGATGACGAGTCTGATAATCTGGACTTGCTCTATCGCACTTTTCGCCGAGACTTTGTGGTCTTCAAAGCGACTAGCGGCGCAGAAGCACTGAATTTGTTAGACGAAAAAGGAGAGATGGCCATCATTATCTCCGACCAGAGAATGCCGAAGATGAATGGGACTGAGCTGCTTAGCCGAACGGTCGAGCGCTTTCCAGACACCATTCGGATGGTATTGACTGGCTACACCGATGTGGAAGATTTGGTCTCGGCCATTAACTCCGGCAAGGTATTTAAGTACATTACTAAGCCATGGAATGTTAAAAAACTGAAGGTGGTGGTGGCTCAGGCATCTGAAACTTACCGGGTAATTAAGCAGCGAACGCGATCGCTCAGTCGTGCCCTTCAGCAAGAGTCGCTTAGCAATGACATTATGTCGGCTGTTCGTGGATCGCTCGATTACGACAGTACTTTGCAGACGGTTGTTGAGGCGTTGGGCGCAGCCTTTGAGGCAGATTTGACGGTGATCTATCCGGCTAGCTTGGCAACGAGTGTGCAGGTGTCTCCTGAACCTGTTGTTTATCGGGCTGAGAGACCAGATGGTCAGTTTGTTTTTTGTGCAGACTTGGGCAGCTTACCTACGCCTCCAATCGCCAGGGAAATTACGGCTGAGACGGTTACTGTCGAAGAACAAAAGGCGGAAAGAATTGTTGTTCCGCTGCTAGACAATGACAGAGTTATCGCGACTATTTGTCTCTATAAAATGAGAGATGAAGTCAATGATGACCAAGGGTGGACAAGTAGTGCCGTAGAGCTATTGCAGCATGTGGCTGGACAGGTCGCGCTGGCTATTTCTCACGCCAAACTTTATCAGCAAATACATCTTCAGTCTATGAAGATGCGGGCTGAGCTAGAGGTGGCTCGAAAAATTCAGAGCAATTTGCTCCATCAAAGCTGGCCAGAGATTCCGGGTATTAAAATTCAGGCTCGCTGCCAGCCCGCCCGTGAGGTTGGGGGCGATTTCTTTGAGGTGTTTATGCACCCGCAAGGCGATATTTGGCTGGCGGTTGGCGATGTCTCGGGTAAGGGCGTACCGGCAGCTTTGTTTATGGCTAGCGCTATTTCGGTGCTGCGTCGGGAACTGGCTCAAGAGAAGTCTCCCGATCCGCACAAGGTGATGAGCAATTTAAATGAGAGCTTAGCGAATGACCTGATGAGCAACAACTACTTTATTACCATGGCGCTGATTCGCTATAGCAAGAGAACTGGGCAGCTCGTGTATGCCAACGCTGGCCATGTGTATCCGGTGGTGTGGTCTCATCGGAGCTTGGTGGCTAATCGGGAGATGGCGGTTGTGGCTAGTCGCTCGGGTAATAGTATTGTTAGTGAGAAAGCGGTAGAGCCTACTTATTTGGATGTAAGGGGGGTGCCGCTGGGTATTTTGCTTGATTGGAAGGCGACTTCGGGAGAGCTGAGGCTAACGGATGGCGATGTGGTTTTGCTGACGAGTGATGGCATTACGGAGGCGACGGTGCCGACCTGTCGAGGTAGCGGTAGCTGCTCTATGCTCAATCAGGAGGGGCTGTGGGACTTTTTACAACAGCAACCAGCGGAGCTAGATCTAGACAATTTGCTCGCTTATATCCATTTGCCTGAGGGCGAACAAGAAGATGACCAAACTATATTGTCACTGGAGGTGACGTCATGTTGAAAACTGAGTTAACCGTTCCCAGTGACTTGCGGTTTATGGCGATTGTTGAGCATTGGCTGCTGGAGTCTCTTCAGCTAGAGATTGATGCGGAGATCGATTGGAGCCAGGTGGAGAAAAGACTGCGGCTGGTGGTGGTGGAGGTTTATTCCAACATTGTTCGTCATGCCCATAATGAGAAGCCTGAGCTGCCTGTTTTGATTCGCATTGAGATGACTAATAACAATCTCTCTTTGGAAGTTTGGGATCAAGGAGAGGGGTTTAATATCCAGGAGTATGCGGCTCCTGAGCCGGGAGATTTTCAGGAGGGGGGCTATGGCTGGCTGATTTTGCACCGGATTATGGATCGGGTGGAGTATCAGTTGCAGGTGGGGGGCGATCGCAATTGTCTGAAGCTGGAAAAGGATCTGGCGGCGGCGCTGTCGTAGCTGATTAGGGCGAGATGGAAATAGGCGAGAGGGGGTGGGCGTTGCCGTATTGGGCGATCGCGCTGCCCCCTTTTTGATAGGCCCAAAGCTGATCGCCCCAGGAGAAATGCCACCATTCGTTAGGATGCTGGCTAAACCCGGCGGCGCTCATGGCGTTGCTCAGTAGCTGGCGGTTTTGGTGATATTGACTGGCGTTGGGGTTAGGGTCGCTAGCGAAGTGATTAGGATAAGATCGCGGTGATATTTCGTCAATGGCTGACCCCATATTTACAACTGTGCCGCCGCTGTCTATTAAAGTGAGATCGACGGCTGCTCCTGTGCTATGGGGAGGTGGCGTATGAGGATTAGGGCTAGGGGCGGCCCAGAATTTTAGGACTTGGGATTGTAGGCGCGATCTCTCTGATTCATCCAGGTTCTGAGGATTTAACCCTGCTGCATTCGCTAGCTGAGCGAACGTGTGGTCTACCATAAACTGCTGAACAGATATGGGGCGGTAGGCGTCGAATATTTGTAGCTGCCAGCCGAGTTTTTGGGTTTGCAAGTGAGTCTGGGCCTGAAGTAGTTTTTCGACGACGGTTTGCCGTAGAAAGTAGGGCGAGAACTGGCCGTAAGGTGCGCCCAGTGCTGCGTAAGGATGAGGTGAAACTACGGCAAATTTCGCCAGTGGAATCGCTACGAGAGGTTCGCCGCATTCTTGAATAGAAACTTTTTGATAGGGCTTCACAGTTAAATGGCTACCGGCTGCTTCTGCGTGGCTCGAACATGGCTGACGAAGTTGCTGAGAATTTGCAGGCCGGGGGTGGAAGACTTTTCGGGATGAAACTGGACGGCCATTAGGTTGCCGGTGGCGACGGCGGCGGTGACGGTTTGGCTGCCGTGGGTAACGGTGGCGGCGTTGATGGCTGGATTCGTAGGTTCGGCGTAGTACGAGTGAACGAAGTAAACCCAGGCTGCTGGCGGCATGTCTTTCCAGAGGGGGCAGTTGGGCTGAGTAATTTGTAGCTGGTTCCAGCCCATGTGGGGAATGGTGATGCCGGGTTCTTTTTTGAATTTGCGGATGGTGCCTGGAAAAGCGCCGATGCCCGGTTCTGTGCCTTCTTCGGAGCCTTCGAAGAGGAGCTGTAGGCCAATGCAAATGCCTAGAAAGGGTTTGCCGCTGGTGGCAAGGCGGTGGATGGGTTCGACTAGGTTGCGCGATCGCAGATGCTGCATAGCCGGGTCGAATGCGCCGACGCCAGGGAGAACAACGCCGTCTGCTCGCTCCATTTCGGCAACGTCGTCGGTGATAATGGGGGTTGCCCCGGCAAATTCTAACCCTTTGCAGGCGGAGTGCAGGTTGCCCATGTCGTAGTCAATAACGGCGATTGTGGTCATCAGGCGCGCTTGCCTCTAGTGAATTGCCCTCATTATATAGAACGGTAGGTGGGGTTTTACTCACCGCATTTGATGACAAAAGGAAAACAATTATCGCGTGACCCCCAACTGGCGACCCGAGGCCCATTGCTGATTACCTCGTTTAGGTCTTGGCGATCGCACCAAAGCTCAAATTCCTCTCACGACCTGATAGCGGCGATGTCAGCCGCCGGACAGCTTCCTGAGCGGACAATTTGGCTGTCGCAGGTGCCGGTTAGCTTTGCGATCGCGCCGATTCGGGTCATTAATGCGATGTACCGATTTCGACCTCGCGCGGTTGTTTGCTGTGGAATGGCTGAAAAGCGGGCTTATCTGTCTTTAGAGCAGCAGGGTAAAGGGACTGATCAGAATTTGCAGACTTGCCTGAATTTAGCTGATTTGCTAATGGATACGCGGCTCAGCAAGATTAGCGATGACGCGGGTGATTATGTTTGTAATACGCTTTATTACCGGGTATTAGAGGCAATTCAGGCGCAGGCAATTCTCCACCGGAGAGGCTCCGCCAACGCAACGCCTTGTTTGTTTGTCCATGTGCCAGTGCTTAGTGCGTCAACTCAAGCTTTGATTCAATCCGACATGCACTCAGTGCTCAATAAAGTATCCGAGTGATACATTTTGGGTGTGTTTTCTGAGTTCAATACAGCAAGATCAGATAAAGAGCCGTGGTTTTGAGTAAGGCTTTATCCATCAGGCGTAGACCATCAGGCGTAGACCATTAGTGAGACTTTCACAACGTTGCAATTTTTCTTGATATGTTCGGGCACTATCAGTGCAGCGTTCCTCGATTAGATTGTGTCACTTGTTTCTGTCATGAAATTACCTATTCTTCGCTCTGACTTGAGCCTCAATGCTGAACCCACTGCTTTAACCCATCGCTGCGATGCCGATGTCCACGATGAAGCCTTTTCTATTAACTGTTTGCTGCGAACTGTTCGGGTTGAGGAATCGGCATGTTTACTCTCTAAAATTAACTATTGTTTTCCGGCAACGCCTGCTGTTTCTATCTCAACGGCGATGCGACATGCCGACTGTTTGAACCGGCTGTTGTCTCAGTCGAAAGCGTATGTAGTTGAGGATATTGATGGCGACCACGGCTATTTTTTGCAGCTAGATAGCGTACTGCAAGGCGATACTCACCAAGAACAAGTCTCAACATTTTTAGCCGGTGTTACCCAAGACCTTGAGATAATGCTTAAATACTTTCAGTTAGAGGCTCACAAGCCACGGTCAGAGAGTCTTTCTACGGTTTCTGAAGGCTGCAATACAGCCAGTTTGCAGACTAAGGTTTCTATGGTTGCTTCGCTTTGAGTGATGTTGCAAAAAACAGGATTGTTGCCGACCTTCGGAGAGAATAAGTTACTGCCTTTGATGATGGAAAAGTAGCTTATGTTGGTCTGGCTTACGACGCTTTTGATGACACCGCAAGTGCTAGCTTCGCAAGGGGTGGCGCAGGCTCCTGACGGTACACCGACGGAAATTGTGATTGAGCAGCCGGTACGACCGTTGCCTGGGGAGCTAGATAATGTACCGGTCTTTAACAGCAACAGCCCTGAGCTGGTGGCTGAGCCGGGGATTTTGCTCTCTACTTTTCCACCGGCCGGAATGTCCGCTCCAGAAGCTCATCTAAACTTTCCCTTCAATGGACGCTTTGATGTATTTGCGCATCATGTTTACAAGGCGCTGGATTATGATGCGGAAGTGCCTGAGCTGCTAGACAGCTTGTACATTGGGGTGCTGATGCACAATCCGAGCGCCGAGCCGGTGACGGTGCGAGTATTGACGGGCGCAAGCTATTTGAGCCAGCCGGATGCGCCGTTTGTGCCGCTGCCAAGTTTTGTGCCGTTTAGTGTGCTGAGGCCGGTGTTTGCGGGGCCAGGTAGCCGAGCGATGGGCGATATCTTACAGGGGAGACGTCAGAATATTTTTCCGGCGGTGATAACGATTGCGCCCGGTGAGAGCGAGCTTTTGATGAACCAGCCAATTCCGATTCGGGCGCTGGCGCAGCCGATTAACGGACGTTCTACGCTGGTGAAGCTGGAGAGTAGCGGGCCGGTGTATGTGGCGAGCCTGTCTCAGTTTGTGGGTTTAGATGAAAATGGAGAAGAGAGTCCACCGAGTTTGGCGTCTTGGGAGCAGATTTTACGGGAGGGGAGTTTGGCGGGGCCGCGCGATCGCATTCCAACCCCTCTGCCAATAAAAGCTAACGAGCCTCTGATCTACGGTCGTGTGGCGGGAGTCTCGCGGGGATCGCAGTGGCAGACTACGCTAACGGATAATAACGCTTCTGATCTGCTGACGATTCCAGCAGTAGGCGAAGCTTTTTCCTACGGGATTAGTCTGTTGGTAGGCGGTAAAATGGGCACCGGACAGATACAAAGTGCGCCGATGATAGTGCGCTATCCCGATACGGCTTATCAGGCACATGGCAATTACGGAGTGCGCTATAGCCTGACGCTGCCGTTGCACAATTCGACTGAGGAGCCGCAGCGAGTTTCGGTGGCTTTGCAAACGGCGATTAAGGAAGATGAGCTGAGTGCGGGCGGGCTGCGATTTTTTGCGGAGGAAGCGCCGCAGACCTTTTTTAGAGGGCCGGTGCAGGTGCGCTATCGGAGCGACGAGGGCTTTCCGCAAATTCGCAATATTCATCTGGTGCAAAAGCGCGGGCAGCAGAGCGATGCGCTGGCGACGGTGATGCTCGCGCCACAAGAGACTCGTACAGTCCAGGTCGATTTGCTATATCCGGCTGATTCGACGCCGCCGCAGGTTTTGACGGTACAGACTTTGACTTCCTTGTAGCCTTAGCGATCGCTAGAAAGTATTTCCTTCACCTGCTGCTTTTCTGCTGCGGTGAGCGCTGGTTTAACCGGCTGTTGATAGTCCAGCCTAAATCCGTATCCAGACTGGTCGTACACTTCGTCTATCAGTTTTTTGAGGTCGAGTTGAGGTTCTGTGTCGCCGGATTGAATAGGCACCGCAAAGGTTGGAATAGGATCAAAGAGATTGAATCCGTAGAGTTCTGCTTTGGGCCTAGTGTTGCTGCGGCTTACTAAAATGCGGTAGTCGGTATGGTTTTTGCTAATTACCGGCATGGGTGGTTGGCCTCTGAGTAAGTCGATTTCAATGAAATGCGTTTGGGTTGATAAAACCCGCTGTCGCTTTTCTAGATAGGTTGTTTTCCCTTCTCCTTTCTTTTTATTCTTGGGCGATAAAATCTCTATCGCTGTGATGACAGCATTTGTCTTAGCCTCTCGAATCTCCAAGTATCTCTCGGTGACTTCTTCGGGAAAGGGAAGAGTCACCACTTCTGGCTGAGACAGCGTTAATGTTGATTGTTTGCTAATGCTACGGTTTTCCAAATTGCGCTCAGAGGCAATTGAAACGTCGGGAATCCCAATGAGAATGCTATCTTCTGGCGTATCGAGATAGGTTCTTTTGTCAATCGCGGCGTAGTACTTTGGGTGTAGCGCTGGGGCTAGCGCAATCGAGATCGCCACAATCAGTCGGTTATGAACTTCTGCCCACATACCAGGATTTTCTAAATAGGGGTTCATTCCTGGAAAGGGCGAAGGCATAGCGATGACCTAGCGGTTTACTGTGATGGTCTACTTATTAGATAATAGCGAGATTTGCAGTCAGGTTTAGCGATGGTAATTAAGGGAACGACGAAGCTGCTCGGGGTGATTGGCTATCCGGTGGAGCATTCTTTTTCGCCGCTGATGCATAATGCGGCGATCGCCCATCTAAACGCTGACTACGCCTATCTCCCTTTCCCCATTCACCCTGACAATTTGAAAGCCGCCCTCGACGGTTTTGCCGCTATGGGTCTGCGCGGATTCAACATCACCATTCCGCACAAGCAAAGCATTCTGCCGCTGCTAGATGAGGTAAGCGAAGTTGCGCAGGCGATGGGCGCGGTGAATACGGTATGGCGCAAAGATGACTGCTGGCACGGGACGAATACCGATGCGGTTGGTTTTTTGGCTCCGCTGAAGTCGCTAGATAAAAATTGGGCTGAGTTGCCCGCGATGGTGTTGGGCAATGGCGGCGCGGCGCGGGCGGTGGTGGCGGCTTGCGCTCAGTTGGGCTGTCCGGAGATTTGGGTGGTGGGGCGATCGCCCCATAAACTAGCGCAATTTATTGAAAGCTGGAAAGCTTCTCCAGATATTGCGGCTCGGTTGCGATCAGTTAACTGGTCCCAAATGGACGACTATTTGCCCAAAGCTGGACTGGCGGTAAACGCAACGCCGATGGGGATGCATCCACAGGTGGCAGCTTCGCCTTTGAGCGAGCAGCAGGTGGGGCTGATGGGGGAAGGGGCGATCGCCTACGATTTGATCTATACACCTAGACCGACACTATTTTTACAGCAGGCGAGTGATGTGGGGGCGATCGCCATTGATGGCTTAGAAATGCTGGTACAGCAAGGCGCAGCGGCGTTAGAAATATGGCTCGGACAGCCTGCCCCGGTTGAAATAATGCGTCAAACTTTGCTGGATTATCTGAGTGAGCGGCACCCTCGTTCGCGGTAAACTAGTGTCTAGATAGCTTTGAGTGGTAGATAATTCCAAGCTGTTCGGCGTTTGCGATCTTGGGCGATTACTTCCTATGACTTCTTTGTTCTCTAAATGGCTGAGCGCGTCTGTTACGGCAACAATTGCCTGCTGCGCTTTTCTAACGGTCTTCCTATCGGGTGCGCCACCGGCTCACGCACTGACTCAAGTCGCGCTAACGGACTTAGTCGCGGAGGAATGTCCGGCTGATGCTGCCTACGCAGAAAATTTAACGGCGAGCGGGTCTTCTATGCGGGCGACTTGCTATCTGATTAAAGGGACAGCGGTAAATAATTCGGGCAAAGACATTATGGATGCGGATATCTTTGGCCGTATTTTTGATGCAGATGGCAATGCGGTGATGAAGAATCGCTACCGGCTAGGTGGGATTGAGTATGTGCCTGCGGGCGAGAGTGATTTTTCTTTTAGAGTGTCGGTGCCTTCAGTACAGCCCGCACCTTTACGATTAGAGAAGTTTAAGGCGTCTGGGTTTGCGAGCAAAGTCAGAAGATTTCAGGCTTGGGATCGCTCGATTGATGAGTAGATTAATGGATCTTAAGCATCAATAGGCAAAACAAAAGCCGCGCCAGAAGAAATCTGAGTGCGGCTTTTTATATTTTGCGATGTCTTTGACCTATCTTTTTGTCGATTGGCCCTAAGTTAACCGAGAGAAGCGTTATAGACCATAGCGGTGATTGTGCTGCCCAAACTGCCGACGACGCTCGCTAATACCTGAAGCAGGATAATCGCTAGAATCGCTGAGAGATCTAGACCGCCGATGGGTGGAATAACGGAGCGAAATAGGTTGAGGTAGGGGTCGGTGAGCTGCGCGATCGCGCTGAAGAAGGGATTGCTCCAGTCGATGTTGGGGAACCAGCTCAACAAAATACGAACGAACAGGATCGCCAGGTAAAAGTTTAGAAAGGTCACCAAACTTGTAAAGAGTATGGTTGAAATGTTGGCCATAGTTATCCGCTCTAACTGTCGAGACTATTATATTGCTTTTTATTCTAACTGATGATATTTCACTTGCGATCGCTCTTAAGCCAGCTACGCCTGATCAAGCTAGCTAGCGGTTCAATTCTCTCAACTCGACTCACCTAACTTTCCAAGTCGGCGGAATATCCAACGTAATCTACTCTTTTTTGACCGTTGTTAACGCCGCCCATTTGCCCGCGTACATCTTCAATGGCGGTGTTAAGCTGGGCAATTTTGTCTTCGAGACCGCGTCTGGCAATTTCCATTCGCTCTTCGGTGGTGGCATTTTCCAAGCGATCTCGCTCTTCTTCTGAAAGCTGGCTAAAGTCTTCGTCGGGTGTACTCTGACGTAGTCGATTACTGGCCAGTACGCCGACAATGCCGCCAACGACGCCGCCTAAAAAGGCTCCGGCAACGAATCCACTGGTAAAGTTGTTTTGGCTCATGGGAGGTTTTTCTTAGCGTAATGTACCAAAGCTATATTCAATACCCTGTCTCGTTATGTGCCGAATGTGCGATCGCCCGCATCACCCAGACCGGGCACAATAAAGCCGTTTTCGTCCAAGCCTTCGTCAATAATGGCTGAATAGACAGCTAGCGTTGGGTAGTGTTCGGCAATTTTTTGTAGAGCAGGCGGCGCGACGACGACGGAGATAATTCGAACGAGCGCGGGGTCGATTCCTCGCTGGGTAAGTTCGGCTAGGGTTGCCATTATCGTACCGCCTGTGGCCATCATCGGTTCGCTAATAATCACGCGAGTATTAGGCGCAAATTTTTCTGGCAGCTTGTTGAGGTAACAGTGGGCCTCTAGCGTTTTTTCGTCGCGGGCAAAGCCAAGATGGTAGGTGCTGCTGGTGGGTACGGCGCTTTGAATGCCTTCGAGAAGGGCTAACCCGGCTCGTACAATTGGCACGATGGCGATGGGGGCTTCTGGATCGACGAAGGTGGCGGGGCAGGTCTGAAGCGGGGTTTCTATGTCCATGTCGAGGGTGGGCAACCAGTCGCGGACGGCTTCGTAGGTGAGCCATCTGCCTAATTCGGTCATGGCGCTGCGGAAGATGGGGGAGGGGGTGGTGTTACTGCGGGCTACGCCTAGCCAGTGTTTGATCAGGGGGTGCGG
>QBMC01000132.1 GCA_003242035.1 Nodosilinea foveolarum | reverse complement strand
GAATTCATCCCATTCTAGTATCTGGAACGATGGATTTTATATAATCCTCGTTCCTAAATCCCTTACGGTTCCAGTTTTTTGACCGCTATATCTCCGATTGGACAGGACTCAAAGTGCTAGATATCGGCTGCGGTGGCGGCTTTACCTGCGAGTTTTTAACCAAACGTGGCGCAGTCGTTACCGGCATCGATCTGTCGTCTGCCTGCATTAAAGCTGCTAGTTATCACGCCCAAAAAACCGGCCTCTCTATTCACTATCAGCAGGCAAAAGGAGAAGCCCTCCCTTTCGAAAATGAATTGTTTGACGTTGTTGTTTGCGTCGATGTGCTAGAGCACGTAGAGAGTCCCGCGCAGACAGTGGCCGAAGCTAGCCGAGTATTGCGACCAGGTGGGAAGTTCTGCTTCGACACCATCAATCGCACCTGGCAGTCGAAGCTAGTCATGATTTGGCTATTAGAAGACATTCTCAGACAAATCCCTCGGCGCATACACGACTGGCGTAAATTTGTAACCCCAACAGAACTCAGCAAAATCATGTTACAGCAGGGCATGGAAACACTTTCAATGGCCGGATTCGACCTATTTGGCGGCGGCGTACTGGGCAAATGGCAGAGGTTGCGAGAATACTGGCGCAGCGGCCAGTTTCAGGTAGATTTTGAGCAGGGAAGCGATCGCGTCATGTACATCGGCCTTGCCCAAAAGTCTCAAATCAATCTCCCGACAGCCAATACAAAATCTCCGAGCGCAGCGTCTTAATATCCCGATAGAACTCTTGCTTTACAAACTGACCAATCGCATCAAACGGGCTAAAAGAACTGCTGGCCTCCCACTGCACATCTTGAGCAATCGGCGTAGTATGACTGCCTTTCAAAATCCTCACGGTCGTTGTGTTGGGAAAGCGCCGCACCAAAACGTCGCTCAGCGGGCGCGTCTGATCTATTGTGTCGCTGCTGAACTTAACTAACAAATTGTAAGGTGTGTCGTATCGAGTATCAATTAGGCCAAAGGTTTGCTCCGGACTAGGCGTAAACTCTAGGCGCTTATCGAGCTGAAAGTCTGGCGCGAGCTGCACGATTTGCTCCAGCATCGGAATAGACTTACGAGCTGGGAAATTGTTAAAAGAAACAAAAATATTTCCCGCCCGTTGGCGGCCCCTCTCCTCGCTACCTATTAGCAAATGCACCTTACAACCCATACTGTGCCCCAATCCGTAGATCGGCAGCCCTGCTAGTTCGGGCCGCTGCTTGCACAAATAGGTGAGGCCCTGCTCGAAGGTGATGCGGGTTTCTTGAGCGATCGCGCCATGGTCAAACGTATTGACAAACGGCGTAGCAATTACCGCATAGCCTTCCTGATACAGCGACTCTAGCAGCCATCGATAAGTTAGATGAGGGGCCGCCGCCACAAACGCCCCACCCAAAAAATGAATAATCGCCCGAGGCCGCTCCGGGACTAAAAACCAGTTGCCAGAAACTTCTTGCCAGTACATAAAACTCGTTGAACGTAGCCTCTACATCGTTACTATTTTAGTGACTTTACATCGGCGATCACGAGCCAAAATCTAGTATTGCGCCTATGCAAAGCACTATGGTATATTCAGTATTCACTCCTAACAAGAGTGATAAAGGACGTATAGCTCAGTTGGTTAGAGCGCATCGTTGACATCGATGAGGTCCGCCGTTCGAGTCGGCGTACGTCCATTACATTGAAATCATTGAGCCGCGAGGGGTTAAGTCTTCTTGCGGCTTTTGTTGTATTGTCTAAAATATTAGTTTAATCTACTTAATATTAGTTAAGTTTAAGCCTAGTCTTAAGCCTGGGTTGGTCTATGGTGAAGCGCTCAGAAAAATACACGATTGAGGCGGTGAACCAGCGACTGAAGGTGGAGGGTATATCGGTGGCGCTCAAGAAGGAGGGCGAGCGAGTTTATATGGTGGCCACGCTGCCGCCTAAGCCCTGGCTAAGGAAGGCCAGCAGCAAGCCTTATCAACAGAGAATTGCTGTCTCCCAAACCGACAGTGTTTCAGGCATCCGATATGCAGAAGCGGAGGCTCGGCGGTTAGGCGATCGCATTGCCGCTTGGCGAGCCACCAGAAAAGACCCTCGGTTTTTTGACTGGTCGCTCTATCAGTCGAACGAACGAACCGTCGTTGGCTCGGTGGCTGAGATCGTGCGCGCGTTTGAGACGCACTACAAAGAGACTCACACCTTAGAAGATGCAACCTGGGTAAAGAACTGGCATCAGGTTTTTCGGCAGCTCCCGCAGGAGCGATCGCTGACTGAGGAAATGCTGATTCAAGAAGCCCTTTCTAAACCTAGAAATACGCGCGTCCGGCTGCGGACTTGTTGCAAGCTTCAGAGCCTAGCTAATTTTGCCGGGGTGGAAGTCGATCTGTTGCAATACAGAGGCGGCTATAGCGCTAGTAAAGTGCAACCCCGACGGCTCCCGACAGATGAAGAAATTGCGGCGTGGTACTACAAAATTCCAAACAAGGGCTGGCAGTGGGTCTATGGCATCCTGGCGGCGGCTGCGCTGAGGCCACATGAAGCCTTCTTTAGCGGCTGGGAGAGTGACAGCTTTGAGGTTTACCAGGGCAAAACCGGCCCGCGCAGTGTGTTGCAATTCTTTTATCCTGAGTGGATAGAAGAGTGGAATCTCACCAAAATTCACCTACCAAGAACCGACGCTGAGAAAGCCTATCGGCAGCAGCGGTTAGGCGAGCGGGTGAGTCGGCAGTTTAAACGCTACGGCATCCCATTCGGCCCCTACGACTTACGCCACAGAGCGGCGGTAAGAATGAGCGTAGATTTTAGTTTGCCGCCAACGGTCGCAGCTCGGCTGATGGGTCATACCGTGACAGAACACACGCAGACCTATCACAAGCACATCACCAAGGCTCAGCAGGAGCGGGCTATTAGCAGAGCGCTAAATGTTAAAGATCGCCCTAAGCCACCCGCCGCCCTAAACCGCTAACGTAGCCGAGAAGCGCGATCGCATGACTTCTTGCCTGGTCGGGATTAAAGCAAATTTGCTCGCCGTAACAATCAACTTGAACCACCGCCGATTGACCATCCAAAACTGTGGAGATCGCGCTCGGCAGTGGCTGTTTCAGGTTGCTTAAAGCCTCCAATAACTCCGATTGAACAGAGCTTTTGGCGCTCAGTTCCGCTTCAATCTCAGAAAAGATGGCAGCAGCAAACAGCGTTTCGGCGCGATCTTGAGCTTCACCTAGCGTCAGCTTTCCAACTCGCCCGTTAAAAAACCAGAAAATTAGCGGAGTTGTTCCATCTGAGTCCACGGTTGCGCTGAGGTGGACAATGTTTCTTGGATAGTCAGAAAGCAGCATTCTTAATGCCTGAAATATAGTCGTTTGAGGGGCGCACCATATTCCTATCCTATCGCGCTAGAGAAGCCAAAACCACCGAGTAGTCGCCTTTTCAACCGGCACTAATTGCGTCCTGAGATTAATTTTCCGGAATTCCGGAATCTAGCTTTACGATCCATCCGCTCTCTCTGCCGATCTTGCCAAGCTTATAAAAAACAAATCCATATCGAGGCTGACCACTCCAGCCCTTGACGCCCAAAATCTCACGCACCTGCGAGCTGCTGAGCGCCCACCCTTCACGCCAAGCTTCTTTGAGCTGGCGCTGTGGCAATAGCGGATCGCTTGGCTGCTCGCTCATCCGACTCGCGATCGCCTCGACCAAAACCATCAATGCAGGCGATAAGCTGGCCAGCGTGGAAGCGTCCGTGGACGACGGCAAGGCGATCGCGCTTCCACTCTCTATAGAACGTTCCACGGACTGACCAGAGCGCTTCAAAGCAAATTCCTCAGACGCCTTTTTCCCCTTCTCCTTGCGGATGCGTACGTACTCATCCAGCACGTCTAGATCCTTGAAGGCGATATAGGCCGCAACGCCGTCAGCGCCAATTTTCCGCTCTATTCCCAAGTCTTTAAGCGCCTGGTAGACAAAGCTTTTTTTATAGCCATATTTACTCGGCTCATCGCCTTCAGCGTAGAGACTAGATACAGGAATGTGTGTTTGGTCGGTGGGTATCATTGTTTGGCTGTCTATCCGTCAAAGCAAAATTCAAATGCGTCGCCGCTGTAGCCCATCGTGAATTCATCCGGCTCATCTGGCTCGAAGTAGGGTGGCTGCTTGCCCCACTTTTCCAACCAAAAATCATCCAGACTCAGATGCGAGCGATCGCATAACTCTCTCGGCGTTCCCGGCATTGCCACCATAAACAGTGCTGACGAAATGCCCTTAAACGTATCAACAGGATGCTGCGCCACCTCTCGCCAGACGTGGCAGTGATTAATGTACCGGGTAATCAGTCCATCAGAACCAGGCGTATCGAATCGGATAGTACATTCGGCATAGTGCCAGCGTTCTGGGTCGCCCCAGTCCTGCGGACGCGAAAAACTCAGCAGCGCTTGCTCTACCTGGGAACCATCCTCCTCAAGTTCATAAAGGGTGTAGGCGTTATTCACTTCAGCAACGTTGAAATCGCCCGCAACAGCGGCGTCCATCTCGTCAGAGGTAGCATCGTGGTCGGCTGACCATCCGGCGTTGACTAGCGCTGCAACTTCCGAATCAAGTTGGGCGAGTCCGCCACCAATTTGATTGACGATGCTGGTGCCTGCGGCCTTCAGCGCTTCTTCAATGCCCGGATGTCTGAGCGCCATTTGCATCAGGCCCACCATTTGCAGAGCTTGGGCTGCATCAATGCTGAGTTCTAAAGGAGGCGCGTTGGCGATCGCTTGGCCAATACGCCGGAAGTCTGGGGTTTGTTGCATGTTAAACGTCTCTTAATTTTGTTCTCTGATTAAGGCAAATTCTCAAGCGAAGCCTGATATTTACCCGCGATTCCGATAGCGTCTCCAGGCTGTAAAACACCCGCATTACAGCTCTCTAAATTCCGCAGGACACCATCTTGGTACTTGCCCTCGATCTGCCTCACAGTTGCGGTCTCACCCTGCAAACCTTGATCACAAGTCACTTTAACCAGCGTTGTTGTTTTAATCTCCTGCCCTGGCCGATAGCCAAGAATACTATCGGCGGCCTCGTAGGAGGCGAGGGCCATCAGCTCATCGGCTCGCTCGCTCTTTTGCTGCGCCTCAGCTATCAGCGCCGCCGTTTGCTGCTTTTCGTACGCTTCGGCAAATGCCAGATACTCTGGCATACCTACCGCTTCGTATAACCCTCCGGCTTCCGCAACTGACTCAATCGGGGCTTGTTTAGAGCCAGGGACTTGAGCGAGCCAGAACGCACCGGCGATCGCACCCACATGAGCCACCGTCCAAACCGCATTTAACCACCGCCGACTCTTCGGCTTCGGCAGCTTTTTCGCAATAGGCTTGAGGTAGGAAAAACCGCAGGCCGTCGAATTTTCTTGATTCGTTTTTCGTCCAAAAATTGCAACCATAAGTCTCTCCTAAAACCACTCAGCCATCTTTAAATACCGACCTGGGTCAATTATCCCACCATCTATCCATGCACCGATGTGCAAGTGCGGCCCCGTTATCCTTCCAGTCGCACCAGAGAGAGCAAATGTTTCCCCAGCTTTTAGTGAATCTCCTTCCTTCATATCTGTTCGGCTCAAATGGCAAAACGAAAGATTCAGATCTGGAAATCCTTCAGGCGACAGCACCACATAAAGGCCAGCCCTATCATCTCTATCGACTCTGATCACCTTTGCATTTTCAGGCGATCGCACAGGCGTACCCACCGCAGCCGCAAAGTCTATACCGCCATGCAAGTCACCCCAGCGAGGGCCAAAGGGACTCGTCATGGTCATCGCCTCCAGCGGGGCGACAATCCGCCGCCGGTAGCCGCACTGCCCCCATAGCTGCCACTGAAACTCACTCCAGAGCCACCAGACTTGGCGCGTATGCTGTCCGCTGTCGGCTCCGATATCGTGGCCAGGGAGCGAGGCCCACTCACTGCTATCGCGGTAAATCGCTTGCTGAAAAGCGGCATAGCTAACGCTGAGATGCCCATTCAGCACCTTTACGCCTGCGAGCAAAGCAGCGCTGCCACCCGTGCGATCTGAGATTGCCAGAGCGCATCGATCCTGATTGGCTGGAGAGAAACTAGGTTCGTCTTTAAGCCAGATATCTGGATAATCGGAATGCGTCAGATCCCAGGTCGTACTAATGATTTGGTACGGCCCCGCCGCGTCAGAAGTTCTGTTTCTAGGATCGCCAGGAATGGGAATGTCAATGCGCGGATGGTCGGCGTAGCCTGAGAACTTACGATACCTGTAAGCGGTTTGATAAGCTTCTTTACCCAAATGAGCCGTCCCCTCGGCGGCAGCAATCATTTTTATCCAAGGCACACTCACCAGCCAGTAAACATCGTCGCTATCTAGCGCAAGTTTTGCCGCTAATGCCTGCTGGCGATCGCGCAGCAGAAAGGATGGGGTGATCGCCAGCGCAGCCCCACCCGCCAGAATTTTCAATAGCTGTCTTCGCCTCATCTTGATACCCGCCTTAGCTCGTAGAGAGCCTTTAAGTCCAAGGTTTCATCTCTAAAGTCCTTGAACAGTCCCAAGCGCGGCAATCCCGAGAGCGCCAGGACAACCGGGATGCGTTCGGTTTTACATCGGTATAGAAGCTCAGCTAATCCCGACCGATCGCGTGGGTCGGGCAATCGGCTTTTATTCATCAGAATTGCATCAATCGCTCGGTAGCCACCCTTCCCACCTGGACGCACCGCACCCAGCGCAAACACGCGCGCATTTTCCAAAGCAGTTTCGGTAAGAGCGCAGTTGCTCAGCCGGTCTGCGCCCAGAATGATCGAGATATTCACGTTTGGCCCGGTTGTGAGGCAGTAACGCAGGTCAGACAGAAGCTGCCCCGCACAGTCGTGGTCGTGAGTTTGCTTATTGCTCAACAGACTCAGCGCCTCGGTCACGGCCTGCCAGCCATTAATCGCCAGCAGATAGGAGGGCCACTTTGCCGCACCCAAAGAAGCTGCTCGCGCTTTGATCGAGCGTTGCGCCACTCGCCCTTGAATTTCTCGGGCCACTTGGCCAACCACCTCCGCAGCCGTCTTCAGAAAAGCCGGATCTCTAGACGGGAGCTGAATCACCGTATTGTCTATCGCCTCTAGCCCTTTCCAGCTCGGCTCATTACGCATATCCGCCACGACCAAAGAAATTCCGCCGCATGGATGCCGCAGTTGCGCCCCGATCAGGGCTTGAATCAGCGTAGCCACACCAACGCTGGTATCGCCCAGCAAAACCGCGCTGTATGCCTTCGGCGAGGCTAGCTCCGCGAGCAGATTGGTTTCGCAAAGCTGCGGACGATTGTCCTCGATGAGTGGTGCAGAATTGGTTTTATCTGGCTGGCGAATAGTGACCGCCCCCGATCCGTAGCCATATCTGGCCAGATGTCCCATTAGCCCTTCGGCCTTGGCAACATCGCCCTCGTACACCACGTCACAGGCGATCGCTCGCACCTGCTCAACGTCAGCACCAATATCACTGAGCGTTTTGGCCAGCGCCTCACAGCCCGCCTTGGTATCTGCGCCTACTTCGCTAAGTTTCTCTACGGAATGCAGCAGCAGCTCGGCCAGCTCATCTGACAAGTCCGGTTCAGCGATTGCAGCGGTAGATCTAGATTTCCAAAACATCGCTACTCCTCCAAGGCTCCAGACTGCATGGGCGGCTTCTTTCCGTTCTGGCCAGCCTTACTAGAGGCGTCGCCGGGTGTGGGTGCTGTTTTGACCGGTGCTATTTCAACCGGAACAGGAATGGCTGTTGTTTCCTTGAGTCGATCTTCAATCCGATTAACAACCTCAACAAGCAACCCAGTTCGCCACACTACCGCCAGCGCAGCGAACCCAATCAGCAGTCCAACAACAGAAACGAAAATATTTGGGTGCGCCCTAGCGATCGCATCCATACGAGCAACCTGACCCTTAACCCGATGCACGAAGGTGCGGCGAACATAGCGGCGCTGCATCACGTCCCACACCATCGTCTTTGCCTTAGACAGCTTGCCAGTAGGTCGAGCAATCCTAGTCACTGTCTGCTCAACGTCGCGATCAGTCTGCGGCGGTGCTGGCAGCGCTGACGGTTCTTGAAACCCATCAAAATCAGGCGGAGGCTCAGGTGGATTTTCAGAATAAATTTCAGTTAAAGCACTCGGCCCGTGGCCTGCGATCGCCTGTACCAACACCGGCAATATCTGAGCGCTTTCTTCGGCGGTCAGGCTGAGCTTGACGATTTGAACATCCACTACTCAAACCCCCGGCCTAAGTAAGGTGCGTTGTCCTCCTTTTCCATGGGCGATCGCAATGCCTGCTGCGCAGACTGAACTGATTGAGCCATGCTTTCAGAAGCTTGAATGAGCATAAATACAAGGCTCCGAGCTTCCTTTATCTGAGCTAGGCCGCTGTCTAGAATTGCTGTGGATTCCTCCACAAATAACGCAGGCGATGCTGACAGAGTTTTGGGGACTTGGCGATGCTGACTGTCCCTGTAGGCGGCGGAGATGGCCGAACATAGGCCAAAGAACGGCGCTATTCCTACTGCTTTCTCAGGCAGCGAAATGAGCAGTACGAGCAGGAGCAAGACTGCGGCTGTGAGCAAAGTACAAGTTATGAAGTAGAGAAAGTAATCTCTGTTGTTTTTTCTGGCTGATGGATGCACCGGGAAGCCTCCTGAGTAGAGGGAATGTAGAGCCTGTTTGTAATAGGAGCGCGCGGCTAGCTGAGTTGCTTCATCCAGGGCGCTCTGTATCTGGGTCGCAAATGCTATTCGGCGCTGCCGCTCAACGCTGGGACGGCTGCGGATTTCATGGGCGGCTCTGGCAAGTCGAGCGAGGGCGCTGGCGCGGTCGGCGTTGGCGGAATTTCGATAGATGGCACTACCACCGCGCCGTCTTCCACCAGCACCTGATCGGCTAGCTCCCAAATTTGACCATCCCATTGGCTCTGGGGCTTTTTTGTGCGGCTCCAAACCTCTCTTACAAGCGCAGCAGTGCTCGGGTCTGTGGGTAACTCCTGCTTAGTGGCGTAGAGATCAACCAGCCTAGAAATCTCGCCGAGCACTGCCTGAGAGCGATCACTCACCACAATCTGCGCCGCTAAATGCCGTCTGATCTCAGCTTGGAAAGATAAGTCTGCCTTAGCAGATGGTTCCGGACGAGACACTAAAGCGTTTGCCTGCTCAAGCTGTTCGGCACTCAGCTCTGTTAGCGCGTCGCACTTCGGCGCGATCGCTTTTTCCAGCAAGGCGATCGCCTCTACTGGCTTCATATCATTCTGCTCGGCCCACTTTTTTACTTTCACAATTCAAAGATCTCCGTTATTTCTTGAACCATTTGATCGATTAGGTCGGAAGGAACTTGATAGCGATCGCACACCTCGGCCAATGCAATCGGCCTAAAGCTTGGCGGTTTGGGATAATCCACGATTGCTCGCCAGAGCGGATCGCCCTTCTTACCCTCTTCCTTACTTAGTCGGCGATACTCAATGACCACGCTGCGCTGCTCTTCAGTCAGCGGCTCACCTTGTGCATAGTCGCGAAAGGCTTTGTGCCCGTTATCGGTCAGCCTAGTGACGTACCGCTGGCAGTTAGAGCGATCTCGAACGCCCAGATCTCGCGCGATTTGGGCAACTGTCCACGTCTTTTCCGATAGCGTCACGGGCACATCAATCGTCATTGGCATAAAAGAAAGCTCCAAATCCACCCGGTCACCCGTGACCGCTTTCGCAGGTAGCAAGTGACCTCATTCAGCGCTGACGGCCAAGCATTCAGCAACAGGTCAGAAGAAGTCAGGTAAAGACCTATCCGACCTGCTCGTTAAATGCAAAGTACTTGACAGCGCTAAAATGATAGTAGCGGGTTAAGATCGACTTATCAAGCAAATAGCAATCAAATATCAATTACTTTTATGGCACTGACGCCTGACGACATCGAAGCGATCGCCCAGCGAGTAGCGGCTATTACAAAGCAACAAAACGCTTCAGATCTTGACTGGAGCCAAATAAAGCTGCCAATAGAGGCCCGCAAAGTCAACCAGTCGGGAACGCTCAGCGCGATTGATTTTGCTCGTCTGTCAGTGTCGGCAAAGCTCTTAGGCAAGGGACTGGCGGCAGTAATGCAAACGGCTGTCGTCACTTATCTCCGGCGCAACCGCGAAGAGCACCTTAAAATGCTGGAGTTTATTGCGGCCCGTGAAGGTATCAGCCGCGAGGAAACATTTATGCAAATCTACAACGGCACCTTGAAGCCCTAATCGTCCACGTAAATCACCGACCCCGCGATCGCCCTCGACCCACCCACCTGCCGCCCCTGTTCATCCACCAAGCGAATCCGCGCATTATCCACATCATCACCGCCATAGCTGCGCGTCCAAGCCTCCCACAGCACGACCGCCAACCCCTCACGATCCGCCTTAGCCTCAGCCTGAAACTGAGGCGTCACCTCAATCTCCACCAGTCCGTCAATCAGGCCAAGTCGAACATCGGCAACAAAAGCTGCCATGCTCGGGACGGCGCTCAACCCCGCTTGATAATCAGTGATCGGATCAACCTGGCTGATAGGTACAGAAACTGGCGCGATCGCCACATCACTAACAGACCCCTTCGGCGCGGTGGCCCAGATTAAAAGCGGCAGGCTCACAAACCCAACGCCCATCAAAATCAGTAGACCTTTCAAAAATTTAGACATCATCTTAACTGTCGCGACAGCTTAAGATTCCCGACCCTTCGGCCAGCGATCGCCCCACCTAATTCCGGAATTCCGGAAAGTTGTACAGACAACTCAGCTCACGAGGCCCTTATTCAACACTCGTACCACCTCACTCGGCGTCCAAGGCTGATCGGTTAACACCTTCAGCAGATCTGCCGCCGCAGGCAAATCCGCCGTCTCCATTGGCGTAATTCCACAGATCGCCAGCAGTAACCGCTCAAACAGCGCCGGACTGTCGCCCGCGATTTTCTCAACCTGAGTGCGCAGTTTGACCTGAGTCGGGCGATCGCGCACATTCACCCCATTCGCCAGCAGCGCCTTTTCCAGCACCGTTGAAGTGCTCACCGCATCCTGCTCAACTAGGCGCTGGTAGGAATACTCCACCTTGCGCTCCATCTCCAGCAAGCGCTGCTCAATCTCGTTAAACTTTTGCGGCAAATCAAAGCCAACTGGAGCCTCTACCCTGAGCCATTCCGCCGTGGTCGTCAGTGACTCTCTTCGGCGCAGTGCGATCGCCTGTAATGATTCTTCACTAATGCTGTTGAACTTGCGATCGCGCCAATCAGTAACGGCAGTTGGCGAAACGCCCAAACTCAATGCTAGCTGGCGGTAGGAAGTCCCTTTTGCATGTTCTTCCTCAACCCACTTCGACAGAGCAGCTTTATCCACCTTCTGTCCTTCTTTACCTACAGCTTCCTAAGGCTACAGGAATTTCGTAAAAAGCCATTGCCAAGTGACGGGCATAGTTGTAAGTTTATAAAAAGTACTTGACACCAGACGGACACATGAAACAAGTAAAGCTGCCTGAGCGGATGGATATCTTGTCGGTTGGCGGCAGAAAACATACGTACATAGACAACCGCTTAATTGATTTTGCAAAAACCGAGCTTGGTTTGGGTAGAGGAAAACATTGGGTCTTCTGGGATGAGGTCATCCGCAAAGGCTTAGAGGTACTTATCACGGAGCGGGCATCGTCTTCAGTAGATGCTTCCAGCAATTAAAAAGCGCTTAGAGGAATAAACCTCTAAGCGCTCAGTTTGGATAATTAACGAAGTCGCCAGGGCCTCAGAAACTCAGCGAACTTCAACCTAAAACCAATCTCGCATCGCTTTCGCTTTGCAAGCCTTCACAGCTTCAGATTAGGCAAAAGCCCTCCCTTTAGTTGTTTAGGTTGTCTACGTGTCTCTACGTAGGATTTGTTTTTCTATTATACCAAACCTTGCGGGTTTGACTACTTAATTTTTTATTTTGTGATTCAGATTACATACGTAAGTCTGATCAGCTTAGGCAAGGACTACAAAAAACGACCGCATTATAGGTGCGATCGCAATGAGAGTTCCTGTCCCTGTCAACGTCAACGAAGGAGAGAAATGAATTTACCTGATTATGTACGAGACGAGAGTTGGGCGAATGAGGAGAAGGTACATGCAGCAGTTCGAGACAGAAGATTAAGCCTAAGAGGTAGAGGCATTTTCCCCTACCTCTGCCATCTGGCAAATAGACGCCTTGTCTACGGCGGAATAAGAACAGCAGCAAGCCCCCAGGTCGAGCTTAGGCACAAGATCTGGACGAAGGACATGGGTCGAAGCGAGGAGTCGGCACATGACTTGTTCTCTGCCTACAGGCGTTATGGCGAATGGTTTGAGCTATCACCAAAGCAAGTCAGCTTTCCCCTTCAATCGATCAAAGGAGGGACAGCGTAGAAATGACGATTGCATCCTGTCTGCTCATCTCAGAAAGTCCACTAACAGTTCTTCCATCGTTAGCAGTTCTTATCGGTTTAAATGAGGCCATTGCACTCCAGCAGGTCAAGTACTGGCTTACAAATGTATCCAGAGATCCAGGCAAAAGATCGACTCATTTCAAAAACGGCAAATGGTGGGTCTACAACACTTACGAAGGGTGGAAGGACGGAAACTTCCCTTTTTGGAGCATCCCGACAATCCGCCGCACCTTCAATAGCCTAGAAAAGAAAAACCTACTCACTTCAGAGCAGTTCGACAAGAAAAACGGCAACTGTAAAAAGTGGTATTCCATAAACACCGAGGTGCTCAGCCAGCTCGTCACCCCCTCTGATCAAAATGATCAGACCCCCTGCGATCGCCCATTCACCCCCTCTGATCAAAATGATCAGACCCTGCGATCAAATCGATCAGACCCTGTGATCAATGTGATCAGTTCATATATAGATTCAGAGACTACATCAGAGATAACAACAGAGAATAAAACCCCCCTTACCCCCCGAGGGGGCAGGGTTGTTTCGCGTTTTCCAGAGAAAAAGCAGAATATAAGCAGTTGTTTCTG
>QBMC01000131.1 GCA_003242035.1 Nodosilinea foveolarum | reverse complement strand
GAATTCGGCAAAACCTACAATAATACCATTAAATCTATTATGCAAGAGGTCTATTTGACTTTGACCCCGGCGTTTTTAAGAACGCCCAGCGCAGCTTCACAAGCAGGTTCTGGCGTTGCGGTGAGCAAAACTATCTTGCGATTTTGATCGAAGTAACCGAAGACTTTTGAAAGTGTGAGATAAAACAGCAGGCTGACTAATTGTTTGGCATCATAAAGGTGAAATTCATCGAAAATGATAGTTGAGAAGCCGCTGTAAAACTCGCTGGCGATGTTGCTTCTGTCTGACTTTCCGTATTGAAAAGATGCCGCATAGTAAAAGATATCAGGATTAGTGACTAGCAGCAGCGGGCGATTGCCGCCACATTCAGGGAAAATAGTGGCGGGTTCTCTCAATACGTTATATATTTTTTCGCCGGGTCGGGTGCCGACGCGATCGCTCGGCCACTCTCTCACCCGTTGCGCCGAAGCTGCCTTAACAACATGCGACAGTCCTACCATCTCAACAAATTTCTCGGCGGCTTCAGTCTGTTGCTCAATCAGTGCGTTGGTAGGCGCGATATAAATGGCATTACGATCTGAATTGAGATGAATAATGTTCAAGCCTGCTTTAGTCTTTCCAGTGCCAGTAGGGGCCGTGTCGAGAACAATGTCGTTTTCCTCGGCAGCTTTGTACAAGTCCACCTGATGCTGAAGCATTCCTTGCTCGAATGCGGCTGCTAGTACTGGCGGCAGGTCAGGATTAGGACAGGTGGCAATACCACGTGGTTCAAGCTTAATTTTGAGGCTACTCTCCACGGCTACGCCCTCCGCAAAAGTTCAGACCGGCTGGGATAATATAGTCTCCTATCTGCCATGCGGCTCCTTTAAATCGCAGATTCTTTAACAGTGACGCTGGTGGAATAGAAATAAGATCGAAGCTCAATAGCTCAATGTTCGTAGGCATATCGGCTGAGTTGAGATAGGTTCGGCAGATATATTCGTCAATCGGTAGGGCAGTGATAGCAAGCCGTTCGCAGATATCTACGCGCACTTTGCTCATAAACTTACCGACCCGAATGT
This sequence comes from Nodosilinea foveolarum, assembly GCA_003242035.1. Lineage (GTDB taxonomy): Bacteria > Cyanobacteriota > Cyanobacteriia > Phormidesmidales > Phormidesmidaceae > Phormidesmis > Phormidesmis foveolarum. Next base: position 11,967 of record QBMC01000131.1, on the reverse strand, counting down.
ACTCAGGCAGTTCAACCTCGCCAAAGATAATGGTGCGAAAGCGATTTCCTCGCTCGATCAACCGCAAGCGGCCCGTTTGAGGGAAATTGCTAGGTCGGTAAGAGTTGGGCTTTTTGCCCGTACGTTTTAGCGGTAGGTCTTCGCGAGCTACGGCTACGCGGTTGTTCGTCATGGCGTACCAGTAGGCATCTGAGAGGGCGTTAAATCTTTCGAATCGAAAGGAGGCTGACGATTTAGCTGGCCATGCGGGGAGAATATAGCGCTGATCTGAGAAGGGGGTGAGATCTTCGATGTAAGTGGGGCGTCCGGTGGCTTTGCCTTGTAGTCGGTAGGGCGATCGCGCCCAACCCAGCGCATAGGCCAGCGCATAATTGCCGATAGTCCCTTCGGTGTAGTAGGTATCCGACAGCTCTCGAGAAGCGAAAAAAACAGGTTCAGCACACCAAAGTTCTATCACCTGCGCAGTCTGATAAGGCGCTTGTACGCTTATGGGTTCGGTCTCAAGTAGGGTCATCGCCTAAGCCTCTTTCGCATTGCCTTTACCTTTTGTTTTCTTAGCGGCAGCTTTCACCTTGCGCATAGGCTCATAAGTCTCGTTCAAACGCTTAAGAAAATCTGCCTGCTGCTCGGGTTCTAGGTGCCGATCTATTTCAGCGATAAAGGCTTCTAATTCATTAGAAGAGAGCTGCACAGAAATACCTCGTTTGTTAATCCAGGGAGCTATGACTTCGCGAGCGACGCTAGTCAAAACTTCAGCGTTTAACGGATGCTCTAACTGATTTTCAGCCAGTTTGTCGTAGACGCCTTGCACCAATTCTAAAGAGCTAGGCAGTTCTGAAATACCGCCAAAGACGCCTAGAATTTGATTCTCCATCCGACCTACTCTGCTAGAGACTGCGCCGTATCGGGTGGTCAACAGAATATTGCTTAGCGCATATTGCAGTTCGTCAGCGGTGACATCTCTGAAAGTGACAATATCTAAAAAGTGAACGCCCGGTTTAATGTACTCACTAGTATTAAGGGCCGTTGAGACTTGACCCTTTTCACCGCGCATGGTGCCGGTTTCGAAGATTGCGTTGATGGTGCGATCGCCTATCAAATCAGTGGCAGGAAGCACACTAAAAGCATCTTCCGTCCATACGCGGCTCTTCTGAGCGCCCCCTCCACCAACGGCAAATCCGTAGAGAAAACAATCAATACACATCTCGCAAGGTGCATTAGTATTCAGGGCGCAAACGCCATCTCCTTTATCTGCCTTATACAAAAGGTCATTAGCGCGAAGAAACTCTCTACCCTTACGGCGTTCAGGGGAAACTTGTTTTCGCTTAGTCATCACCAGACGAGGAATCGTTGCGGTTTCTTTTTCACCAGCCTGCACGTATTCGCTACACATCGGCTCGCCTGCCCCTTCCGTGCGAAAAATAGTCTCCGACTGGGTAGTTCTTAGCACCACAGCGCTAATGGTTCGGCCCTTGGGAAAGTTGTCGTAGCCTTCTGCTAAAAACGGACGTAGCTTTTCGATAGACATGGAATTTTCTCCTAAGCTTTTTCGGTGGTTTGTTGAGTTTTGGCTTTAATGTCTTGTCTCGCTTCTTGTAAAAAGAAGAGGTAGGCCGCTTCTAAAGTTTTGCGATCGCTCAATAGTCGGTCTGGACGGTTGCCGTAAACTTCTTCAAAGAACGCTTTCAGCACGTCGTAAAACTGAGAGACTTGCTCGTACTTTGTTGCCCCTACACCATGCTCGCGGATGCGATCAAGACGAGTATGGTATTGCCATGCAAGCGCAGCAAACACCGTATCCCAGTCCATATGTGGTTTACGGGCGCGAACAGCTTTTAAAAACTCTGAGAAAGGTTCGGCCTGAGCCGTGCGGCGAAACGAGCTGCCGCGTAGCTTTCCGGTCTCAGCAATCAGAGCGGCCTGCTTAAGGTAGCGGGATACGCGGTCGTGTTCTTCTGACATTAAACTCTCCATAAGTGTCGTTAAGGGATCTTTTATTCGGTTCCAGGTGACCTCCAAATTGGGATCGTCTTGCTCCCTAATAAGCCAACGCAGCAAGACGTGATAGATATCTAAGGGGCGAGTGGTTGCGCGGGCCAAATCATACAGACAGTCATCCTTCTTTTTTAGGTTGGCGATAGAAATAGTCAGTAATCCCAAACATCTAAGTCGCTCTAGCACCCGCTCAGCCGTTAATTGCTGCTCTCGCTTCTGTTTAGACAGATTGCCGGTACGCAGATATTGGCCAGAACCTAATAGGGGTTGTAGCGTAGACGGAATGCCCTCAACCCTGCCGAAAACATTCCAGCTAGACTCCGCTTCTAGATTGCTGCTAAGGACAAAAGGAAAACCAATCTCCTCAGCCAGCGATATTTCAAGTGCTAAGCGCAGCGACTTAAGCAGTGAAACTGAGTTGTTTACGTTGCCCCAAAATATGGGGATAGTGACGGTAGAATGAACAAACTCAGCCCTCTTCGGTAAGGCTAGCCCCACCACCTTATTAGCTCTAAACTCGATCTTATTCTCTCGGTACAATTTGAGATCGTCCACCGTCACTGGCCCGTCTTCGTTGGTCTCTGCAATACGCTGAAGAAACTGCCTCCACATATTTTTAAGCTGAGCGCTGGAGCCTTTAGGTAGGGCGAAATGAATGTATACGGGAGGTTGCTTGGTTGCTTTTGGAAAATTTGCGCCTACCGTCAACAACTGATAGCTGAGGGCAGATATGGCATCTGCACGTCTTTTAGGTTCTGCGCTCATGCCACCGGGCAATCGGTTCGAAAAAGCCTGAACCTTTGTCTCTGGAGGCATTTTGGCTGAGATTAATTCCTCGATTTGAGCGGAGGTTGCGCCCAGGGAACTGCGCTGCCGTGGGTTCGCCTCAATATAGGCGGTCAGTTCATCAAAGCCCCTCCACTGGGAAGGGGCTGCTAGGCTAAGTAGTTGCGGAACAGCCTCGATCAGTGCTTCAGGCACTGAAGTCTCTTGGTCATCCTGTCGTAAAGTAAAAGAGTCTTCCAAAAGAGGAATGATTGCACTTTGTCCGTAGCGGATAGCTTTTGCTGCAAACAGGCACCGTCCGTACTGAGCGTTAAAAGGCTCAAGAGCGGTACGTTGCTCGGGTGATAGCTCAGTCTTTTCTGCGATGCGATCCCAAGCCAATTTTGGGCTGAGATCAGCTTCTCGGTAGCTTAGGTAAGCAGCCTTCAACCCTTCGGAAATGGCAAAATCTTCGCTGGTAAAAATGGGTAAGAGGCCAACTTCTGTAGCTGCTACAACCGCTTCTTCCCCGGCGGCTGTCCCATATTTTTCAACATCTTTGGCTATTTTGTCTGGTTTAAAGCTGCTGAATTTCCTCGCTAGCAAGGCATCCACTTGATCCAGCGCCCCTTCCGGATTTTGCTGAACGGCCTGTGGGTCAACCTTAATACCGTCTTTACTGGCCTTAACTAGTTGTTCTACATTGCTGCCAAAGACTTTATTGATTTTGCTGTTCCATTTTTTAGCGATCGCACCCACCAAATCTTCTGTTGGAAACTGCTCACCCACAAAAAGCTGCCCGTCAGGATTTATAGATAGTGTGGCCAAGCCGTGCTCGTGCAAAACGTCTTCGCAGGCAGATAGAAGCAAAGCGGTTAGATAGCCCCGATCTTCAGACAGTCCGATCTTAAAGATGCGAGTATTCCTTTGAAACGCCACGGTTAACTCATTTTCAACCTTACGAATTCGCTCTTTTTCTGGAATCCCTAAATCATAGAGGTCGCCGCCAATCAGCATAGCCGCCCAACGCTTAATATTTGGGTCTTCCGGCAGAAAACGCATCCCGTCAGTGGCGTTATGACCTGAGTGTCGCTCAATCAGACGACGAACCAGTTCAAGGTCTTCAGGCGTTTTTACCCACGCATCTACACCTGCTTCTTTTAACCTCTCTGTGAGAAAGGCAGCATTTCGAGCCAACGCTTTGACTTTTCCACCCTTTGCCTCCTTAAACTTGTTCAAATCATGCACGGCTGTTGCCGCTAAAATACAGGCACGTTTCTCATCGGGCACTTTGGCAAGTTTGCTAACGGTCAACACAAACTGACAAGCTGAGTCTAAGTGCTCTGCAAAACTTCGCCCCTCGCGAATGCCCGTTTGAGCATGATTCGCATGGAGCGCGTATAGCTTGGGCCTGATCTCATTGAAATACTGTTCATCTAAACCCTGTGTCTTTTTTTGAAAGAAGCGATGTTTTGTTGACATTTACTTGTTTAATCGGCCGAAGCCCTATCTGACAGCTAGCTGGAGTTCTCTCAATGTTCCCTCGATCAAAGTATTGCTGTAGGGACATAAAGTGCACGTGCTTTGTTGCATAAATCCATATTGACGGAGAAAATAGAAATAATCAAGCGGTGTACAGATAAAGTGCACTTACACTTTTAAGCTGATAGCCATGCCTCGTAAACGTTCCTCGATTACTCTCTCGATTTCTGCGGACGAAAAATCCCAGCTAGAGCGGCTTGCGCTGGAATTCGGACAGACTTGGGGCGATAACCCAAATGTTTCAAAACTTATAAAAGCGATCGCTAAACAAAAAATCCGCCTCGCTACCAATCACGACTGGCAGCGCGATCGCATTGACATCCTCAACCGAGCAATGAACCAGCTCAAAGACGAAGGGTATTTTGGTGAAGCGATGGAGCTGGCGAGTCTGCTGTTAGAGCGGAGCGAATTGAGCCAGCCGCTGCGTCAAGAAATTCAGGCTTGGGTCGATTCGCCGGGGCTACCGTGGCGGCGTCAGTTGGAGAGTTATCTGAGGCGTGATCGCCCATTTCGGTTGGCGTATCAGGATGCAGCGGATCGAATATGGAGTTTCACGGTACGACATGCCAAAATCGAACGGCACGAAGACCGGCTGTATTTGGACTGCTGGTGCGATGAAACGGCAGGGAACCAAGATATTGAAGGGCTAGAGCCTAACTGGTCACTCAGGCTTGATCGCATTCCAGATGAAGCGGTGCTTTCTCCCGTAGAAGGGCATTGGCAGCTTGAGCTTGGCTATGTCGATATCGAATTTCACTTATTAAATCGCTTAGCGTTAGGCTATCGGTCTAAAACAGAGGCGGATCTTTCTAGTGAATGGCTTCCAGAACAACAAGTTCGACGAGTGGTTCGGCGAGTTCGCAATACCTTCTGGTTCTTCCGGGAGGTGCGCCGCTATGGTGCTGACTGTGAGATTATCGGCCCGCAGATAGTGCGCGATCGCTTTATTCAAGCGCTAACAAAAACCATGCAAAATTACCGATAATGCAAATTTGACCTTAGCTTTTTACATCTCGCCTTTTTACATCTCACCTAAATATTTAGTGCAAACCTGCCGAAAGTCGTCGCCGCGAACCTCGAAGTTGGCATATTGGTCGAAGCTGGCGCAGGCAGGAGAGAGCAAAACGGTTTTGACGGACTGTTGTTTGGTGATATCGGTGCTGCGAGCGACGGCGCGGTCTATGGTTTCGACGATTTCGTAGGCGGAATAGTGAACCTCTTCTAGTCGTTGGGCAAAAGATTCGGCGGCGTCTCCGACTAGCAAAACGGCAGCGGCTTTTTGCTTAATTTGTTCGATCCAGGCGGTGTCATCACCGTCTTTGGGTGCGCCTCCAGCGATCAGGATGGTAGGGCTAGCAACCGAGCGTAGGCCCACTTCGGCGGCGTCGTAGTTGGTGGCTTTGCTGTCGTTGATGAAGTCTACGCCGCGCCAGGTGCAGACGTGCTCTAGGCGGTGGGAAACACCGGGGAAGGTGGCAATTCCTTGAGCGATCACCCTCGATTCAATCCCCGCTAACTTGGCCGCTGCAACGGCCATCAGTAAATTCTGTTGGTTATGTTCGCCGACCATATGCAAAGTTCTAGATTCAACAACTTTCTCGCCTTTGTGAATTACCCAGCCGTCTTCTATATAGGTATCTGGCTTTAGCGGCGCAATGGCGTCTTTTCCGTGGAGGCTCGTCCAGACGCCCTCTGGAAAAATGTGAGCGGCCTTGTTTTTGAGGGTGGGGTCGTCGCCGTTGAGGATGGCGGTTTTGGCCCGGTTGATTAAGGAGGCTTTAATGTCGTAGTAGTTTTCGACGGTTTTGTGGCGGCTGAGGTGGTCGGGGGTGAAGGTTGTCCAGATGCCGATGGTGGGAGCTAGAGACCGGGCCGCTTCGATTTGGTAGCTGCTGAGTTCGGCAATTACCCAGTCGGGGGGTTCGGAAAGGGCAAGTTCGCAGGCGGCGTAGCCAATGTTGCCACAGGCGGGGGCGCGCAGTCCGGCGGCTTTGAAAATGGCGGCGACTAGGGCGGTGGTGGTGGTTTTGCCGTTGGTGCCGGTGATGCAGAGCCACGGGCGGTGGGAGAGATTTCGCCAAGCGAGTTCCATTTCGCCGATGGTTTCGATGCCCTGGTCGCGGGCGGCGATCAGTTCGGGGGCATCCCAAGGGACGCCGGGGCTGACGACGAGCAGGCTGAGGTTGGCTTCGGCCTCGTCGCTGGGGGAGAAGGCGTGATTGAGCTTGACGGTGATGCCTCCTGCTTTGAGGGATTTGGCGTCGTCGCGGTGGCGGTTGGCGGGGCCTCGGTCGCTGAGGGTAACGCTGAATCCCTGGCGGGCTAGGACGCGGGCGGCGGCAATTCCAGACCGGCCAAGGCCGATAACGTGAGCTGTCTCTGCTGTCTTCATTGGGGGGCTATAGGCAAACTATCAAGCCGCGATTGTACACCACGGCTTTGACTTTGAGCGTAGTTTTTGTGGGGAGTCTGTCGGCAGCTTTAGGAAGTTGGCTAGGCTAGCTTTTGACAATTTCACCGAAGTCCGCCAGCACTCGGGCGTGGTTGCGCAGTAGGCTCAGCAGGTTAAGGCGGTTTTGACGAACGCTGGTATCTTCGGCCATAACTAGGACGCTGTCGGGGCCGTCGAAAAAGTCGGCGACGGTGGGGGCGATTTGTTCTAGGCCGGTGAGGAGTTTGTTGTAGTTGCGTTCGGTTTGGGCGGCTTGGGTTTGGGGGAGAAGCTTTTGTAGGCTTTCGTAAAAGGCTTTTTCGCTGGACTCTTCGAAGAGTTTGGGATCTATTAATCCAGTGGGATCGAGGGTTTCGGTGTCTAAACTGCCTTTAGTGGCGAGCTTGGCGGCGCGATTGACGGTTTCGTAGACTTTGGCTAGGCGACCGTTGCTGCGAATAGTTTGGAGGAATTGGGCGCGATCGCGAACATCCAACAAATCAGTTAGCGCTCTGGTCTGATAGTCTACGTCTTCTCCAAATACGGCGTTCACTAAGTCGTAATCTACGTTCTGTCCGTCTTGTAGGAGAGTGCGCACTCGCTGAGAGAAGAATTCCGAGAGCTGCTGGGTGAGTAAATGGTCGTCTACGTCTGGGCGCTGGTCGGCTAAGTCTCTGATGATTTGCGCAAGCAGGGTGCGTAAGTTGAGCGCAAGCTCGGCGTCCCACACAATGCTGACAATGGCGTTGGCGGCGCGGCGCAGGGCAAAGGGGTCGGAGGAGCCTTTGGGCAGTTTGCCGATGCTGAAAATGCTGACAAGGGTGTCTAGGCGATCTGCGATGCCAACGACCTGTCCGAGGGTGGATTGGGGTAAGTCGTCGCCCGCTCCTTTGGGAAGATAGTGCTCGTAAATGGCGTCGGCTACGGCTTGGGGTTCGTGAACGGCGGCGTATTTTTGGCCAATGTAGCCCTGTAGCTCTGGGAATTCGCCGACCATTTGGGTGACGAGATCGGCTTTGCAAAGTTTGGCGGCGCGGGCGGCTTGCTGGGTTTGCTCAGGGCTTAAGTCGAGCTGTTCGCTCAGGCGTTCGGTAATGCTGACCACGCGATTGACTTTGTCGAGAACGGAGCCTAAAGAGGCTTCGAAGGTGACGGTTTCTAGCTGAGGGACGTAGTCTTCTAGGGGCTTTTTGCGGTCGGCGTCGTAGAAGAATTTGCCGTCGGCGAGGCGAGCGCGGATGACCCGTTCGTTGCCTCGGGTGATGACTTCGGATTTGGCGGGGTCGCCGTTGGAGACGGTGATGAAGTAAGGAAGGAGGTCGTCAGAATTTGGGCTGGGGCGTAGCGGGAAGTAGCGCTGGTGGCTTTCCATTTCGGTGATGGTGACTTGGCTGGGAAGTTCGAGAAATTCGGCGTCGAATTTGCCGATGATGGCGGTGGGCCATTCGACCAGGTCTACAATTTCTGCGAGCAGGCCGTCGCGGATGATGGCGCTACCTTTGACGGAGCTGGCGACTTTTTCGACCTGTTTGAGGATGGTTTGCTTGCGGTCGGCTGGATCGACGGAGACGTAGGCTTTTTTTAAGATGGCTACGTAGTCTTGGGCCGTCTTAAAAGAAACCGGATCGGGATGGAGGACGCGGTGGCCGTAGGAGGTGCGATCGCTCTCAAATTCTTCAGAACCATTCTTGAGCGTAATCGGCAGCAGCTTGTCGTCTAGCAACGTGACTAGCCAGCGAATAGGGCGCGGAAATCTCAGGTCACCGTCGCCCCAGCGCATAAAGCGGTTGCCTTCTAAGCCGGTAATCCAGTCGAGCACTTTCTCTTGCAGGATGTCGGCGGTGGGGCGACCAGGGATTTTTTGCTGGACGAAGATAAACTCGCCTTTGCCGGTGTCGCGGATTTCTAAGTCTTCTACGCTGACGCCGCGTGAGGCAGCGAATCCGGTGGCGGCTTTGGTGGGTTTGCCGTCTTTGAAGGCGGCTTTAGCTGGCGGGCCTTTGGCTTCTTCTTCGCGGTCAAGCTGGCGCTCGGGGAGGCCGTTGATGAGCAGGGCGAGGCGGCGCGGGGTGCCGTAGTATTCGATGCTATCAGGCTGAAGGAAGGCGGCTTCGAGGTCGGCGGGGATTTTGGTTTTCCATTGGGCGATCGCTTCGCTGACAAAATTTGCCGGAAGTTCTTCGGTGCCGACTTCTAAAAGGAAAGTTGCCATTGCGATCGCCAAGGGAAGGAAAAACCTTCTTATTATGCCAGAAGGTCGTGAGCGTGAGGCATTTCCTTTCGATGGCCTGATAAACTCTATAGACTTACTTACGCTGTTCTGGCGCTGTTCTGGCTATGTCTGTTTACGTCATTTTATTCAATGCTCGCACCGAGAATGAGGGCATCCATTCGCTTCAGATTGGCGATCAGGAGCGGGTGCTGATGTTTGAGGCTGAGGATGATGCCTTGCGCTTTGGCGTACTGTTAGAGGCACAGGATTTTCCACCGACAGCAGTAGAGGCTTTTGACGAGGACGAAATTAAAGAGTTTTGCGGTGGCGCTGGCTACGACGCGGTGTTTGTGCCCGCTGGGACAACGGATAAAACGCTTTTGATTCCGCCTGAGAAGATGGTGGAAGAAACTACTTGGTCGGAGGAGGAGAAGGCAGAACGAGCGGCTAGCGGCGGTGTGGGCGGTTCTTCGGACGACGAGATGGATCGGATTCGGCGGCAGTTGGAGAATTTGCTGTAGTTGTTTACTTGTTTTTGACCTGTTTGTTTTGATCTGTTGTTTTGGTGAAAGTTATGGAAGATCGCGGACATTTGTTGACAGAGCAGAATAATCCAAACAGTTGGAACTTAGACGAGCTATCTACGCTGGAGATGGTGGATGTTTTTAATCAAGAAGATCAGCGGACGGTGGATGCGATCGCCCAGGCCAGAACGTCTTTAGCTCAGGCGATTAACCTGACGGCGGCTTCTTTGCGCGAGGGCGGACGATTATTTTACGTGGGGGCAGGCACTAGCGGACGGCTAGGCGTGTTAGATGCGGCTGAATGTCCGCCGACGTTTTGTACCTCGCCTGAGCTGGTGCAGGGCATTTTGGCGGGTGGGGCGGCGGCTTTGTTGCGCAGTTCGGAAGCGTTGGAAGATGAAGACGGCGCAGGTAAGGACGCTATTATTGCTCATAAGGTGACGGCCCGAGATGTGGTCGTTGGAATTACGGCTGGGGGCACAACGCCTTATGTGCACGGGGCGCTGACAGCCGCAAAGCAATGTGGGGCGCATACCGTTTTTATCGCTTGCGTACCGGCAGAACAGGTGCCGGTAGAGGCCGATGTGGATATTCGGCTGATTGTGGGACCGGAAGTGTTGGCGGGTTCTACTCGGCTAAAGGCGGGCACGGTGACTAAGCTGGCGCTGAACATTTTGTCTACGGGCGTGATGGTGAAGCTCGGTAAGGTGTATGGAAATCGGATGGTGGACGTGGCGGTGACAAATACGAAGCTGCGCGACCGGGCGATGCGGATTCTGCAAGATTTGACCGATTTGGATAGAGAGCAGGCAAGTGAGCTGTTGGATCAGAGCGATTTACAGGTGAAGGTGGCGCTGGTGATGCATTTGGCCGGGTTGGAGAAGGCGGCGGCTATGGAGGTGTTGGCGGCCCAAGATGGGAATTTGCGGGTGGCGTTGGCGATCGCGCAGGGCGAGTGATGAATGATAAATGATGAGTGATGATTTGTTTCGGAGGGTTTGAAAGATAGATCGGAGGTGAGGTTTGCGAATTGTCCAATAGTCTTTTTTGTCGATCCATTGGCAGGTGGGACTTTCTGTTTTTAGCTTGGGAAAGTGCCAAATGTCCGGGGGTGGGTTGCCGAAGTAGTGTCTGTAAAGCGTGAGGGTTTGGCAGTATTGTTGATAATGCTTGATGCCTTCGGCGGTGCCGCCTTTGCTGAGCTGATGATGAATGGGGCGACCGATGGCTTTGCCGCAAAAGTCTTCCCAGTAGGCGTGGGAGTAGAGCAGATGCTGGTGCCAGACGCGATCTACGGCGGCGGAAGGAGAGAGGGGATGAGGGGCGATCGCAACTAAAAACATAAATCTTTTATATTCGTAAATGACCCGGTGCGTGTGGCTTTGCGACCAGCCGTAAGCCTCGGAAAGTTTAGCTGAGAAGGGATGAAGAGAGGCCGGATCGTCTATCTCGAACTGAAAGATCCGTCCGTATGTTGCCTTTTGATCGGGTGTCATAGGAATCTCTGTTTCTAGATTAGCAGCCGCAGCCGCAGCTACCGCCAGTTTCTTTGATTGGGATTTCTGGAGAGGAATAGATTACTTGCAGATCGAGGCCCAGAAAGTCGCTGAGTTCTTTGCCTAACCACCAAAATTCTGCTTGGGTAATATTTCTATGTGCGACTTGATATTCTTTTTTCCCGGCGTAGATAGACAGCTTTGGAGGAACGGTAACCGCTCCTCCTTGGGTTCTTACACGGCGTCCTTCCTGGTAGTAGTGGTCGAAGGTGTAGCCGGGATTGTAGGCTAATTGCTCAATGCTCTTGAAGGGTTGAGAGGAAGCGCTATTCCAGCGGACAGGCATAAAATTGTTACCGTAGGGATCGCTGCAAATACCTTGGTTGCGGTCGATGATAATGACTTTGCGCTGGGGTGCTTTGCGACGAATCCAACTAGACAGCAGCCGGAACAGAATCAATCCCAGGAGCGCAGTCGTAAGTACTGGAAAATAACTGAAGAGCGTGATTAGAATACTTAGAAATGGAAAGCCTGCAAAGAACAATAAACAACCATAGCCTGCTGGATTATCTTTAACGTTGTCGAGAAATGAATAGCGGGTGCGGTCAAAGGTTATGGTGAGGCGATCGCGATCGCGCTGAACATCAACTCGACTGTCAGCGGGCTTAAGGTGCTGATAATAGCCAGCCCCGCTATCTTTTGCCTTTAGCTCCATCAGCGCGGTATTAGCAGAGTCAAACCGCTGATCGATATAGGGATGGGTCATCCTTTCTAGCCATCGGGCCAGCTTGGGACTGACACGGCTACGATCTATCTGAACTTGGCCATGAACCTGAGGGATTTCGGCAGGATGAATGCCGGTAATAAGGTAGATCAGCGTCATGCCAAGACTGTATAAATCTGAAGCGGGTACGGCCTGCCCAGCAAATTGTTCTAAGGGGATATAGCAGGGCTATTTCATTTGCAGAGATAGCTTGATAGGTTAGGGACTGAAAACCCGAT
>QBMC01000130.1 GCA_003242035.1 Nodosilinea foveolarum | reverse complement strand
GTCTTGTCTGGGGTCGGCGGAGTAAAGCTGATCGACATCTGTGAGTAAGAACAGGTAGTCTGCGTGAATCAGGCTGGCGACCATAGCCGATAGGGTGTCGTTGTCACCAAACTTAATTTCGTCGGTGGCAACCGTATCGTTTTCGTTGACGATGGGAATGACGCCTAGCTTAAGCAGTTGGCGAAAGGTGCGATCGCTGTTCACATAGCGCGATCGCTGAGCCAAGTCGCTGCGGGTCAGCAAAACCTGCGCAATCGGCTGAGACAAAGACGTAAAAAAGTCGTCATACACTCGCATCAGCCGCCCCTGCCCAACCGCAGCAACCGCCTGCTTTAGCGCCATCGACTTGGGCCGCTCAGTGATACCGAGTCGAGCGCAGCCCACCCCAATTGCACCCGATGAAACCAGAACGACTCGATGACCCGCGCTGCGCAGTTCGCAGAGGGTTTCTACCAGTCGGCCTAAAGTTGCCAGGGCGAGATGCCCGGTTTCAGCGCGAGTCAGGCTAGAAGTCCCGATTTTAACGACGATGGTTTTGGCGACGAAAGCCGGTTGATCATCTGGGTCGGGCAAATTTGAGGGACGCTGTGGCATGGTATCTAGCTAGGGCGCTGATCAATCTATATAAGGCGTAATCGTAGATTAGATGCTTTCTTTGAGGGCCACGCCTAGCTGTTTAGAGATCCAAAACTCAGCGTTTCTCAGCAGATTTTTAGGGTCTCGGGAATTGGGTTCGAGCATGGGCTGTACCAAAATGGTGAAGAGGCCCAGTCGGTTGCCAGCTAATACGTCTGTGAATAGGCGATCGCCCACCATCGCAATTTGCTCAAAAGGCAACCCCATCTCGACCGCAGCTTTGCGCAGTTTTCGACGCGACGGCTTTCCTGCACTGGCAATAAAGGGCACGTTCATTCCTTCAGCAATCGTCTTAATGCGTTCGTAACCTACGTTATTGCTCACCAGTGAGAGCGGCACAACCGTTTGAATATGCTTGGCCCAAGCCTGCACTTCAGGATCTAGCTGCTTACGTCCTACCGGCACAATGGTTTCATCAACATCTAGAACCAATCCCTTTAGTCCTCGTCGAATCAGCAGCTCGGGCGTAATGCCCAAGACCGATTTGCCCAGAATTAAGTCGGGCTGGAGCAAATGCATACGAGTCATAGAAATGCTGAGTGATGAGTGATGAATGCTGAATGCTGAGGGCTAGTTGTCAGCGCGTGACGAACCACTTGTCCGTCTGGGTTGATCAGAGCTGGCATCAATGCGATCGCGAATATCTCCCTGCGCCGCCTCATGCTCTCCCAGCGTTTCGCTAAACACATGCGTCCCGTCATAGCGAGCGACAAAGTACAAAAAGTTCGTTGGCCCTGGATCGAGGGAGGCTTCTAAACTTGCAACGCCGGGACTCGCGATTGGCGTCGGGGTGAGACCAGAGTTAATGTAGGTGTTGTAAGGATTAGGCGTTTCTACCTGAGCGTAGGTCAGCGGATTCTCGGGCGTTTGGACAATGCCCAGTCCATATTCCACTGTAGGATCAGACCCTAGCGTGATGCCTTCTTCTAGGCGGCGAGCGAAGACGCTAGCAATTTGATCTCGCTCATCGGGGACGACGGCTTCTTTTTCGACAATGCTAGCTAGCGTCACCCAATTTAGCAGGCTATAGTCGCTAAGCTGGTCTTCGTACAGGGGTAGGGCAACTGTCTCAAATTGACGCAGCATCACGTCTACGAGGGCTTCGGCATCGGTAGCGCCGCTATCAATTTGGTAGGTGTCTGGATAGAGGAAGCCTTCTACGTGAGGAATGTCCTCGGGCAGCCAGGAAAAGCGCTCATAAGGCACGTCTTCGGTGGCGGCAAGGAATTCTTCGGCTGTGGTAAAGCCTTGAGCTTCAAAGCGTTCAGCCATTTGCTCGCGGTTCCACCCTTCTGGAATGGTGAAGCTGGTCGTAATCACATCGCCGCTCCAGATGGTATCGGCAATTTCATCTAGAGGCTGGGTAGGCGAGATAATATAGCTACCCGCCTGAACACCGCTGCCCTCGCCCCGAAAGGACTTCCACTTGTTGAGCACTTTCCAGGCAGTCGTTGAGCGAATGAGTCCAGCGGTTTCTAAGTCTTGGCCAATTTGATTGGACGCGGTGCCCGGTGGAACTTGCACCTGGACAAAGCTGTCTTTGTCATCGGCACCCTCTTCAGCGGCTTGGACGGGCGCGGTTGCCCAGCTCCACCAGGCCCAGCTCTGACCAGCAACTAGGGCGGCGAGGGCAAGCAGCACGATGGGGAAAAGACGTTTAGAACCGCGCATGTTAGAGAGTTACGAGTGATGAGTGATGAGTGATGAATTAATTTGCAGGAAGAGAAGTAGGGGCGTCTAGATTACAGGATTACGGTTGCAAAACTATGGTTCAACTCGTCAAACGGCTACTCGTCTAGGGCGTCGAATAGTTTGTCTTCTAGCTGCGATCGCATAGATTGAAACTCTTCGGGTTCTACTAGGGTGACGGCTTTGCCTTTGCGTCTCGCAAAAAACATCAGCGGCTCCAACGGAGTGCATAGCGTATATTGCGCTTCGTTGTGATAGAAGTCGGCCAGCATTTGAAATTCTTCGGTGGCGGGTTCTTCTTCATCGTCACTAATTTGAAGGGAGAAGCAGTCTTCCTCGTCGGCTTCGGGTAGGTCGCCTTCGGCGGTAAGGGTATGAGCCGAGCGCTCTAGCATCAGGTTGAGTTCGGCTAAAACGGCGCGGGCAGAAGGCAGCAGTTCGTCTATTTCCTCGTCTTCAATATCGACCAAGACTTCTTCTTCAGGATCGTCTTCGTCGGGTTGCCACACAAAGATTTCGATAGGCAAGTTGACAGGGAGTAGCAGCAAAAATTCTTCGCCTTCTAGATCGATGCTTTTTTCCACGTAGCAAGCGAGCGATCGCCCTTCTTCGTCTTTCAGGTTAACCACGGGATATTCGGCGGGTTCGTCAATTGTGCTGGGGTCAAACGCCATTTCAATATCTCCTTGGGTGTCGGTGGGGCTGGCCTGAAGTCAAAAAGGTCGAAATCAGATTCTACGCGGAATTTGTCAGACAATGCCAACAAATTCAGACGGCGATCCCTGTTTGTTTATTATTTCAGGCTTTGGAGGGAAAGGGCGCTCTTAGGGGAGAACATTCTCGCTCCGCTCTCGCCTTTCATCTAACCACTGCTGCAAAATAATCGCGGCGGCTTTACGGTCGATTAGTGCTTTATTTTGGATGAGCGATCGCCGCTCGTCTATCAGCATCTCTTCGGCTGCAAATGAGGTCAGCCGCTCGTCCATAAATTCAATCGGAATGTCTAATGCTTTGGAAAGCCGACGGGCGAGCTTTTGAATTTTCTTGGCCTGAGAACCAATCTCGCCGTCCATGGTGTACGGCAAACCCACGACGAGCACTTCAATGTCTCTAGACTTAATGAGTTCGCTGAGCGGACGGGTGAGGCTTTCAAAGTTGGTGCGGTGCAAGGTGGTGAGGCCGGTAGCGATGAGGCCCGTGCGATCGCACCCAGCAACCCCAATTCGCTTTGCCCCCAAATCTAAGCCCAGTGCCGAAACCATTTTTCTTTTTTGTTCTGTTTAAGGTTGCTAGAAGCATGGCACAAAGGATTACTCAGCGCCCGATTCGTCCTCTTCACCGCGATCAGTAGGCGATCGCTGAGGTGAAAGCTTCGTGGCATTCTCCAAAGAAAAGCGATCCCAGGCCATCCCATCCCAGGCTAAGCCATCGTTAGAAGGACTATCGAGCGCCAGCCCGTGCCAGGAGAATCGACCGGGCAAAGGCGTCCCCGCTGGCTGTAGACCCGGCAGTCCACCCGGCAACTTCAGTCCTTCTAAAGCGCTAGTAGCCTTAGCCTCGCGGACTTTGTGCCACACCGAGCGAGACATCATCAAGGTGTGCTCCAGTTCTAACGCCCCAATTTGCTTCAGGTACTCTTCGCGCTCAGTTTGGTAGTCCAACGACATCATGTGCATCGGCTGAGCCGGAAACTTCTGCACGACGCCCGCCATCTGCGCCATCATTTCCGGATATAGCCAAGTGTAGGCAGGGTGCACCGTCAGCTTCGCCACATGCGGCTTACTCTGGTCGCGACAGAGCTTAATTTCAAAATAGCCAATCGCCGTTTTGCGCTGCGGCTCGAACACATAGGCGACAACGCTTTCTTCTTTGCCCACCCAGTGAGTAAATCGGCTAGTCAGCTTGTCGGTAACGGTGACCTTAAAGTCTTGAATCTGATAGTCCAGCACCTGACGAACCAGCGGCGGAATAGAAACCGTTTCTAGCTGATAAATGAGCTGCGCATCTGCATTACTCACGGGTAGCAGGTTGGGCAGCGCCGGGTCGTGTTCTGCCAACGTAGCAAGCTGCTCGGGCTGAATAGACCAATGCGTCGCTCTAGCAAGCGGCTGAAATCCGTTGTGCCGGTAAAGCGCCAGCCCAAACTTATCATTAACATCGGTTTCACTAATCCAGTACTGCGCTTCGCGAATATTTTCAAAGCAGTGACGCAGTAGATGTGAGCCAACGTCCATCCCTAAGTGGAGTTTGCCTTCGCCTGGGGCATTGCCTGAACTGCTTTCAGAACTATCTTCTAAACTGGCCTGAACGCTGCGAGCCAGATTGACCAGCATACGGTCAATTTTCCAGGTGCTGAGCGTATGGTTAAAGGGCGAAACCTGAATCATGCCTTGCAGCTCACCGCTAGCTTCAGCGACAAAAGCCGAGAAGAGATGCCGTAGCGGATTCGGAAAGAGCGTCAGCGCCTTAATCGGGCCATACCAACGACGGAGCTGCCGAATGTACTCGCCAATTTCCGGTGCATCATTTGCGTGAGAGGCAACTTCGGTCGCCCCCTCTACCTGTACACGGTCTAAATCGCGTAGGTGGATAGGGCGAATGATTAAAGCATCGGTGGAGGGCATTTGAGTCATGAGGGGTTTGTCTAGAGCTAGGCTTTTGGCCGGATCAGCACTACAGGCGTTTGCTCGTCGGCATTACCAGCAGGATTATCGATCAGTGCCTGTACGATTAGCCGCTGATCGGTATTAGCGGTCGCTGCTAGTATTTTAACCGCTTTCAAATCATTGACATCGACAATCGCCGCTTTTAACCCGGTTTCCTGATAAATCTGGTCAACTAATCGCTGGGAGTGAGCAGGCCCCAGCACAATGAACTGATCGAATGGCGGCAGGGTGCCCGTAACATCGTCAATCAGACGGGCTTGCTCTCCAGCGAGCTGATAGAACATACCTGGTTTGCCAAAAACCTTAGCTACCGCACCCACTGCAAAGGCATAAGCCACCTGCCAAGGGCCAGAGACATCGATCAGGGTCTGCATACCACAGGCAGTCGCCAGACTAGAGGTAGGCATAAAGTAGTAGCACAGCCTTTTGGCCAACCAACCGGGGTTGACCGTGTCGGGATGGCGCAGTCTGCCTTGCATAATAGCCACGGGCGTCTCACCAATCGTGACGATATCGCCAGGTTGAGCGTAGGGTTTCACATAGTGCTTAACGATTTCGATGGTGTCATCAAGGTTAGTCAGCAAATGCGTGGGTACTGGCAAAACCTGAGCGACGCTGTTCTCGCGCCAGTTGTTAGCCGCTTCGGGCTTGGGAAACTTTAGCGGGACAATCAGGTGGCCCGTTTTGGGAATGCGCCCTTCTGGGCCGTAGGTGATGTAGTTGACCTTTAGCCAGAGGGATTTGAGCAGGGTAAGGTCTGCGCCTGTAAGGTCTACTTTGATTTTTGCCTGGGTGGACTTACCCGTTTTGACGATGTAGGCAAACCAGTAGCTGTCTGGGCGAGCGGGAAAGTCCTCGTGCTGAGGAATCACTTCGGTCTTGACCGCGATACCCTCAGTGCTGCCGCTAGAGAGTAGCTGATAATCTACGGTGACTTCTGGGACAAAAATTTCCAGGGTGCGGGTGCGATTGGTAAAGATGGTATCGAGCGAGATGGCGTAGTGAGCAGGCTCGAAGGTGTCTAGATTCCAGTCGGTAGCAGTGAGTTCTAGGTCGTTGCCGGGGCGCTGGCGGTACTGCCATTCGATGAATAGGTAGATGGCGATGCTGATGAGGATCAGCAACCCGATTAGGGTTCCTAGAACTGACATGCTGGGCTTGGACTCCTTGTTTTTAGATATTGAAGCTATTCTCGCTTGGCTTCAATACCTAGATAGATAACAGATTGTAGGCGCAAATCGGCGTATTTTTCTTAGCGCGTAGGCGCTATGAACCGACAATTTACGCTGGCTGAGCGTAGTCGAAGCCAAAACCCAGCCGGAGTTCGACTACGCTCACCCCTCGGTTTCTGGCTGCGCTAAACAGATACAAAGCGGCATCCCGAAACAGGTTAGCTGCTAGTCAAATTTAAGTTTCCCTAAGCCAAATCTGCATTAAGCGGTGTCTTAAAGCAGGTTGAACAAAGCGTCGTCTAGCTCGTAGCCCAGCATTTGAGTCATGAATTTTAGGCGCGTTCGTGAAACGCCTCCATCGGAGGATCGCCCATCAATTCCCTTTTCCCTTAGCCAATCATCCAGCGTAAAAACTTTGCTCATCACAAATATCTCTAGCGCCTCCGGGTTATATCGAATGCCGTCTATGGGGCTGAACTGATGCGGCACTAGCATAGCGGTATAGCGACTGAGTTCGCCAGATTCCCAGTCTAGATACAGGGGTAGCCAGGGGTACTGGGCATTCAGGCGAAGAAACCACAGGCGGATTTCTGGAATTTCAGAGAGTTCTCTGGGGTCGCTGGCTTCTCGGGGGAAGTCGATATCGAAGGTAAAGGTGAGATCGCGATCGCTCAAAACTTCAGGCTTAGCCAAAACAGCCTCGATGATGGTTTGAGCCGGGGTTAGGTCGAGAGCTTGGAAGTTTGCAGTTGTGAGCGCGATCGCCCGTCTGGTATCTGTCATTAGAGCCGTTAAGTTAGTATTGTTTTCTTCAGTTTCGTTATTCAGTTTAGTTAAAGGCGTCGTCATGGTTGACTCTTTTGCCTCAGCCTCCTCCAGTTCAAGCGGAGAAAAGCCTCGCTTAATCTGCATCACGCTAGGCACTCGCCCCGAAGCGATCAAGCTAGCCCCCGTCATTCAAACCTTTCAAAAGCTACCGCAGTTTGAAACAAAAGTCGTTTTAACCGGGCAGCACCGAGAAATGGTGGCGCAGGTGATGGCCTTATTCAACCTGAGCGCAGATTACAACCTGGATATTATGCAGCCCCAGCAAACGCTCAGCGATATCACCTGTCGCAGCCTAAAGGGTTTGGAGTCGCTGTTTGTAGAAATGCAGCCAGACATGGTGATTTCTCAAGGGGATACGACCACGGCGTTTGCGGCAGCGCTGGCGGCTTTTTATCAACAAATTCCGGTGGGCCATGTAGAGGCCGGTCTACGCACGGACAATATTTTGAACCCGTTTCCAGAAGAGGCCAATCGGCGGCTAGTGTCACAAATTGCGACGCTGCACTTTGCCCCCACTAAGACCTCCGTAAAAAACCTTAAAACCTCTGGCGTTGTGCAGGGCATTCACCAAACCGGAAACACGGTGATTGACGCGCTGCTGACCGTAGCCGAAAAAGCGCCGGTTTGCGAGGTGCCCGGACTCGATTGGGATAGCCATCGGGTGATTCTATCGACGGTACATCGTCGGGAAAATTGGGGCGCTCCACTTAAAGACATTGCCCACAGCTTTCTAGAAATTTTAGAGCGGTTTCCAGATACCGCTTTGCTGCTGCCGCTGCATCGAAACCCGACGGTACGCGAGCCGCTAAAGGCAGCATTGGATAGCCATCCTCGGGCCTTTTTAGTAGAGCCGCTGGACTACGCACAGCTAGTGGGTGCGATGAAGCGCTGCTATTTGCTACTCACCGACTCAGGCGGGCTGCAAGAAGAGGCTCCGGGTTTAGGAAAGCCTGTTTTGGTGCTGCGAGAGACGACGGAGCGACCCGAAGCCGTCAAGTCAGGCACGGCCAAATTAGTAGGAACAGACACGACCACGGTGGTTAAAGCGGCTTCTGAACTGCTGAGCGATGAGTCGGCTTACTTAAAGATGGCAAAGGCAGTGAACCCGTTTGGAGACGGTCAAGCGGCACGGCGAATTGCTGAGATCGTGACAGACTACTTCGCTTAAGGTTCGCCTAGCTTTTGTCGCTGTCTTTATCTTTGCCTTTGTTTTCTTTAATCAGATTTTTCTTAGAACTTTTGAGTTCTTTCCACATCTTTTTGATGTCGTCGTAGGCTTGGGCGCTGCTAATTTTACCGCCTGTTTCTAAACCGCAAATTAATGCGACTCTTTGCGCAAACTCTTGTAAGTTAGCGTTAAAGGCCAGATTCTGGGGCGTAAATTCGCCGTGATACTTGCCACGCGGCGTCACGAACTCGTCTAGCTGACGCTTTTTGTCTTGGTCGGACATTCAATGCTCCCGAGTTCTTCCGAATTTTTTGTAGAAATGAGATCTTTGAAAGGCGATGAGTGCCTAGCCTCAGTTGGACTAATAGACTAAGCCCACACTTTATCTTTCTACTGCGTATCTTTTATCTATTGTAAGGAATATAGCGTTTTCTAGTTTTGGCTATGGGCGATCGCCTATTCAAAAATTGGCCTTTTGTCTCTGAAAAGCACTGAATGGGTGGGTAAGATGTGAGTATCAACTCCTTTTAATGTGTTCAAGGCTACGCGCAGTCGGTTCAGTACGCGATCGCGCCCGTCATTTTCCCTATATTATCCTTTTGCTCATGCCTTCTAGCCTAGCTTCCTTACTCGCTCGTATTGCTCCAACCCTTCAGCAGCGGATCTTTCAAAAACGAGCAGTTGCTAAAACGCTCTCGTTGTTTGCCGTAAGGATGGGTTTAGGCGCAGGTCTCGTAGCGCTTGCGGCAGCGCCTAGTTTAGCGAGCGATCGCATTGTCCTAAAAGTAGGCCCACTGCGGCAATCCATTGAGCTAAGGGACTTAGAAAGTTTTGCTCGCACGGGCGAGGTGCCCGACAGTCTGCGGCTCTATAGCGGATTTTTGTCGCCCGAGGTGCAGAAGTCGCTTTACCAAAAGCTAGATCTTGACCCGAGGATGAGCGATCGCATTATCGCCGATGTGCTCGATTCGGCCAATGGCGAACTGCTGCTAGATGCGCTCACTCAAATTGCGCCCAACATGACGCTAGACCAGCTACAGGGCGCGATTCGACTAGCGGCCATGCAAGCAAACGGTCTGAATGTAATCAGCGTTTTAAGAGCTATTCCTCAGGAGACTTTAGAAGTAGATCTGACGGCGGCGATTGGCCTAATTTCTCAGCTAAATTTTTCGACCTTAGAAAGTCGTTCGCTCAGCGGCGTACTCGATCAGGAACTCAACGTCGCGCTAGCGGTGCCACCCCAAAGCGATCTCGATCCGACAGCGGCTGGTTTGCAGCAGACCTATCAGCGCAGTATGACGATGTTCGATGAAGATCGTCAGCGCACCATTCCAGTAGAAATGTACTGGAGCCGCAATCCTCAAGGCCCGCTGGTGGTGCTGTCTCACGGGTTTGGCGCAGACCGATTCTTTTTGAAATACATGGCCGAACACCTGAGTTCTCACGGCATAACGGTGGTGTCGCTAGAGCATCCGGGCAGCAACTTGAAGGCTCTACAAGGGTTGCCCGTCGATCCGGACATTATCAAGTCGCCGAGCCGACTGCTCCCAGCTAGCGAATTTTTAGACCGCCCTCGGGACGTTAGCTTTGTGCTCGACCGCCTGGAAAACTTGAACCAGCAGGCTGATTTTCAGGGCTTGTTTAATACTGAGGATGTGACGATTATTGGTCATTCTTTAGGCGGCTATACGGGGCTGGCGCTGGCTGGGGCGAAGTTGGATTTGCGATCGCTCCAAACCTTCTGCGATACCATTCAGCCGCTAGCCGTCTCCCCAGCCGATTGGCTGCAATGCGCGGCAGTAGACTTACCAGAACAGCAGGCCGACCTAAGCGACGACCGGATCAAACAAGTGATGGCGATGAACCCGCTAGTGGGTCAGCTCTTTGGCGAGGCCGGATTGTCTGAGGTGAAAGTACCGACGCTGATGATGACGGCAACAAAAGATGGGGTCACACCGACGCTCGATCAGCAGCTAAAGCCGTTTACTCAGCTAGCAGGGCCGAAGTATTTGCTAGCCGTCATCGGGGGCACTCATCTCAGCTCAGGCGATCCAGGCAACGTCAATCCAGCGCTGACTCAGCTCCCGTTTATGGCTGAACTAGACGTTCAACAAACGTCGGAGCTAAGGCGGCTACTGCGCGGCCTGTCCTTGAGCTTTGTGGAACAGCGAATGCCAGAAGCAGACACCTACAAGCCGTTTTTGAGCGCGGGTTACGTGCAGTCTTTTTCCACGCCTGCTTTACCGCTGCGGTTTGCAGAAACGCTGCCGAGCAGTTTGGATAGTTGGTTAGGATTAACCAGCAAGCTTTCGAATGAGCGGTCGCCCGATACAGCCGACCGCCTCGTGTCTTTGGGCTACTTACAAACCATAGAAAATAAAGCGGAATGGCAAAAGTCGATGGCGGTGCATTTGCGGGCGAAGTCGGTGGTTACGGTGCTGCGATCGCCCTTACCTTTAGTCATTGGTCGCTAGCGTCCATCAACATTTCTTAGGAATATTTGAATTTCAATCTCTCCAACCGGCAAGTGTTCTGTAAGAATAGAAGACCTTGGCAGCGATATTCTAACGGGACATACCGGACTCGCCAAGCACATTCTTAGACCCCTTTTCAGCGGAGAAGATCGATGGCCGATAATCGCAAAAGTCAGGCAGTTACCCAGGGCGTACAGCGGTCACCCAACCGGGCAATGCTCAGAGCCGTAGGTTTTCAAGACGGCGACTTCAACAAGCCCATCGTCGGACTAGCCAACGGCTACAGCACCATCACGCCTTGCAACATGGGCATTAACGACCTGGCCCTACGCGGCGAAAAAGCCCTGCGTGAAGCGGGCGCAATGCCCCAAATGTTTGGCACCATTACCATCAGCGACGGCATTTCGATGGGCACCGAAGGGATGAAATATTCCCTGGTTTCGCGCGAAGTGATTGCCGACTCGATTGAAACGGCCTGTACCGGGCAAAGCATGGATGGCGTACTGGCCATTGGTGGCTGCGATAAAAATATGCCGGGGGCTGTTATTGCGATCGCCCGCATGAATATCCCAGCCGTCTTTGTCTACGGCGGCACCATCAAACCCGGCCACCTAGACGGCGAAGACCTCACGGTCGTCAGCGCCTTCGAAGCCGTTGGTCAATACAGCGCGGGCAAAATCAGCAAAGAACGACTCGACTCGGTAGAGCGTCACGCCTGTCCGGGCGCAGGTTCTTGTGGCGGCATGTTTACCGCTAACACCATGTCCTCCGCCATTGAAGCAATGGGTCTGAGCCTGCCAAATTCTTCCACGATGGCCGCTGAAGACGAAGAGAAAGCCGTCAGTACCGAAAAGTCTGCTTTTGCGTTAGTAAAAGCCATTCGTCAGCAGATTTTGCCCAAAGATATTTTGACCCGCAAGGCATTTGAGAATGCGATGGCGGTGATTATGGCCGTAGGCGGTTCGACCAATTCTGTTTTGCACTTGTTGGCGATCGCGCACACCATCGGCGTAGATCTCACCATCGACGACTTCGAAGCCATCCGCCTCAAAGTCCCCGTATTCTGCGATCTCAAGCCCTCCGGCAAATACGTCGCCACCAACTTGCACGACGTGGGCGGCATCCCTCAAGTGATGAAAATGCTGCTAAACGCAGGCTTACTCCACGGCGACGCCCTCACCATCAGCGGCGAAACCATTGCCGAAACGCTCGCCGACATTCCCGACCAGCCCCCCACCGACCAAGACGTTATCCGCCCCTTCGACCAGCCAATCTACCCACAGGGGCACCTCGGCATCCTCAAAGGTAACCTCGCCCCCGAAGGCTCCGTCGCCAAACTCACCGGCATCAAAAACCGCAGCATCACTGGCCCCGCCCGCGTCTTCGAATCCGAGGAAGACTGCCTAGACGCAATCTTAGCCAATAAAATCAAAGCAGGCGACGTCATCGTCATTCGTTACGAAGGGCCAAAAGGCGGGCCAGGAATGCGCGAAATGCTCGCCCCAACCTCAGCCATCATCGGGGCGGGACTGGGCGATTCTGTTGGCCTAATTACCGACGGAAGATTCTCGGGTGGAACTTACGGCATGGTGGTCGGACACGTCGCGCCCGAAGCAGCCGTCGGGGGAACAATTGGCCTCGTCAAAGAAGGCGACTCCATCACTATCGACGCTGATAAGCTACTACTACAGGTAAATGTTTCCGACGACGAGCTGGCTCAGCGCAAAATACGATGGAGTCCACCAAAACCTCGCTACGAGAGAGGGGTTTTGGCAAAGTACGCCAAGCTAGTTTCTTCGAGCAGTAAAGGCGCGGTAACAGATAAGGATCTGTTCTAGATAATCAAGCGCGATAAGCTAGAGGTGCAGACCATTCAAGTTTGCACCTCTAGCTTCCGACCGCTTCTTAGCAGAGAAGACATGCAATGATTAGTTTTGATACAGTGCAAGATTTTTGTCAGGAGGTAGTAGAGAAGTTCCAGCCTGAGAAAATTATTCTGTTCGGTTCCTACGCCTACGGCGAACCTACATCATATTCTGACGTTGATTTGCTCGTGATCATGCCGTTTGAAGGGCATCCAGCTCAAACGGCAGTCAAAATTCTGCACGCAATTGACTACCACTTTCCACTAGATCTACTGGCCCGAACCCCCAATCAAATTCGACAACGCTTAGAGATGGGCGACTTTTTCATTCAAGAGATTTTGCAGAAGGGGCGCATTCTCTATGAAGCCAATTACGCAAGAGTGGATTGATAAAGCAGAAGGAAATTCCAGTAATCAAAAAGGGCTTGCAGCCAGGTATATTACCGTTGTTCGCTTTTATTTTTATATAATTTATCGGGAGTATAGATAGATATTGTCACTTACTAAAAAGGAAGAAGACGTAAGAATTCGTATACATGCAATTAACGAATGTGGCTACTACCGTCGAGGCGGACAAGATTGTGAGTTCGGTGAAGTAAGTAAAATCTTGAGAGACCTGAAGGTGTGGATTGGAGATAAGAACCTTAATAAAACCTGAAGGGGTGACACAACGCTCGAAGGCTATGTGGCATATAGGTTTTGCCTT
>QBMC01000012.1 GCA_003242035.1 Nodosilinea foveolarum | reverse complement strand
CTACCTCAATAAACAACTTGACGTTATTTCTTCCGTCAGAGAATGACGTGCTCCCTGCTTGATGGACTGCGCGATCGCCCCCAACTGCAATCCAGCCGGGTAAGCTCCATCTTCTTTAACCTTCTGAATCAACGCTTCAGGCACTTTAAAGTTCATTTGCTTAGCCACTGCGCGAACCACATCGCCGCGATCTATCGTGCCAGCCACCGAGTCTGCGGGCGTTAGTACCGTCAAGCGACTCAACTGCTTTTGCTCAATCAGCTCGATGGCCTCAGTGAGCGGCATATTTTCGCTGACGTGAGGAATGTCTAGCAGGGGCTGCGCAATGCTTTGTAGATTACGATGTTCCCATTCGCTGCGCTCTACCTGACGCAGTCCGTCGATAGAAACCAGACCGCGATAGCGACCGTCTGAAGAGGCGAAGTAAACCGGCGCAACTTTTTGATCGAGCAGCAAATATTCATCGGCAAACTCGCGCAGCGTCATATCGGCATCGAGTACGCGGAAATCGCGAATGGTAGCATCCGACACTTTTAGCTTGGAAAGACCTTCTTGCAGGTCGTTCATGCGGTTGTAGTTTTTCGCATTACGCAAGATGAACAGACCAATCAGCGCAGGCCACAGCCCGATTAGACCGGCACCGCCCGCAAAGGCTAATAGACCCAGGCCAATGCCGCCAAATCCAACAAGTTGTCCAGATCTAGCTGCCCAGCGAACGCCTTTCGCTCGACTGTTAGTGACTTTCCATACAGCAGCTTTAAAGATTTGCCCGCCGTCTAGGGGTAAACCAGGAATGAGGTTAAAAAGAGCGAGGATAAGGTTTGTGGTGGCCACGCTAAGAATGAGGCTCTTGGCTACCAGTGGCAGGGCAACTGAATTGCCGATGACGGTGAGCGCAACGTAGAGAATAAGGCTAACCGCTGGGCCAGCGGCTGCAACTTGAAAGGCTTGTCCGGGCGTTTTAGATTCACTTTCAATTGAAGCAATGCCGCCGAAGAGAAACAGCTTGATAGAGTTGACGTTAATGCCCTGGGAGCGAGCCACTAAGCTATGTCCTAGCTCGTGCGCAAGAACTGAGGCAAAGAGCAAGAGCGCCAAGGCTAAGCCCGCTGCCCAAGCTCCGGCTGTGCCCCCTACGACACCTTGTAGGTCGGGGTTAGTGCCCTGCAAAAAGGTGATGAGTAGAACGATAAAGAACCAGGAATTGTCGATGTATAGTGGGATGTTGAACAGAGAACCCACTCGCCAACCAGTTTGCATAAGTTTTTCCTTGGAGTGCGATCGCAAAGCCAAGCAACCAAGCTCGCTCTACGGATATGCTTACATTGTACTGACTCGGCTCCGGGTAAGGTGATGAGCCGCTGTACAGATAACCGAAACAGCTAAGGGGCGTAGGGAGCGGATATGCAGGTAAAAATTTGTGGGATTACGTCGGTGGAACAAGGGTGTGCGATCGCTCAGCTAGGCGCAACGGCTCTCGGCTACATCTGCGTAAAAAAGTCACCCCGCTACATCACTCCGCAAAATATCACCCCGATTGTGACAGCAGTTTCTGACGAATGGCCAGAGGTTCAGCACTTCGGCGTTTTTGCCAACGACTCCCTGTTCAGCATTTTAGATGTTGTTAAGGCGGCTAGGCTCACCGCCGTTCAGCTTCACGGCGACGAAACGCCTGCCATCTGCCATTTATTGCGCGATGCGTTCAAAGAATCAGGCTTGCCCAAAGTAAAGCTAGTGAAAGCCTTGCGAATTCAATCGGCTGAAGATCTCGAAATGGCGCGGAGCTACGAACCTTATGTCGATTCGCTGCTGCTTGATGCCTATCATCCTGAGCAGCTAGGCGGTACTGGTAAGACGTTGGATTGGCGATCGCTACAGAAATTCTCACCGGGACGTCCCTGGTTTTTAGCGGGAGGACTCACGCCCGCGAATGTGCAAACGGCGCTAGCGCAGATCTCTCCCAACGGAATCGACCTCTCTAGTGGAGTAGAGAGGTCGCCGGGAGACAAGGACTTAGAAAAAGTCCGCGAGCTATTCGAGCAGATTAAGCCGCTGGTTTCTTAGCGACCCAGTACTTACTCATAAAGTAGTTATAGGTTTCCACTTCTGTAAACCCAGCCGCTTTGAGACGGGCCACCAAATCGTCGTCGATATAGTTGCGGTAGTAAGGCTCGTGGAACATCGCGGGGAAGTTTTCCATCAGTGGCGCGAACTCGGGTGTATCCACTTTTTGAACAGAGTCGCAGATGACGAAGACGCCACCGGGCTTAGTAACGCGAGCGGCTTCGTTGATGACGTTTTGGCGAGCTTCGGCGGGCAGTTCGTGGAAGAGGAACGTGCTGGTGGTCGCTTCAAAAAACTCATCGACAAAGGGCAGTGCTTCGCCGTTGGCCTGAATAAGCTGAGCGGGAATATTGCTCTTAATATTCGACAAATTCTCGTTCGCTTTGCGCAGATAAGCCGGGGAAAGATCTACGCCGTAAAGCGAGACTTCGGGCATGGCCTGATTAATCAGGGTAAGGCTGTTACCCGTACCGCAGGCAATGTCCAGCACTTTGAGCGGCTGAGGAGAGATGTCCGGGAAAAGCGGCATTTGGCTTAGATGCTGCTTTAGGGGTGCCAAGATGCGGCGGCGCATTGGAGCGGCGGTGCCGTTAAAGAGGACTTCCACCTGGAGGTCGTACATGTTGGCCGAGGCATCGCTGAAGTAGCCGTCGGTTTGGTGGTGAAAGTTTTGGACGTAGTAGGCCGGGTAGCCGTCGGTGTTGATACCTGCGCTGAAGTCCTGATGGCGCTTGTTGGTGGCCCGATCCCAAATTTTCGGTAGGTCTACCCATAGCTCGGGGTAGTAGCGAAAGAAGTCGTCCCAGCGGTTCTCGAACAGAGCGCTTTTGGGATAGACGCCGTCTTCTGCATCTTGCCAGTCGGCGGTTAGCAAGTCGTCGATGCGGCTTTGAATCGCCTGGAGCATTTCTGGATTGAGCGGGTTCGGCTCGTTGCGCTTAGTGGGCGAAAGCGCGTTGAGGAACTGAGTGCTAAGCATTTTATGGGCAAAGCCAAAGACCTGCTTGCTTTGCTGAAACGTCTGGTAGGCAAGCTTAGTGAGACCGTTGGGAGTGAGTGAGTCTGGGGTGAGCGTTTGTGTCATAGCGATTATGAGAACGGCTTAAGAGATGGCGTGGTTTGTGTGAAGTTGTTTCTCTATTGTAAAAGGATGTTACGAACGCTGTGGGGGGTTTTCGCTAAAAAATCGCAAAAATGCGGGCGACTTTTGAAAGGTGCAGATAAGGCAAAGCATTCAAACGCAAAGAAGCCGCCCGGTTAAGAGCGGCTTCTTTACATCCTGACGGCAATCCATAAGTTGAATTACCGATGACAAAACCGAATCTACTTAATGAAGAGCATTTCTTCGTAAGTAGGCAGTGGCCATAGGTCGTCGGCGACCTCGCCTTCTAACCCGTCGGCGGCAGCGCGGACTTTATCCATTTGCCCGCGAATGGTGTCGGCGCAGAACTTCATATGGTCTTCGCTAGTGCCAAAGTCGTGGCGAGCTATGGAGCTATCTAGCTCGTTAGCTGTGTCGAGTAGCGCTTTGGCAAGGCTTGCCACTTTTTCGAGCTGAGATTTGTCCATGCTGATACCGACATCGCTGAGGTTAGCGATCGCCCCTGCCGTCTCATTCAAATACCGCAGCGCC
Source organism: Nodosilinea foveolarum (assembly GCA_003242035.1). Taxonomy (GTDB): domain Bacteria; phylum Cyanobacteriota; class Cyanobacteriia; order Phormidesmidales; family Phormidesmidaceae; genus Phormidesmis; species Phormidesmis foveolarum. Next base: position 46,837 of record QBMC01000012.1, on the reverse strand, counting down.
GCCGGATAAATCAGCGTCTTCGCCATATCCACCATCAGCTTCGCCTCGACATCAATCGAGAGAATGTACTGCTCGGCGTAGACCTCATAGCGGCTTTCTAGCTCAGTTGCAGACAGAACGCCCGTGCTGGTAAATAGCTGCTTGACGATGGGATCTTGCAGGAACGGCAGCGCGTCAGCCGTGGTAGGAATATTCCTCAACCCGCGCTGCTCAACGGCTTCTTTGTGCCATTCATCGGAGTAACCGTTACCGCCAAACACAGCCGCACCGTGCTTATCCATTACTTCTTTGAGCACGGCTTGAACCGTAACGCCAATGTCGCCGCCATCAGATTTGCTTTCAATCTGGTCAGCAATCCAGTTAAGCGAATCGGCCATCATGGTGTTGAGGGTAATTAGCGGGCCAGATACCGACTGACTAGAGCCAACTGCGCGGAACTCGAAGCGGTTGCCGGTGAAGGCGAAAGGAGAAGTGCGGTTGCGATCGCCCGCATCTTTCGTCAACGGCGGCAGCGTATCTACGCCCAACTGCATTTGGCCCTTATAGCTAGATCCTTTCAGGTCGCCGTCCTTAATCTGATTAAAGATATCTTCTAGCTGGCTACCTAAGTAAACAGACATAATCGCCGGGGGCGCTTCGTTAGCGCCTAGTCGGTGGTCATTACTCGCACTGGCAATCACCGCCCGCATTAACGGGCCGTACAGATGGACACCGCGAATCACCGCGCCACAGAAAGCTAAAAACTGAAGGTTTTCCTCAGGCGTATCGCCCGGATCGAGCAGATTGCCCTGAGTCGAGTTGCCAATTGACCAGTTGACGTGCTTACCCGAACCGTTGATACCGGCAAACGGCTTCTCGTGTAGCAAACAGACAAACCCATGCTCTTTGGCAGTATCGCGTAGGGTCGTCATAATCATCTGCTGGTGATCGCTGGCGACGTTTGCAGATTCATAAACGGGCGCAATCTCAAACTGACCGGGGGCCACTTCGTTGTGGCTCGTCTTTGCCGGAATGCCCAGCTTGTAAAGTTTTTCTTCGACGGCGTGCATGTATGCCTGCACGCGAGAAGGAATCGCCCCAAAGTAATGATCGTCGAACTGCTGACCTTTGGCCGGTGAGCGGCCAAAAAGCGTCCGGCCTGCCAGCAGAATGTCGGGGCGCGTGTTGGCAAAGTTAGAATCCACTAGGAAATACTCTTGCTCTGCACCACAGCTAGAGCCAACGGGCGCGACCTCGGTATTGCCCAATAGCTTCAGCATCCGATTCGCGGCCTTATCGACCACCGACATAGAGCGCAGCAAAGGCGTTTTCTTGTCGAGGGCTTCGCCAGTCCAGGAGACAAAGACCGTCGGAATGCACAGGGTTGCGCCCTGCTCGGTTTCGAGAATGTAAGCGGGGCTAGTAACATCCCAGCCGGTGTAGCCACGGGCTTCGAAGGTGTCGCGGATGCCACCGTTAGGGAAAGAAGATCCGTCAGGCTCACCCTGAATCAAGAGCTTGCCAGCGAATTCAGAAATCACGTCGCCGTTGCTCTGCGGCTCAATAAAGCCATCGTGCTTTTCAGCCGTTCCACCGGTTAGCGGATAAAAGACGTGGGCGTAGTACATCGCGCCTTTGGAGATGGCCCAATCGCGCATCGCACTCGCGACGTTGTCGGCGACGGAAGGATCTAGCTTCTGGCGCGTTTGGATCGTCTTTTTGAGCGACTTGAAAATGTCTTTGGGCAAGCTAGCCTGCATCTTACTTAGACTGAAAACGTTCGAGGCCCAGAGGTCTTCTAGCTTCTCGGGCGTTTTCACCGCAATTGGTTCCCGATTCGTGATTTCGTAAATTGCTTGAACGCGCGACTCGTTTCCAGTCATAGTCTATTTCCTAAGTTTTTCCAGTTCGGCTTGATGCTTGTAGAGCGTTTGATGCTGAATCGAGACCTACTTGCTTTCAGGCCGTTCCTACAGATCGTCCTTCATCGTATGAATAGCAATTAATAGATTTTGTATACGTCTATACCGAATCTCTAGCAAACCGCTTAAAATATCAAACAATTTTTGTTGAGCTGTCTTCATATAGGGATGACAAGGGCGGGTTCTGATGCGACTAAAGAAGGAAACTGGCAACCTTGCGAATAGATTCAGATGTAAACTTTTCCTTCGATAACGCATCTACGGTTAAGGAATCAGACGCGGCCAATTATTCGCCGTGGTATTCTTGATAAGATAATTAGTAGCCTATTTAGAACTGCTGAAGCCTTTTACCTGTCTGCCTTTTGGCCTGTCTTTCGGGTATTAGGTCTTTCGAGCATCAGGTCTTTTCAGCCTTTGGGAGAATTTCATGCAAGATACGGTCACCAGTTTAATCAGCAATTACGACACGACAGGCCGTTACCTGGATAGCAGCGCTATTGACTCGCTGCGGACGTACTTCACAACGGGAGCCGACCGGGTAAAAGTAGCTGCCATGATTAGCGCCAACGCTGCCGAGATTTCGAGAGAAGCGGGCAAGCAACTGTTCGAAGAAGTGCCCGAACTGCTGCGTCCCGGTGGGAATGCCTACACCACTCGTCGCTATGCCGCCTGCCTGCGCGATATGGATTATTACTTGCGCTACAGCAGCTATGCCGTGGTTGCCGGTAATGACGACGTGCTGATGGAGCGTGTGCTTCAGGGCCTGCGCGAGACCTACAACTCTTTGGGTGTCCCGATTGCGCCAACGGTGCAGGGCATTCAGATTATGAAGCAGATGGTGAAGGATATGGCCTCTGATGCGGGCGTCACCGATGCGTCGTTTATCGACCAGCCATTTGACTTTATTTGCCGTGAAGTGAGCGAGCTAAGCGTTTAATCGAGTTTCCTTCGACCATCGCTTAGGAAATAAGTTGAGGAAAAAGGGTCTCTTAAGTAGACCCTTTTTTTGTATTGCCGATCTGGTTAGGAAATGGAGGCATTGTGTTGTCAGATCTGGCGCTGGGAATTGACTTTGGCACCTCGGGGGCTAGGGCGATCGCTCTCAACCCCACCCACCAGATCGTCGCTGAGTCCCGCCATGTCTTTACACCCTCGCAGGTAAGTAATCCAACCGCTTGGCGTAGTGTACTCTACCAGCTAATCCAGGCTATACCGCAGCGCAACCGCATCAGCCGCATTGCAATTAACGGCACGTCGGCAACGGTTTTGCTATGTGACGCTAAACAAAACCCGCTGACACCCGCTCTGCTGTACAACGATACTCGTGCTCGATCTGCCCTCACTCAGGTAGAACATTTCGCGCCTACTGGCAGCGCCACGCTGAGCGCAACTTCTAGTTTGACGAAGGCGCTGTGGTGGTTTGGATCGTTGGAAGTGGCGGTTAGGTCGCAGGTTTCGCAACTAGCTCATCAGGCCGATTGGCTGGCTGCTCAGTTGCACGGGCAAGCGCCCGAGAGCGATTATCATAATGCGCTGAAGCTCGGGTATGACGTGCATAAATGCGCTTATCCTGATTGGCTGCTGGCTTTGCCGATTGCGCCTTGGTTGCCGGTGGTGAATGAACCGGGGAGGGCGATCGCACCCATTTCCCCAACCATCGCCACTGAACTTTCATTATCCAAAACCTGCCTAATCTGCGCGGGCACCACAGACAGCATCGCGGCCTTTCTCGCTAGCGGCGCGACTCAACCGGGCGAAGGCGTTACGTCTTTAGGCTCTACGCTGGTGCTAAAGCTGCTGAGTCAGCGGTCTATAGACGATTCGACCTTTGGCGTTTACAGTCATAAATTAGGCGATCTATGGCTAGCGGGTGGCGCTTCTAATACGGGCGGCGCAGTACTCAAACGCTTCTTTAGCTCGGAGCAGATTGCCGATCTCAGCGCGCAAATAGATCCGGCTGCCCCCTGCCAGTTGAACTACTACCCGCTCAATTGCCCTGGTGAGCGATTTCCTATCAACGATCCGGACTATCTGCCCCGGCTCGACCCTCGACCGGCTGAAGATAAGGACTTTTTACAGGGGTTGTTGGCGGCGATCGCCCGCATAGAAGCCGAAGGTTACCAAAAGCTGTTTGAGCTAGGTGGGCCAGCGGTGACTCGGATTTATACTGCTGGGGGTGGGGCGAAAAATGAAAGGTGGCGATCGCTGCGTCAACAAAAAATCGGTAAACCCGTAACAGCAGCGGCTCAAACTGAAGCAGCCTACGGCACCGCTCTATTAGCTATGGATGGTCTAACGGCGTTTAAACGTACAAAATCCTCACCAAGATAACCCGGTGAGGATTTATGCTTAATCGCGAGTGATGAGCGCACTTAGCCGCCTAACTGGTCGCCGCGACGGTATTGCATGTAGGCTGCCACAAAGAGGCCGAGTAGCGTAGCGGGAATCATCCCTAAAACAATGCCAGATAGTAGAGGCTCTACCACAGTGATTCTCCTTCTTTTGCTTTAACTAAGTTACCTAATCTTAAAGGGAAATGAGGCCGGGTACAAAGATATGTTTGAGCGCGATCGCAAAGCCACTCCTCGGAGCATCGCCTTATCTAGCCCTGATGCTCCGAGGCTCAGCAGATCTTAAGATAAACAAAAAAATTTTTGAAAGGCGCTTGAGATATAGCTTCTAAGACATTCGCTACTCTATAGCAGGACTTAAATGAAACGCTACAGGCTGTCAACCTGCCACCTTGACTTGTTTAATTCTCTGAAAAAATATTAAGATATGTATAGCTAAAGAATTTGTTTCGAGAAGCTTGGTTGTGTCAATAGACAGTGTGCAAAAAAACGGCGTACAAGAAAAAGTGACGCGAAACCAGGCTCTAAAAGGTCAAATGGCTCCAGAGCAGGTCGTGCAAGTCAGCGTGACAAATCCGCTGCTGCGGGCCTCGGTGATTGTGATCGCAATGCTCACCGCCCTCGTCCTCACTTTTTGGAGTCTGCACTCGATGCAGACGAGCGATCCTTATGTACAGAAAGTGCTTCAGCTCTCGGGCGATTCAGCTAGAGGCAAAGACATCTTTGCTCTGAACTGTGCGACCTGTCATGGCTTAGAAGCCGCAGGTGAGGTGGGGCCAAGTTTGAACGGTGTTTCTGAGCGCAAGTCTAAAGTGGCGCTGATCGAGCAAGTCATTAGCGGGCAGACGCCGCCGATGCCTCAATTTCAGCCCAACGAGAAAGATATGGCCGATCTGCTGAGCTTTTTAGAGACGCTGTAGTTAGATGCTTTTTAGCTGACTAGTCACAAATGGCATGGTCAGCACTCTGCTGTTCGGAGCGCGGCCAGATGAAGCCTGTTTTCTGCTTGAGCCATCCTTGCTTTTGGTAGAAAGGCTCTTTACCCACGGCTGAAATTAGCGTGGTGAAGATAAAGCTCTCGGACGCATCTTTTAGCTCGCAGAGTATTTTACGGCCAATGCCCTCACCCTGAAATTCTGGCGAAACCACTAAGTCAACCACCATGGCGTAAAACTCTCCGTCGTCAATGGTTCTGCCGCAGGCCACAATTTTTTCTTTACAAAGCGCGAATCTTACGTGTGTGCTTCGGCTAAAGGCGCGACGCAGGGCATCGGGATCTCGATGGCTCCAGCTAACCGTGCGAAAAAGGTTAGAGACCTGACCCCAGTCAACGTTGTCTGTGCTGTGGCTGTATTTAATTTCCATATCAAAACTGGGCCTCGGCGAGCTTATCTCTGGACTGTACCAGAAGCCACAGTACGGCTTTTAATCTAGAAAGTGGTGACTTCTACAAATGCGCCAGTATAGCAAGCAGCACAAAGGTTAAGGCAACTTCTATGAAGGCTTGGTCAACGACTTGGCGAAAGGGCTGGCCTGACTAAATCTGCTTACGCATTCGGTTCTTCAACACAAACCATTGATGCTCAATTGGGTTTAAGTCTGGTGAGTAGGGCGGTAGATACAACAACTGACAGTTAGCTTGATTGACTAACGCTTCTATTCGACCGCCCTTGTGAAAGGACGCATTGTCACAGATGAGTACCTGTCCTGGTTGCAAACTAGGCAGTAGCGCTTGTTACTACCCGGTTACAGTAGCCTTCGTAAGTCATTGGCGCAATCAGCTCTTGCTGATGTAGCGCAGCGATGAAGCTGACTCGCTTTCGACGCTTGCCTTGACGCACGGCTTCAAATCGCTGCCCACGCTCACACCAGCCGTAGCCGTAATCTTCGATATCATCAATGCCCGCTTCATCGAGGTATATCAGTTTGTGGGTTTCGAGTTGCGCTCGCTGCACCAGGAAAGCTTGGCGTTTTTGTTCGTCTCTTTCGCGGTAGGCATAAGTCTTTTTTTTCGCGTAAATCCAATCTTTTTAAGACCCCGGCGAATAGCGTCCTCGCTCATCTTGCCCGACCAAGCCTGGGCCATCTCAGCCTGTGTTTTCTCTCCATGTTCGCGGACAAACGCTCGGAACTGTTCCCAGTCGGTAATTCGGTGACTGTGACCTTGCTGATAACCCTGTTTAGGGCTGTAGTCTCCCGTCTGCTGATAGCGTTTGTACCAGTCAGACAGGGTGTTGCGGTTAATATTGAACGATTTGCTTACCGATCAGAAAGAGCCGCCTGATTCGATGGCTCCGATAGCGTTTTGTCTGAGGTCTTGACTGTAGGGAGATGGCATTTGGCGTTGGCGTAGCCTTTCTTCTAGAGAATCGCGGATCTCAACGCTTTCTATTATGCCAGTATCTTAGCGCTGCTTGCTATACCTGATCCAGCCTCTTCTGGAGAGTAGTTTTGCAGCGACATTATTTGGCTGGCGATAAGGACTAACAGCAGTCCGACGAAAGGAACAGCAGCCACTTTGAACAACAAACTAGCCCACACTCTATCTGGCGGTGAATTAAACATAACGATCCTCGCGTACCGGGTATATGTCTATTCTTACGAAGATGTCTCATTTCAGTAGAGTTTTGAATGACACCCCTAAAGGTGGTCAAAACATTCGGATGTGAATGTTGATAACGGGCGGTTTTGGCTCAGTGCATCTGCTGAGGAAGAGGCCACTTCGGAAGGTGCCTTTTTTTACAGAGCGTATCGGTTGCTGAGATGGTCCAGGGTGTTCGATTAGCTAGCCCTTTGAAAGATGTTAATTTGTCAGTACTGATCGCAGCGGCCTTTTCCGTCAGGCTGTAAATTGGTATCTCGTTGCTGCTCATTCGCCGCTTTATGCCTAGCGCTGCCTACAATTCGAGTTCTTTGGGTTGGCAGGTGCGCCAGGGGATACAACGGTTTCGGGAATGGGCTGAATATCAAGCCTCGCAGTCGGACGTTGACTTACCGGACTGGAACTGGCCAAATTGGAATTTGCCGCCGGAAGTGGGGCAGATATTGTTTTGGAGTGGGGTAGCGGCGGTCTCTATTTGGCTGGGGTGGCTGTTGTTTCGCGCCCTGGAACCCACGGTAAAGCAGTGGCTAGCACAGGAGCAAAAATGGGTGACGCTGGGGGGCGCTCAGGCAGTGTCGGTTGATGAGGCGCATAGCGATCAGTATTGGTGGCAGCAGGCTCAGGCTTGTGCGCGGCAGGGCCAGTATGGGGAAGCTTGCAAAGCGCTGTATAGAGCAACGCTACAGCAACTGCACGATAGTCAGCGGCTGTTGCACAAGTCTAGTCGCACCGATGGCGAGTATTTGGAGAAGTTAGGTCAGGATCGCCCGCTGTCGCGCCCTTATCAACTGTTGATTGGGACGCACGAACGGCTGGTGTTTGGGAGCGCGATCGCCTCGGCAGAAACTTTCCAGCGCTGCCGCCAAGCTTACGAGGAGCTTCAGAAGAAATGACGGCTGCGGGTTCTAATAACACTTCTAGTCAGGCTTCTAAAGGCGGTGCGGCGAATCGGCGCTACTGGATTATCGGCATTTTGGCGGTGCTGGTGCTGGGATTATTTTTGCTGGTGGGTGCGCCCGCTAGCAATCGGATAGATACAGGGTCTACGTGGGGGAAGGCTCCCGATGGCTATGGGGCTTGGTATGCCTATATGGAGGCGCAGGGCGCACCGATTCAGCGGTGGCAGCGGCCTATTTCCGAGCTGGTAGAGCAGGATGAAGAGGGTTCTGATCAGATACCTGCGACCGTGATTCGAGTCATTCCACCCGTCATGGCAGGCAGAGGCGCGAGCGTTTGGCAAGCGGGACTTACGGACTGGCTAGAGCGGGGCGATCGCCTCATCGTCCTGACACAAGAAGGATCAATCACAGCAGCTAACTTTTCAACCCAGCTCGATTCTAAAGTTGGAAAGGTCACCGTTGAGACGCGCCGCCGCTATAAGCTGAGCGATCGCGATCTGGCACCCTATGATCGAGAGGGTCAAGAGATTAGCTTTGAGCCAAGTTCAATCAATCCGGCTGTGCAAGGAAGTGAGTTACTAGCCGATGATTACGGTGCCGTGGTTTGGAGAGCAGTTGAGCAGCCAAATATTATCCTATCTACCACGCCGTTTATCGCGGCGAATGCCTATCAGGACGAGCCTGGAAACTTCGCGTTTTTGGCTGATTTAGCTAGGGAGTCGGAGGGGCCAATTTGGGTGGATGAGTATTTGCATGGTTACAAAGATCGCGATGTAGTGGTTGAGGAAGTTGCGGGAACCTGGTTGGGATATCTGGCGAAAACGCCGCTGATGTTGGCAGCAGCGCAGCTAGGCGTTATTTTACTGGTGGTGTTGGTGGCGCAAAATCGGCGGGTGGGGTTGAGGCGATCGCTCTCCACTCCCCAGGTCAACAACAGCGAAGCCTACATCAAGGCGCTAGCGGGCGTATTGCACAAGGCGAACAATCAAGATTTTCTAGTAGAAACGCTCACTCAAGCAGAGCAAAAATCGCTTCAGCGAGCGTTAGGACTAGGCGACGTGGCGGTTTCTTTTGAGGCGCTGCAAGTGGCGTGGCAGCAGGGAACCGGGCGCAGCGTTGAGGAGTTAGCAGTATTGCAAGCTAGGCCCAGAAGCGAATCGGCGCTGCAAACTTGGCTGCGGCAGCTTCAGTCTTTGTCGGTTAAGGCCAGTCAACGAGCCAGTCAACGAGCCAGTCAACGGGCCAGTCAACGGGCTAGTACGCCTGCCGCAGAGCGGGCGGATAAACGTTAGAGCCGCTTCAATGGCTAATTATTAGGAAGATATTTGTTTATGAATGAGCTGCAAGCGAGTCTGAATCGAATCAGTAAAGCAGTTAATCAGGTGGTGGTGGGTCAGCAGGCGCTGGTGAATCAGCTTTTGGTGGCGCTGCTGGCGGACGGGCATGTGATTTTGGAAGGGGTGCCCGGAACGGGGAAAACGCTGCTGGTCAAGGTGGTTTCTCAGCTATTGCAGGCCGATTTTTGCCGGGTGCAGCTAACGCCGGATATTTTGCCGTCCGATATTTTGGGAACGAACGTGTTCGACCTGAATACCCGTGACTTTACGCTTAAAAAGGGGCCGGTGTTTACGGAGGTGCTGCTGGCGGATGAGATAAATCGGACGCCGCCGAAGACCCAAGCGGCACTGCTAGAGGCGATGGAGGAGCAGCAGGTCACGCTGGATGGGACGAGCTATGCGCTGCCGGATTTGTTTTGGGTGGTGGCGACGCAAAATCCGCTGGAGTATGAAGGGACTTATCCGCTGCCGGAAGCGCAGCTAGATCGCTTTTTGTTCAAGCTGGTGGTGGATTATCCGTCGCCGGAGGCTGAGAGGACGATGTTGCTGAATGCGCAGGCCGGGTTTGAGGCGAAGCGATCGCAACTCTCTAAAATTCAGCCCGTAACGACAGCGGCTGAAATTATTCAGGTGAGAGCGGCAGTGAAAAAGGTGACGGTGCAATCGCCAGTGCTGGATTATTTGCTGGCGCTGGCTCAGAAAACGCGATCGCATCCCGATTTAGAAGTGGGAACGTCTCCTCGGGCGGTGGTGCAGTGGCTGCGGGCGGCTCAGGCTTACGCTTGGCTGCACGGCCAAGATTACGTTTCGCCGGATGACATTAAGGCGGTGGCGACGCCGCTGTTGAGGCACCGATTGCTGATGGGCGCGGAGGCGCAGCTCGATGGCCTTTCGACGGATGACGTGATTCGAGGACTGCTAGAAAGCGTTCCGGTGCCTCGCTAGGCTTTTAAAAGAGAATATTATGCTGCCAACTCAAAGAACGTATGGACTGCTGGCTGCGGGTGGGGCGGTGGCGACGCTGCTGGCTAATTTCGCAGATGGATCGGATCGATTTTCGCTGGCGCTGCTGACACTGCTTTGTTTTGACGGGGCGGTTTTGCTAGTGATGCTGTGGGACGGCTGGCGGGTGCGCGGTCGGCGGGCGAGCATTTCGCGTGTGCCGTTGCAGCGGCTGTCGATTGGTCGAGATAATCCGGTGGAGCTAGTCGTGGCATCGGAAAAGGCGGCTGAGCTGCTGATTTATGACCGCTATCCGGCTGAGTTTGAGGGCGATGAGATGCCGCTGCGGGCGGTGGTGGCAGCGGGGACGCAGGCGAATTTGACCTATGCGGTGAAGCCTAGGCAGCGGGGGGAATATGCCTGGGGGGATTTGGAAGTGCGGCAGCGAGGGCCGCTGAAGTTGGCCTGGGGGCAGTGGCGAATTCCGGCGGCGCAGCCAGTGGCCGTATATCCAGATTTAATTGGGCTGCGGCAGCTTTCGATTCGGCTGGCGATGCAGGCGACGGGGACGCTGAAGCAGAAGCGGCGATTGGGCGTAGGCACTGAGTTTGCGGAGCTGCGGGAATACGACGTGGGAGACGATCCGCGTTTTATAGACTGGAAGGCGACGGCGCGGCGGAGTCAGCCTTTGGTACGGGTACTGGAACCAGAGCGGGAGCAAACGCTGATTATTTTGCTGGATCGGGGGCGGTTGATGACGGCTCAGGTGCAGGGACTAGCGCGGTTTGATTGGGGGCTAAATGCAACGCTGTCTTTGGCGCTGGCTGGGATTGGGCGAGGCGATCGCGTCGGGGTCGGCGTGTTTGATCGCACCATGCATACCTGGATGCCGCCGAAGCGAGGGCAGGCTCATTTGCGGCAGATGGTGGAGCGGTTGACGCCCGTGCAGCCGGATTTTTTGGAGTCTGATTATTTGGAGGCAGTGACGCGGGTAGTGCGATCGCACCATCGACGGGCTTTGGTGGTAGTGATTACAGATGTGGTAGATCGAACGGCGTCGGCTGAGCTGTTATCTGGATTAATGCGGTTGCGATCGCGCTATCTACCTTTTTGTGTGACGCTGCAAGATCCGTTGATGAAGCAGCGGGCGAAGGCGGTGTCGGAGAATGTGGCCGAGGGATATGAGCGGGCAGTGGCGATTGATTTGATGGCGCAGCGGCAGGTGGCGTTGGGGCTATTGAAGCGGAGCGGGGTATTGGTGTTGGATGCGCCAGCGGACGGGATTACGGATGCTTTGGTGGAAGAGTATTTGAGGATTAAGGCGCGATCGCAGTTGTGATAGGGCGTTTGCGACGGCAGTATTGAACGAGGGCAATGAAGATGGTGGTGCCAAGCAGATATTTGAGTTCGTTGGGGAGCCAGGGTTGGGGAGATAGGAAGCCTTCGATAATGCCCGCGATGATGAGCATGGGGATGATGCCGTAGAGGAGTTTGGCGGCTCGGAGTCCGTAGAGCTTAAGGGCGTCGATGCGACGGTATTGGCCAGGAATTAAAATGGCTTTGGCGATAAGAAGGCCAGCGCCGCCTGCGAAGAAGATGGCGGGGAGTTCCAACGAGCCGTGAGGGAAGACGAAGGCCCACAGATCGTAGGCGAGGTTGACCTGGGCAACTAGGGCAGAGACGCAGCCGATCATCAGGCCATTGAAGACGAGTAAGTAGAGGGTGAAGGTGCCGGGAGGCGTGATCATCGGAACGGTGGGTTGGTAGGTAGTGACGCCGCCGATGATGGCGAAAAGGGAAACGGCAATATTATTGATGGTGATGCTGCTGGAGGCGACGGGTTCTACGCCGAGAATGGAGACTGTCCAGAGTTCTTGGCTGGATCTAACTTCTTCTACGAAGTCGCTGCCGAGCACTAAGGTCATAAAGCTGTTGTCTTGCCAAGCAAACCACCAGCCAATAGCGCCGCCGATGATAAATAGCAGGGTAGCGACAGCAATGTAGGCCCAGCATTGCTGCACCACTTCTGGAAATCCATAGCGATAAAAGTCTTTAAGAGCCTGCCATTCTTGCCGCCGCGACCCCTGGTAAATTTGGCTGTAGCCTCGGGTGGTTAGCCCTCGTAAATCTTTGACGATAGCAGGGCTGACTTGATGGCTGGTGGCGCGGGCTAAGTCGGCACAGACGGAGCGATAGAGGCTGGCCATTTGCCGTACCTGATCGCTCTTGAGAGATTTGATGCCTTTGGTTTCGGCTTGCTTTAGGAGCTGCTCAAGCTGTCGCCAGCTAGTTTCTCTTCGGGCGATCCATCGCTGCACGTTCATTCGGTTGCACTTACCTTTTTCATCTGTGGGCGTACTCACTATATCTAAAGCTAATCCGTCCAAAGCTGTAGTAATGTGACCACAGCCACCCATATTTACCGCTAAGGAGCGATCGCGATGACTTCGGCTTCCTCTTCGAATCTAGGGCCGCTTAATCCTGGCAATGTTGTTAGCGGGGCGATTCGGCTGTATCGCGATCGCTTCAAAATGTACCTAACGCTGTCGGCTACCGCCTACCTCTGGCTGATCGTGCCGATATATGGCTGGGCAAAGTACGGTATGTACACAGGGTTGATGTCGCGTCTGGCGTTTCAAGAGCTAATGAATCAGCCCGAAACGCCTAAAGAAGCCTACCGGCAAGTGAGTCCTAAAACTTGGGCGTTCTTAGGACTTAGCGTACTGCTGTTTTTGATATTTGTGGCGGCTTATCTAGCAATCTCTTTAGTGGGCGTATTAGCCGGTGTCGCGATAGGCGGGTTAGCCAGCTATGTGCTCACGGCCATTTTTGGACAGGGCGGCGGCACCTTCGCGATTATTGTCACGGCATTAGTGGCGATCGCAGCGGTGTTACTAGGACTCCTTTGGATCGTCGGACGGCTGATTGTTGCAGAGGTGCCGATGGCAGTGGAGCCGCGAGTCGATCCGAGTACCAGCATTGGTCGCAGTTGGCAGCTTTCTAAAAAGTCGATTGTGCGCATCCAATTTGTAGTGATGGCAGCGTATCTGGTTACCCTGCCCGTCTTGATATTTTTAAGCATTTTGCCGCAGGTCGCCGTGGCCTTTGTAGAACCAGGGTCGTCCTTGTCGGTAGCGCTCAGTAGTCTGGTATTTCTGCTGAGCTTTGCCTCGGGTATCCTCACGCTACCCTTCTGGCAGGTGGTGAAAGGGGTACTCTATTACGACTTACGCAGCCGTCGCGAGGGACTAGATTTGAAACTGGTTACCGATACGGTCACAGACCCTGCCCCAGATACTTTGAGCGATGAACCTCTTTAATAGCGTTAGGATTCAAACCCCGGAGAGCGTCGAACTAGAGTTTACCTTGGCAGGTGTAGGCAGCCGTGCTGTCGCGCTGGTGATTGACTACACGGTTCTAGGCGTTGCGCTTTTGCTGACCTTTTGGCTATGGATACTGGTGCTAACGCAGCTCAGTCAATGGGACGCGATTCTCTCTATTGATACCGATACGCTTCAGCTTTGGACAACGGCCATTTCTAGTGTGCTGGCGTTTGGCCTGTATGTGGGCTATTTTGTCGGGTTCGAAACAGCCTGGTATGGACAAACGCCGGGTAAGCGCTATGCCAAAATTCGAGTCATTCGCGATGATGGTCAGCCGGTGCGATTGTTTCAAGCGACATTGCGATCGCTCATCCGCCCCATAGACGACATTTTCTTCTTAGGCTTTTTCTGCATCCTCCTTAGCAACCGCGAAAAGCGAATCGGCGACTGGCTAGCAGGCACATTGGTCGTTCAAGTTGATTCACGTACGGCTGGGCAAGGTCTCTTTGTCTCAGAAGAGGCTAAAGCCGTAGGCAGCGACTTACTGACCCGATTGAATTTCGATCTCATCAGCCCTGACGACTTTGCCACCGTTCGCGAATATCTTCAGCGCCGCAGCTTTTTAACCGAAACGGCCCGTCAAGACGTGGGCCTTCAGCTCGCTCGTCAGCTAAAAGGAAAGGCTCAGTTGAAATCTTTGCCAACCGAAATGACGGCCAACAACTTTTTAGAAGCGGTTTACTGGAGCTATCAGCAGCGAAATCAGTAGTTTAGAATAAAGCAGCCCGTTTGGAGGTAGAAGGCGTGTTGTTCCCCCTTAAGGAAAATATCTGTAAAACTCCTTTCGGTGAAGTACTCGAAACAGCTCCAACCCTTCTTCACCGGCCACAATACCTACTCGATAATTGCCCAACCGAATACGATATCGCTCAGAAGCACCCACTATTGCCTTCACATTCGGCACATCTTGAAGAGACTTTGCATTGGGTAGCATCTCAAACGCCAAATCATACAACTGTTTATACACAGGCTGCTTTCTCAGCTTTTTCAAATCTCTCAAAAATTGCTGCCGATACTCAACCCTCAACCCTCATCCTCCTGCAAAAAGGCGATCGCCTCCTCACGACTCATTAAAGGCGACTCGGCAGCTTCATCCATCGCCTTATTTAGGCAATAGTCCTCAATCTGCTCAGTTAACTGCTCTACAGAAATATCCACATCTGGAAAAATCTGTCGCCAAATTGCAATCGGAATCACGACAGCACTTGGCTCCCCTGCCGTATCCCGTATATACTCAATCGCCTGACCACTCATACCTTCACCTAAGAAACAACCACTACAAAAGCTTAGCTATCAAAATTCTATCAAGTCCTCTAGTCCTTTCAATTTCTCATCCAAACCGAAATGGATTGGTAATTGCCTCGTACGAAAGAAGCATGGCTTTGGCTGAGCCTCAGATATTGTCAAAGCTATCTTGGCTTAAGCAGAGAATAGTGACGCTTCACCAGTCGCCTAAGCGCTCTACTTACGAGCAGATGTCTCGGCAGTATGCCGACCAGTTGAAGCAGTTGGCCGATAGCCATCGGCAGAGGAAGCAGCAGCGCGATCGCCAACGCCTTCACAGTCATAATCATCTACCAGAAACAGAACTCAAAAAGAGCCTGCTCATTCTTCAACAACAGAGTCAGCAAGATGGAATAGAACGCCGACAGCTAAAGCAAAATCGAGATCGAGCGCTGGAGCCTATCGCGCAAGAAGTCTCTGAAGTTGAGCAACAGATACGCGAGCTAAAACGACAATACACAACGCTCTCGCAAAATTGGCAAGCCTTAATGCAGCAAGTTTATCTTGCAACGCTAGCAAGCAAAGAACAGCACCTGAAGTTAGAAGATGTTGACCGTAATCTATGGCAAGAGGAATGTCGCCTTTCAATTCTCTATCAAGATGAGCATTTAATTGTAGTAGAAAAACCCGCTGGGCTGCTTTCTGTACCCGGACGACGATATACATTGCAAGATAGTGTGCTGAGTCGGTTATGCTATCAGTTGCCGAAAGGTTCATTTTTGGCAGCGGTTCATCGTTTAGATCAGGCGACTTCTGGTGTTTTGGCGATCGCCCGCTCCCCCCAATCCCACAAAGCGCTAAGCCAACAGTTCGCCCAGCGACAAGTCCACAAAACCTACGAAGCAATCCTCTCTAGACCCATTAATAATATCTCAGGAACGATATCGCTGCCCCTATGGGGAGATCCCGAAACTCGACCCAGACAAATCGTTGATACCCAAAAGGGAAAGCCTAGTCAAACAGAGTTTAGGATGATTTCAAATGGCGAACAACCCAGAATCCAGTTTGTTCCGCAGACGGGACGCACCCATCAACTGCGGGTACATGCCGCTCACCCAAACGGTCTAAATTCTCCTATTTTAGGTGATTGCCTCTACAAGGGGCTAAAACCAGAAAAGAGACTACATTTACATGCAGCCTCTCTGGAATTTCAGCATCCTATTACCAAGACGCCGCTACGGTTTAGCAGTGCTGTTCCGTTTTAAAGCAACGCCTTAAACGACGCTCTCTTCTTTAGCTAGAAACTCCTCTAACTCGCTCAGCTTCTCTGCGTCAATTTTCGTTTGCATGGGGCAGAATTTAGGCCCACACATAGAACAGAATTCGGCAGTCTTATAGATATCCGCAGGCAGCGTCTCGTCATGATATTCGCGAGCGCGTTCGGGATCTAAAGACAGCTCGAACTGCTTGTTCCAGTCGAAATTGTAGCGAGCGCGAGATAATTCATCATCTCTGTCGCGAGCGCCGGGACGATGGCGAGCAATATCGGCTGCATGAGCCGCAATCTTGTAGGCAATCAGTCCGTTACGCACATCTTCAGCATCAGGGAGGCCCAGGTGCTCTTTGGGTGTTACGTAGCAGAGCATCGCGGTGCCGTGCCATCCGGCCATAGCCGCGCCAATCGCTGAGGTGATGTGGTCGTAGCCGGGTGCAATGTCCGTTACCAAAGGCCCCAAGACGTAGAAAGGCGCTTCAGAACATTCTTCCATTTGCTTTTTCACATTCATCTCAATCTGGTCGAGCGGGATGTGTCCTGGCCCTTCTACCATTACCTGCACGTCAGACTTCCAGGCCCGACGAGTGAGGTCGCCCAGGGTTTTGAGTTCGGCAAACTGAGCCGCGTCTGAAGCGTCGTGCTGGCATCCAGGACGCAGAGAATCGCCCAGGCTAAACGAGACATCGTAGCGCTTGAAGATTTCAGTAATGTCATCGTAGTGGGTAAACAGTGGGTTTTGCTTATGGTGATGCAGCATCCACTGCGCCATGATGCCGCCGCCGCGAGAGACAATGCCGGTGAGCCGGTCTTTCACCAGGGGCAGATGCTCAATCAAAATTCCCGCGTGGATGGTCATATAGTCCACCCCTTGCTGCGCGTGCTTTTCGATGATGTGCAAGAAGTCTTGCGCGTCTAGATTTTCGATGCTGCCATGAACGCTCTCCAAAGCCTGATAAATTGGCACGGTGCCAATCGGAATCGGTGAGTTGTTGATGATGGCAGTACGAATTTCGTCTAGATTGCCGCCGCCAGTGGATAGATCCATCAGGGTATCTGCGCCATACTTAACGGCTAAGTGCAGCTTTTCGATTTCTTCGTTAATGTCTGAAGAGTTTGGCGATGCGCCGATGTTGGCGTTGACTTTGCATTTGCTAGCGATGCCAATGGCCATCGGTTCTAAGTTGGGATGATTGATGTTAGCGGGGATAATCATTCGACCCCGAGCCACTTCGTCTTTGATCAGGCGCTCGGGCAAATTCTCTCTGCGAGCAACGTAGGCCATTTCCTCGGTGACGATGCCCTGCCGCGCATAGTACATTTGCGAGACATTGGCTTGGCCTTTGCGTTTGGCAATCCACTCGGCGCGAATGGGCGCGGTGCCGACTGGTTGAGCGGTGGTAGCGCCGATTACATTCGGTTTGTGGTTAGCGCTAATTTTGGTAGTGGTTGTTGATGGGGTATGGGGACTCATGAACGAATGCCTCTGTTGGGGGTTAAATGAGATTGAAAAAGTATAGGTAAATGCTGCTGGGGAACTGAATGGCCTGACGAGCAGCAAAAGTCAGGCCATGTAAAAAGGTGGGAAATACACTGGGGGAATGGTATGGCGATCGCATGACGCATTTCGACTACGCTCAATGCTCGGTTCGCTGTAGCTAGAAGGCTGCGCAGAGTCGAAGTCCGGCAACAAAAGAGAGAGAGCTATTGTTTTTTATAGTTTGGGTTCAATGGCTAAATGTCCATCCGTGTAAGGCTTAACCTCTTTAAGATCGCTGTAGTTAAAGGCAAATTGACTGCTGCGTTTGCTAGCGCTCGTCCAGATCAGCGTAATGAACATGGAGGACAAAAGCGCAGCGGCAAAGCTGTTCAATAAATCGCCGCTGCCAGGAATGTTGACCAGCGGTGAAAAGTCTGGCTTTGGAAAGAACAGAACGCCGACAATGATCCCTATAAGCGAACTTACCAGTGCATTAGCAGCCGTTTGATGACGGTTGTAAAAGCTTAGCAGCAGCGGAAACAACAGCGCAGCGCAGAGCAAGTCGGCAACAAAGAACAGATAGAGAACGCTGTAGCCTTGGGAGGCGATCGCCACTGCCGGAACTCCCACGGCAATCGTTAGCCCCCGCGAAATCAGCAGCACCGTTTCAGGGCCGTCATTAACGCGCAGCAAATCGCCAGCAAACACGGCGCTAATTCCGTTAAGCAGGGAATCTAGGCTACTCATAACCAACGCTACCGCGAGCAAAATGACGGCGCTTAGCAGCCAGTTCGCAATGTTCAAGCTTTGCAACAGATCGAAGAAGGAAGTGGCCCCTACTAAGTCGTAGCCAGCGGCGATTAGTCCTAGCGAACCCGAGAGAAAGATTAGCGGTAAAATAATCAGCGCAGCGCCTAAGAACGAGCGGCGCACCGTGGCGTCGTTGCGACAGGCGTATACCCGCTGCCAGTTGCCCTGATTGAACAACTCGGCGGCAATCGTGGCAATCAACAGCGTTGCGCCAAATCGAAGACCGCCGATATTGTTGAAAGACAGCAGCTCGGGGAGATTATCGGCGACGGGCGCAAGGGCAGGGCCAATACCGCCTAGCAGCGTAATGGTGGCCACAAAGCAAATCAACAACAGCGGCACAATCAGCGCAAACTGGAAGATATCGGTGACGATGGTAACCCTGAGTCCGCCGTAGGTGGTGTAAAGGAAAACGGCGCTGATCACCACCAGTGAGGTAACGATTAGCGGTACGTCGGCAATGAGCTGTAGGGCTTTGGCGATCGCCGTCAGTTCAGCCGTCAAATACACAAACATATACAGCAGTATCACCCCGACCGTCAGCAGGTACATCAGGCGACCGGTCGAGCTGCCAGCACTTTTCCCATTCAGGGCAACTGCTCCAAACCGATACCGCACATATTCATTGAGCGAATGGCCCCAGGGCATAATCTGCCGCAGCCGAGGGCCAACGAACACAAAGGTAAAGATCGCCAGCGCCGACCCGAAGCAATAGCCCAAAATAGCGGTAATGCCGCCATACTCCGACCCGGCTTCTGGGGGACTAAACAAAATCCAGGCACCCAATGCGGAAGCGGTGACTGTGGCAACTGCCGCTGGCCCGCCGACCTGATTGCGACTAACCATATAGTCTTCGAGGTCGATAGCGCGATTGCTGGATTTGACCAGGCCAAACAGCGCAAAGGTGGCCGCTGCGACTAATAGCACCGTGAGGGCGATCGCGCCTACAGACATCTAAGCACCTCTGTAGTGATGGCTAATTTTTTGGATGCTGTTTCCGTTAGCGCACTAGCAGGCGTTGGCCCGCTGATATGCGTTGGCGCAGCCTCTCTTAAAGAGATTCGCCTAAAATTCATGCTTTCCTCCGCTGGCATTACCCAGGCTCAGGTTCTGAGGGTATGTTCTCAGCCCAGCTTTCGATTTGAACGAATCGAAGGCTCCTGCAAAGCAGGTTTAGGGCACCCCTAGCGATTTACAACTGGAATCGTACCATTTCTTTTCCGTAGAAATAACAGTTCTTCATATTTCAACAGATAGTTTTTAGCGGATAACCGGCTATAAGTGGCACTCGGTGAGTAGTATTTGAGGCAATTCTAGTTATATTTACAGGGATTACCTTGAGAATGGGATATCCGGCGACGAGCAATCGCAAGCAATTTGTCTAACGTCATCAACGCACCTAAGCCCTATGCATTTCAACGATTCTTCTGATTTCTCAATAGCGGATACAGTCGCTGCGCCCAAGCATCACCGGCCTAATGCTCGACGCCATCCACTGCGGCGTAGCTTGCACAGATCGCTGCTGAGCGCGGGCCTGTTGTCGATGGGGTTAGGCGTGGTGGGATTGGCGATCGCCCAGAGCGCATCCGCAGCATGGGTCGTCGTCCAGTCGGATCAGTCTTTGCCGACCCTAGCGCCGACCGCGCAACCTACGCCAACGGCTCAGCCAGTTCCAACCGCGCAACCTACGGCCCCGGTCTACAGTCCAGCGCCGATTGTGTCGTCTGAGCAGGCGGCTGCTAGCTATTTGCTAGGGCCAGGCGATCGCATTGTAATCAACGTTTATGGCTACGAAGAATACACCGGGCCAACCTCCGTACTACCAGACGGGACGCTAACAATTCCCCTGATTGGCAAAGTGCCCGCCGCTGGCCGCACGACCGATCAGCTCGCCCAAGATTTAGCGGTGGCGCTCAATCAGGTGCTGGTGAACCCTAGCGTTTCGGTGACGCTAGACGCGCTGCGCCCGGTGGTTGTGAACGTTTCGGGCGAGGTATACAGACCGGGGCCGTTGCAGCTACAGGGGGCGACTCGCATTGGCAATAACCAGAACGGGGAAGGGACTTCTTACGCGCCGCCTTCGGTGAGTCAGGCGATTATTCAAGCGGGCGGCGTGACGCGGACGGCTGATGTTCGTGACGTGGTAATTGTGCGATCGCTCCCTAATGGCCAAACGGTCAGAACGCAGGTTAACCTCTGGGATTCGCTCGGCTCCGAAACCCTACCTGAAGATCTGCTGCTGCGAGATGGCGATCTGGTATTCATCCCTCAGCTTGCCGCTGGTGAAACGCTAGATAGCCGACTGCTGGCTAGCTCTAGCCTATCGCCCGACACTGTGCGCGTCCGCGTGGTCGGCGAAGTGACCTCACCGGGCGAAGTGCCGGTGCCGCCGAATAGCTCGCTTTCTAGCGCAGTGGCGATCGCCGGTGGCCCCACTGACGACGCTAGGCTCAGCCAGGTCGCCTTTATTCGTCGCCAGGGTAACGGTGAAGTCATTCAAGAGGTGGTCGATTTGAGCGACTTGATTGATGACTACCAGGTGCAAGACGGGGACGTGGTGGTGGTGCCCAAAACCAATACGGGGTCGGTGCTAGACTTTGCCCAACGGCTACTCGGCCCGCTAGGTTTCTTCCTCAACCTTTTCTAGTCGCTGGCGCTAGGGGCCTGCGAAAAGGCTTGCCCGTTCGGATGCGAGTCGTCGAGGCGGGGGCAGGCTTGCCCCAGTACTTCAGCGCGACCCCTCGATGCAAATCTCGATTGGCTAAGCAGGCTAGCCATAGGTCAACGAGAAAAGCCGCGATCGCCATAGGCAGCATCAGAATTGCGCCTAGCAGTGGCTTGTCCGCCAGACTGACGAATCGCCGGGTGAGCATAGACCGGGGTAGAAGCCAGCGGCGGCGCCGGGTTTGAGTCATCACAAGCTCATTCAGCCAGCGGGGATTCTGCTGGTTTTGATGGTGGATGTAGTGGCTGACAGCTGGCCCAGTTAGCCCGCGCTGGCGGAGACTGGTCAAGAGCAGGTCGTTCACACTGTTGCTAATGATCCGCCAGCGTTCGTGCTTTAGCAACAGATCTAGGCGCGTATAGGCTTCAAACGAATGGGCCGCAGATTTGGCTAGGATGACGCGGTGGGGATTGCTGGGCGATCGCAGGCTATCAGTAACTAAAAGCTGATACAGCAGCCCGTCTTCGGCCAGGGAAGAAATCGGTAGCCGAATCTGCCTGAGCGCCGACGGGCGGCCACAGTAAAGCTGACCGCAAATCCAGGCTGGGGCTTCTTCTTTGGCCTTACCAAACCGCTCGCCAGACAAGTGAGCGATCGCCGTAAAGATTTGCTCTGGCAGCGTCTTACTATTTTTGAGCACAACGTCTTTAATGGGGCGATCAACCGCGACATCAGCCTGCGGATTTCTCTCTAGAGTGTCTACCATGCTCTGTAGGGTATTAGTGCCTAGCAGCTCAATGTCTGCGTCCATTAAAAAGAGATAGTCAGCCGCCAAGTCAGAACACTGATGCACAAACGCGTTCCAGGCATTAGACTTACCGGCCTGAGCGATGACTTCAACCGACCAGCGCAAATTACTAAAGTAGGCGCACGGGGCGATTTTCGTTAAGGTTTCTTGAGCGATCGCCACCGTCTGATCTGTACAGCCATTCGCCAGTATTTGCAGCTCTACAATGGCTGAGGATGACCGCAGTAAGTCTTGGTCTAGGAGCGATCGCAAAGCTGATTCGATTCGCTCGGCCTCGTTGTGGGCCATCATTCCAATGCTGATAAAAACCGGGCTTTTCGAGTGAAGCCTGCTAGGACTTCGGCCCTCATCTTGAACCATCTCTGAAGATGCCATTACAGCAAAAGAACTCCGTAGAGTTGCGGTAGCAAACATCTAATAGTAGCGGGAAACACAAAGATTAAACCCAAGAACTTTTCGCAATTGCGCTAAGTCCTCATAGAAAGTCCGCAGATCCTTTGTAGCTGACAACCCTTGCCGGAATCCCCACGACGACAGCCTCATCGTCAAAGCTCCGATTAACGACGGTATTTGCGCCCACCGCGACATTATTATCTTGCTAATCGATCTAACGTAACGAAGCAAGCATAGATGAGTTCAATTATATAGCTGGCGAAAGCTCGCCCTTCATTATCGTTACAGCCTGACCGCTGACAAACACCCGATCTGCTGGGTCATCAGAGTTGTTGTATCTCACTCTAACAACTCCTCCTCGCGCCGAAATCTGTTTCGCAATCATCTCAGACTGGCCAAGTTTTTCTTGCCAATAGGGGGCTAAGGACGCATGAGCAGACCCTGTTACTGGATCTTCGTTGATGCCGACGGCTGGGCAAAAGTAGCGGCTAACAAAGTCGTAGTCTTCGCTGTCGGCGGGGGCCGTTGCAATCACGCCTTGCACGGGCAGCTTCTTCATTTCGGCAAAGTCTGGCTGGAGTCTGGTGAGCGCGGATTCTGACTGAATTTCGACTAGATAGTTGATGTCGTTTTTGCTAACGGCGCGAATGTTACCACCGCAGCACAGGGACTTAACGAGCTGCGGTAGAACGTGGCTAGCCGTCTGAACCGGCTGGGCGGGAAAGTCCATTTCGATCCAGTCTGCTTGTTTACGGGCGCTGAGCCAGCCGCTTTTGGTCTGAAACTTTGCGACTTCATTTTCTGGTAAATGGCCTTCGCTCCACAGGACGTGGGCGCTCGCTAGTGTGGCATGTCCGCATAGATCCACTTCTACAGCGGGTGTGAACCAGCGCAGGCTGTAGCCGTCTTCAATGGGGTAGAGGAATGCGGTTTCGGAGAGGTTCATTTCTAACGCGATCGCCCGCATCAAATCATCTGCCAAAGGCTTATCCGTCACACAAACCGCCGCCGGGTTACCCGCAAAAGGCTGATCTGTAAACGCATCTACCTGAATAATCGTTAATCCCATGCTGTCCTCACTTATTGTTCGTTGTCAGGCGAGACTTTTCCTGTTCTGTTCACTATTCGTCAGGCATCGCCTCGCTCTACCCAGGCTCGAACGGCTTGCTCTGAGTCAAATTGCTTCAGGGTGTCTGTGCTGGGATTATAGACTGTCCACCGCAACGCGCCGTTGACGTACTTAGATCGAATGGCGATTTGTGGCTGGCCAGTGAGGAAGTTAAGGAGGGCGATGACGCAGCTACTCCTGTGAAGTATCGCCCTCCGTTTTGTCCCGTGATGAGGTTGGCGTAGAGCCTGCGTCCCAGCGGGAGAACTTAGTCCGGCGCGTTTAATCGCCTGAGCTAGCTCGACTTCTAAGGGGCCGCTGCGACCGGCGCTGTCAAGAAAATGACTGGAATGACTGCGAGAATAACCTGAGTTCATACGAATGCTGTAAGCAACACTTTTACTATCGGGGTTCTGTGGGTCGTTCGGAAGGTACGCATTGGCCGGGTTTGACTAGACCAGTTGTGAAATATTGAAGTGGTCTAGCCAAACTTACGCGAACTGTACCAGAGCCGTAGCAGGTTGATGGCTTAGGCTTAAAGCAGCCCTATTTCGAAAGCTGATGAAAATTCCGCTGGATCGTCAGGCCAAGCAGCCGATTTATTTACAAATACGCGATCGCCTTCAGCATCTCATTCACAGCGGCGGTCTACCTTCGGGCGCTCAGCTACCCTCCATTCGCCGCTTGGCTGAAACGGTTAAGGTCAACAAGCTGACCGTGCTCGAAGCCTACAGTATGCTCGAAGCTGAGGGCCTAGTGCAGGCCAAGCGCGGCGCTGGCTATTTTATTAACCCGCCCGAATTGCGATCGCCCACTGCCAACTCACCCCCGCATTCCACCTTCAATCCCGTCCAAGAAGTGATCATCCCCAGCGAGGGCGTTAGCTCTTTTCCCGAGGTGTATCACGCGGGCCTGCGCTCCTACAACCAGCCCGACTACATCGAATTTAGCCAGGGCTTCTCGCAGCCAATTGGCCTTGAAGATCTTCAGCGAATTGCTCGCCGTGCCATGAAGGAAGCGCATACCTTCTTTCAGCACGTCCATCCACAGGGCGACATCGAGCTGCGCGTTCTGATTACTCAGCTCCTCATTCAACAAGGACTTGAACTCTCTCCTGAAGATTTGATCGTGACGAATGGTTCAATGCAGGCCCTCTCGCTGTTGATAGATCACTTCATTTCTCCCGGCGATTGGGTGGTAGTAGAAGCACCCACCTATCATGGATTTCTCTCTATTTTGCAACAGCGCGGGGCGCGAATTATCGGCATTCCGATGACGCCAAAAGGCATGAACCTAACGCTGTTGGCCCAGTATTTAGAGAGCCATCATCCTAAGTTTATCTACACCAGCAGCACGCTACACAACCCCACCGGCATTACAACTTCTGTGGCCCATCGGAGAAAGTTGTTGTCGCTCGCTCAAGCGCACGACTGCCTAATTGTTGAAGATAACGCTTATGAGCCGCTGAGCTTTGGCACGACGCCGCCGCCGATCAAGGCTTTTGACGATCGCGATCAGGTGATTTATGTTGGCACGTTTTCTAAAACGCTGATGCCGGGTTTGCGCGTAGGCTATATGACGGTTACGGGCAAAGAGAAAGATGCCTTGACTGAGCGCAAGTTGCTACACGATTTTCATATTTCTACAGCGTCTCAAGCAATCGTTAAAGAGTATCTTTCGTCTGGGCACTATCGCCGTCGGCTAGGGCAAATTCGGGCGGTTCACCGCGATCGCCGCGACTACATGATTCGGCTCCTATTGCAGAATTTTCCAGCTAGCATTACCTGGACGGTTCCAGACGGCGGCACGTTCCTATGGATTCAGCTACCGAACGAAATCTCTATGCGGGAGGTGTGCGCAGCAGCGGCAAAGCAAAAAGTTCTGATTGGATCAGGGGCTGCCTTCTTTCCAAAAAATCAGGGCTATCCGGCCATGCGGCTAAACTTTTCGCTGCCGCCCGCAGAGATGGAGCGCGGGATTAAGATCTTGAGCAAAGTTTTGCGCTCAGCCATCGAAAAGGCTGAGACACGTCCTTAATAGCGACTGTTTGACTTAGCTTGCGGCTAGCATGTCTTACGGTTTTCGTGTCAGATTAGCCTACTTGCCGTCAGGGTCTATTATCGCCAATTTGAAAGAGGCTCTGACTCAGTCCTTCTGCTGGAGAGTTGCCCTGAACAAGCGCCACCTTGACGCCTCTTTTCGCCGCCTCTTCTTTGACTCGGATCAGCAAACTGTCGGAAGGCTCGAACAAAAAAGTGGTTCTCGTATTACCAAACATTTCGGCTGGCAGCGGCTCTGTAGAATCGAGCCACATCACATAGTCTGTGGGCCTTAGCGAAAGGGAAAATGCCATGAATGGACTCAGGCGCTGGTCTGAGTAAACTTCTACAGGGCTTGAGGTTTGGGTAATGATGCTCGCAGCCTGACGGCTAAAGTCAGGTTCTCCCCACCAGTTGTCGGCATTGAGGTTGAACCAGGAGGCCGATAGGGAGATAGTGAGCACCGCGTAGAAAAGCATCCGCTGGGGTCGCCATGGCCGCTTGGCCAATGTCTTAGCGGGTAGAGTGCTAGCGCCCAGGCCAAAGCCCAAAATTAGCAGTGCGCCAACATAGGCGGGGAGAAAATATCTTGAGATGAGCGATCGCGTCCCCCCAAAGAGCAAATCTGGCGCAACAAAGGCCACCGTCGGAATAACGCACAGCAAAACTGGCAAAAGCCATTGCTTAATGGGCCTTTTAGTCACTATTCGAACGGTTGACCCAACCAGTAACAGCGCAAAAGGCCCGACAATCCACAGCCAACTATTGTCCGCAGGCAACCCAGCAAAAACAAGACGGCTAACGTTGCTCAACCAATTGACCATTAGCCCGCTCAAAGTCTCTTCTTTTTCAAGCCAACCCAGCACAGTCTGAACAGAAGACCGTCTGTAAACCACCAGCCCTACCCAGGGTAAAGCCGGTAAAAGGCCGACAGTTAAAGCAGCAAAAAAGTGTTTTAGGGTCGTCCGCTCTATTGCTACTTGCTCTTCGGTTACGGGTTCTCCCATTATCGGCCTAGCCCAGATAAATCTATTCTTTATTACTAGTACATAAATGCCATGAGCCAAAAAAACAAAGCTCGATAGCCACTGAGTTAGTATCGCAAAGGCCACGCTGACGCTATAAAGCATCCAGTTTCGCCGTCGGCTATTTTGCAATGAATGCAACAGCATAGCGCTAGAGAGTAAAATTCCAACAACCCATAGACTGTAAGGCCGAGTGTCTTGAGCATAGCGAATAAAAATAGGAGAGGTGCAGGCTAAGCAAAGGGTGATTGCAGCTATTTCTGAGGAGCCAAAGAGTAGACGAGCTAGCCAGTAAAACAAGGGAAGCGTCAGCAGACTAGATACAGCCGGAAACGCTCGCATGGCAGTTATTGAGCTGCCGAAGCATTCTGCCCAAGCCCTTGCCAACAGAAAATAAAGGGGGGTATGTTCAGGGCGTTTGGCCAAGGCGACCGAGGTATCTTTCCAAGAGCGCCCCAGGTGAACTTCTTGGTATTTTGTTAGCCCGTCAACTGGCATCAGGTTGCTTTTAACGGCGGTCTCTATCATCTCTATCTCGTAGCCGGAGACTAGCAGCGAGGTAAATACTTCGTCTTCCCAATAGGGCTTTATCGCCAAATTCCCCAGCCGAAAAACAATGCCTAGGACAACAACACCTATCACAATAAATCGGAATCCACCTTTCCAGAAAGGCGCTAATGGATTGAATGGTGAATCGCCTTCTCCGGGAGAACTAGATAGATTGGATGAGTTAAAAGACCGCTGGTTTTTTTGAGTGTTCATACGCTTGGGCAAAGAAATATAGCTGAAGTTAGAAAAGCTACAGTTAAAACAACAAAACGATAGCTAGCTGAATGGACACAACCCAAGAAATGCAGCAAGATTCCATAGATTTCTTTTCTATTCAGGAAAGGCTTCATCCGGAGTCGTTTCATCCAGTGAGTGCTGTTCTAATTCTTCGGTTACTTTTCCGGGCGCTCCGTCGGGCGTTACGCCTTCTAGGACTACTAGCGAATTCAACATTTTTTTAACTAGAGGAGCGGTGACTGTCCCGCCGTAAGCATTTTCGCCCTGCGGCTCGTCTACTACGGCAAGCACCACATAGCGCGGCTCACTTACAGGCGCAATGCTCACAAAGCTGGTAATTCGCTGGTCGCCATAGGTGCCATATTCGGTTGCTTTCTGCGCGGTGCCGGTTTTGCCCGCGACCTGATAGCCTTCAATTTTGGCTGCCGAGCCGGTGCCGTCGTCCACCACTTCTTGCATCATTTTCAAGACCTCACGAGTCGTGTCGGGCGAGAAAATTTGCTGGGCTTTAGCCTGTTCAGGTGTCCAGGTGAGCTGATCGTCGGCGTTGGTCAGGCCGCGCACAACGTGAGGGGTGACCTTTTTGCCGCCGTTGGCCAGGATGCCGTGTAGCTGTAAAAGCTGGAGTGGAGTGAGCGAAAATCCCTGTCCAAAGGCGGTCGTGGCGGCTTCTACTTCGCTGCCTTCAAACTGCGATCGCTCCTTAATTTGTCCATTTACCTCACCGGGCAAATCAACCCCCGTTTCACCCCCAATGCCGAGCTTTTCTAACCACTCGTAATAGAGCGATCGCGGCAGTCGCTGCATCACATGCACCATACCGACATTGCTCGAATAGCGCAGCACGTCGGTCAGCGAAAGGGTGCCGCGTCCGCCAATGTACTTAAAGTCCACGTTGCGAATGGGCCAGTCTTCGACAAAAATTTCGCCCTCGTCGTAGATTGTGTCAGTAGGCGCAATGCTGCCGGTTTCTAAGGCGATCGCCACATTCAACGGCTTAAACGTCGATCCCGGTTCGTACAGATCGCTCACGGCCCAGTTTTTAAACTGCGAGACGTCTGCATTGTAATATTCGTTGGGGTTGTAAGTGGGGGCGATCGCCATCGCTAGCATCTCACCCGTGTGGCTATCCATTACCATCAGCGCGCCCCGCTTAGCCTTAAATTCGGCCACGGTCGCCGCCAAATTTTCCTGCGCAATTCGCTGCAATCGGCTATCTATCGTGAGCTGAAGCTGCAAATCATCTCGGGCAACCTGTTGTAGCGTGGTAGCCTCACCCAACTTGGGATTGGCATATCGCAACTGCTGCTCAAAGTCCATCTCGACGCCCGCTTTGGGTTCACCCTCCAGGTCGATATATCCGGTTATTTGCGCAAACAGCTCGCCCTGCGGATACATCCGCTGTGGAGCAGGCAATAGCTCAATGCCGTCTAACCCCAAATCTCGCAGCCGCTTAGCCGTCTCCTCAGAAATATCGGTTTGCAAATTAATACCGCTTTCCTGCTGGTCAAACTGGCGCAGCAGACTTTTATCGCTGCGGCCCAATATCTCACCCACCGAGCGAGCAACCACCTCATCAGGTTTCTTAAACAGCATGGGGTGCATGTACAGCGTATACACCACCTGATCCATGGCCACCACGTTACCCTGACGATCAACCATTTGCCGTCGAGAAGGATGAGGCGCTTCTTGCACTAACTGCTGCTCAGCCGCTTTTGCCTTAAGCTCGCCCCCGGTAAATAGCTGCAAATGGGCCAGCCGCAGCGTCAGCCCCGCCATACCCACCAAAAGCACCAGCCATACGCTAATCAACCGCAGCCGAGGTGAGTTGTGTCGAAATTCCTGAATTTGCGCTGACGTAGAGCGAGGTAGTCGCAGCTTAGGGTTGCGTCGCCTAGCGCGAGGACGAGGGGAAGCCATTTAGATTAACCTTCACGAGTAACTAGCAACCACTGACGACTAGTAACCGAGTGGCCCTGGCATTTCGGCCGGTTCGGGGGCAGCGCTGTCAGGGCTATCTGCCAAATTTTCTTTAGCCAGCTTTGGCCGGGGCGAGGCTGGCTGTACAAACAGCACATCGCCTGCTTCGTACGGTTCTAGCCCAGAGTTTGGACGGGTTGCCTGCTCTGCCAAACTTTGCTTAATAGATTCGTTTGCTGAGGTTAGCTGCTGCGACTCGCCCTGCAAAGTATCTAACTGAAGGATAGCCTTATTCGTAGATTTATCGACGTACACCGTAGAGCCATAAACCACCAGAGCGCCCGTTACCAAAACGCCAGTAATTGCGGTGGAGCCTTGCTGCAAGCGGGTCAGTACTCTTAGCCCTAACGACAGTTTGGGCTGTTTGGGTAACGATAGCGTCGAGTCAGCATCTAACCGGACGCGCCGAGCTGGACCGCCAACCTGTAAAGGCACTACGGGCGAGATTGGATGGGTCTGCAAATCTGAGTTTGACTGCGATTTGTTTTGAGGGCGAGGGCGGCGTTGAGACTGTTCGCGAGGATTGAACTCGGTAGCGAAAACCATGCGGCTAGGGGGAAAGGGTGATGGGGTTTGGAGAAAGTGAGCAGGAAACTACCTAGCGTCAAGGGTATCTAGATATGAAGCGGTGGCAGTAGATTTGCGTAGAAGCTGCATTCCTTATTGCTAGGAGCTTTTAGGTAATGGGCAGCGCTGCCACAAATGAATTTACGCGCATACTACCTTGCCAGCGGGAGAAGAACAAGACTTTTTGTTAAATTCGTGGAGACTGCCCTGTATCAGGAATTATGTGATTTTGATGTAGAAAGTCCGTCGCGCTTTTCTGTGGACGATCTTTACTCTTAAAAACAGTGACTAAGGAGGCGATCGCTCCCTTAAAAATTAGCTTTCTCTGCGAATTTTCTAGAAAGGGACTCAAAAAAACGACTTAACCATACAGCCAACGCTTATTGGCGCGTTTGCTTATGAAGTGTAGATGAAGATACGAGTACCGTATTTCTACAGTTCCCCTATATCTACTGAAAATTTCAGGACGCTAGACTCAAACGAGCACTCCGTAGCGAGAATCAGCTTGTAGCCCAAGGTCTGTCTCCCGCAGATTCGCGCCCAAAAAGCCCAGCAACCGCTGAGCTTTTTAAGTTACCGCGCATTAACGATAATTGGCAGAACGATTATCTAGCCGGTCTGGGTTTGTCTGGCAAACCAATCATATCCGCGTTGCTCTTACCGGCTGGAATCATCGGGTAGCAGTTCTCGTCTCGCTTTACCCGCACGTCTAGCAGCACCGGCCCGTCAAACGCTAGCATTTCAGCGATCGCCCCTTCCAGTTCACTCGGGTCTGATATCGTCATCCCCTTAATGCCAAAGGCTTGGGCTAGCAGGGGAAAATTCGGCATCCCCTTTTCCATATTCGAAGACGAGTAGCGCTCGCCAAAGAACGCTTCTTGCCACTGCCGCACCATCCCCTGCCAACCGTTGTTCAAAATCACCGTTTTCACCGCGATCCCATACTGATCTAAGGTCGCTAGCTCTTGCAGGTTCATCTGAAAGCTAGCATCTCCGCTGATGCAAATGACGGGATGCTCGGGCATAGCAACCTTTACACCCATAGCTGCCGGTAGCCCAAAGCCCATTGTGCCGAGTCCAGCGCTAGAAATCCACTGACGCGGCCCATTTTTTAAGAACTGCGCGGCCCACATTTGGTGCTGGCCCACGTCGGTCGTGCAGTAAGCATAAGGGGCTTGCTTTGTGATCTCGACGATGACGGACTGCGGCGAAATTTCGTCCGTATAGGTCGGCACCGTGAGCGGAAAGTCAGTACGCCAGCCTTTGATTTCGTCTAGCCAGCTTTTAGTGCGATCGCCATCCGGTTCTGCTTGCTTACCTAGGTCATCTAATAGCCGCACCAGCACTTTCTTCACATCGCCCACTACCGCGACTTCGGGCGCTCTGTTTTTGCCCACCTCAGCCGGATCGATGTCGATGTGAATGACCTTGGCTCTAGCCGCAAATTGATCGAGCTTGCCCGTCACGCGGTCGTCAAATCTAGCGCCGATGGCGACGAGTAAGTCGCACTGGCTAACGGCAAAATTGGCATAGGCCGTGCCGTGCATTCCCAACATACCAACCGCCAGCGGATGATGCTCATCGACGGCCCCTTTACCCATCAGGGTATTGGTCATAGGGGCAGAGAAGGCTTCGGCTAGGGTTTGAATTTCTTCGTGAGCGGCTGAGGCGATCGCTCCTCCCCCGACATACAGCAACGGCTTTTCGGCTTCGTGTAAGAGCGCGATCGCCGCTTCTATTTGCTGCCCGTCAATCTCAATTTCTGGATGGTAGCCCAGAATCTTCACGTCCCCTGGCTCTACCGGAATGTAATCGATCTCATCGGTGCCCACATCTTTGGGCACGTCGATCAAAACGGGGCCGGGTCTACCCGTGCTGGCGATATGAAACGCTTCGGCTACAATCTGCGCCATCTGATTGGCATCGCGCACGACGTAGGAATGCTTCACAATCGGCAGGGTAATACCGTGAATGTCGGTCTCTTGAAAGGCGTCGGTGCCAATGGCTCCACGAGACACCTGACCCGTAACTACCACCATCGGAATCGAGTCCATTTGCGCCGTGGCGATGCCCGTTACCAAATTAGTTGCGCCGGGGCCAGAGGTGGCAAAACAGACGCCGACTTTCCCGGTGGCCCTAGCGTAGCCATCTGCCGCATGAGCAGCGGCCTGTTCGTGGCGTACCAAAAAGTGCTTCACCTCACCTTTTTCTTCTGCTTGGTAAAGCGCATCGTAAATGGGGAGAATCGCGCCGCCTGGGTAGCCAAATATATGCTTTACGCCGTGACGCACTAGGCTATCAATCAGCGCGTAGGCACCGCTGACTCGCTGGGTCGCGGTTGAAGAGATCAAGGTTGTAGGAGAAGCCATAGGGACTGCAAAAGGTAGGATCTGCGATGCCGCGTTTAGATGGCGATCGCGCATCTAAACGCGGCATATGCATAAGTTCTTATCAGTGTAGGATCTAGTTTAAAGAACAACAAGACGGATCAATCAGGACAAAAGCGCTAAATGTGAGGTTGACCTAACGTTTGTCTGATGAACTCAGAAGCCGTTATCGGCTGGCCGTTCTGTCTTTGCCAGCTTGCGGTTATCTGACCCCTTACCTGGTCCGGGTTGCCCCACATTTTCAGATGATCTACAGGCGGATCGGCATAAAAATTTACCTTGCCTGCGCCCAGCGGTAGCGAACTCCAGTGCGTAAAGTAATCGTGGCTCAGTCGGCAAACTGGCAGGCCAATAATGGGCATTCCCCAACCGTCTATGGCAATTAGCTTGTCTACCTGGCCGCCTTGCTGTTGCCATAGCAGCAGCGCCCCGGCGATGCCAACCACGCCGCCACTAAACCCGATGGCTACCATTGGCTGCCTGTTGCTCTCTGGCGATCCCAGCGTTTGAGTCATCCAGTCGAAAACGGCTAGCGGATCGGCG
The DNA here is from genome assembly GCA_003242035.1 of Nodosilinea foveolarum. Lineage (GTDB taxonomy): Bacteria > Cyanobacteriota > Cyanobacteriia > Phormidesmidales > Phormidesmidaceae > Phormidesmis > Phormidesmis foveolarum. Next base: position 14,334 of record QBMC01000012.1, on the reverse strand, counting down.
CAAAAAGCTTCTACGACCAGCGGACGAAAGCTCGATGGCTGCGATTCTTTAGGCGGCAAAAAGACTGCACGCACAAACTGCTCGGTAAGCTGCGCCTCGTGAAAGCCTGGACAAATAATAACGGGCTGCATTTGCGTCAGCTTTTTCATCGGCTTTTTCGTCGGACGTTCGGTTCCACTTCGGTTCTACTCATAGCACCCACAAAGCCCCTCGCAGTAGGGTGATGTCAGGGTCATTTTGTTTAGATAGATCGCAGTCGGCACAGCTATGAGCGTTACGCCTCAACTTCTTCCCACTATCAGCGCATTGGTTGCGCTAGGCGAATTTGCACAAGAGGATCGTCTAGGCGACAACGTAGAGACTGAAACGGTGAGAGATCGCCTACCCACTGCCGCTGCCGAACAAAAGGCCGAGCGCGAATGGAGAGGGGCGATCGCTGCCCTCACTCAGCTATTAATCCAGCAAACTAGCCAAACTAGCTTATCTAAAACTAATTCATCTCGCACTAAGGGCAAAACCAGCCGGAAGCCGCCGCACTTTGCCCGCAGCCATCCGCCTCGGGCGCTGGCCATTTGTGGGCCGGTGCCTTTGCTCAACGATCCCTTACTTGCGCCTCAGCTTTCGAACTGGACATTTGTACCGCAGTCTTCCGAGCATTTGGCCTCTGCCTTCCATGCCCTTTCCCCAGTGGAGCGGCTGATTCATCAAACGTTCAAAAAGCAGCCGCACAGCAATCGGTTGTTGCCGCTGCTAGAGGACGATCCGCTGGCGCAAGAGCAGTTCGCGCTGGTGTTTACGCCTCAGTTCTCAATCGTGCTGGTGTTGGGCAAAGACGCTGACGACGAGTTGCGCTTTCAGTTTTCGTTTATGCCGCAGGTGGTGATGTCGGTTTGGCGAATTTTGCGATCGCGCCTTCGCATGATCCGTCCGCAGCAGCTCGAATTTATCGATCCGCTCGTCGAAAAGTTTGCCCCCAAAGATCCCAACTACCGGGTAGTCAGCCAGTTTAATCGGTGGATGCTAGCCTATTTGCCTCAGTCCGTTCAGCTTTCAGCACCGACGGAAGCCTCTGCGCAGGGCGATATTGCTAAGGGTTCGTCTAACGGTTCGGCGAGTACACAGCTATCCGACAGTGACCTGCTCAAAGCGATGGCTCACGAGATTCGAACGCCCTTAACGACAATTCGAACCTATACGCGATCGCTGCTCAAACGCGACGATCTCGACGAGCAAGTCCTCAAACGCTTGCGCAGTATCGACCGCGAATGCACCCAGCAAATTGATCGCTTTAGCCTGATTTTTCGAGCGGTGGAGCTAGAGGCTGCGAGCCAGTCGCCCCGATCACCTTTGAGTGCGATCGCACTTCATCAGGTCTTTCAGGAGGCCATTCCCCAGTGGCAGCAGGCGGCTCATCGTCGCAATCTATCCCTAGAAGTGGGTCTACCGCCAGAGCTACCGATGGTGGCCAGCGATCCCACGATGCTCCAGCATGTGCTCACGGGCCTAGTAGAACTCTTCACCCACAGCGTGTCGCCCGGTAGTCATATCGAGCTTTACGTCACCAATGCAGGCGAAAAGCTCAAGCTTCAGTTTCAGTCTCAGCCCGATCCGAACCAGACAGACGCTTCGCCTGCTTGCGCCCCACCGCCGCTTCAGTCCCTGGGCCATCTTTTGATGTTCCAGCCCGAAACAGGCGGATTGAGCCTTAACTTAGAAGCGACTAAAAACCTGTTTAACGCGCTAGGAGCCAAGCTGACGGTGCGCGAACGCTCCAACAAAGGCACAACCTGGACGGTCTATCTGCCTCTAGAGTCGAGCGGTTTGACTTCTTATCCCATTGTTTAGCCCATAGGCGCTATGAGCCAAAAACTTACGCTGGCTGAGCGTAGTCGAAGCTACTTCTTCTTACTAGGCGGATTCAAAGCGTTGTCGAGGACTTCGCGAGCAGATTCTGCCTCATCTTTAGCATCTCTGTAGCGCAAATTGCTCTGCGCAAAGGTCTTTAGCGTCTTAAAGCCGCTGTTAAGCTCTTCGATTTGCTCTTCTTCAATCACCTCATCGGTAAAGAGTAAATCGATTAGCTCACGAACTTTGAGGGCTTCCTGACGAGAGCCTTGAACCTTGACCTTCAGCTTGGACAAGTTGCTGAGCGTTTGTACCGCCTCCACCACTTCATTCTCTTCGTCAGTGGGTTCTATTTTCTGGTCTTTCACTTCAATAAAATCCTTGGGGTTAAATCCATCGTCCAATTCGGTCGGCAGTTTGCCATCTTCCATTAGGGCCATAAGCTGATCCATCGCCTTTTCTCGGGCTTTGTTGGAATCACGACCAGAAACATCAATCAGAACTTCTGGGCTTTGAGCGAGCGTGTATTGAACCATAATTTTAGATAGTATTTTTGTACCATCATTTTAAGAGATAGCGTGTTGTTTGGATACGCCTTTTTCTACGTCTTTTTGGGGTTCTATGCAACCTATTGACGCAAATCGGTTTATTCGCAGGGGAAACATGAGATGCCTCTGTAATATTATCGGGGCATAGAGGAGTAGCTGAGTAGCGAATAATGAGCAACGTTCAAAGAAATACAGAACGGGCTAGCTATGGTTGGCAGAAGGCGTTGAGTAAGCGACTCAAAATTGGCCTTTCATTAGCTGGCATAGCGATAGGCTGTACAGTTTCGCCGATGCGGGCGATCGCCGATGCAGACGAAGTGGCTCCCACAGAGATAGAAGAAGGTGTGGTGCGATCGCCCGCAGCAAATACTTTTCAGCAGGCGGCGGCACTGGCAACTGAAGCGGTGGCGACGGCTCAAACAGCGGCGACTGCACCTCAATGGGATACGGTGGTGGCTCAATGGCTAGAGGCGATCGCCCTCCTTCAAACCATCCCGCCCGAAAGTCCGTCTCGCCTTTTAGCGCAAAGGCAGATACGCGGCTATCTACAGCAGCTCCAAGACGCTCAGCGCCGAGCCGAGCAGTCTAGCCCCGGCTTGGGCACAGCGAGCCTGGGCAGCGATCTTTTTAATGCGCAGCTTGCCGGGTATTTGTCTTACGTAGAAACAGTGGGTACGCCAGATGTGCTGATTGTGGGCAGTTCGAGGGCGCTACAAGGCATTGATCCGCACGAATTGCAGCAGGCGCTAGCAGCACAGGGCTACGCCGACATCAACGTCTATAACTTCAGCGTGAACGGGGCAACGGCGCAGGTGGTGGAGTTTATGATGGGGAATCTGTTACCAGAGCCGCTGCCGCCAGTGGTGGTGTGGGGTGACGGGTCGCGAGCGTTTAATGAGGGGAGGCGCGATCGCACCTGGGAAAGTCTGCGCTCTTCACCGGCCTACCGATCGGCTCAAACCATGCCAGGAGCCTTGGCATTCAGCCCTGTCGCCAAACAGCCGATGCAATTAACGCGGCGGATCACGGCAAATTCTCCCCTAATTGAGCTGCCTGGTAACCTGGATGTACTGGGATTTTCGGCGGTGAGCGATCGCTTCAACCCACAAACTTACTATCAGCAAACTCCTAAAGTAGAAGGGCGTTACGACGGCGCTTATGACGGATTCGCGCTTGACGGAGCGCAGGCAGACGCATTGGGCCGAATAGCGGCAAACATGCAAGGTCAGAACGTTCAACTAATGTTTGTCAATTTGCCGCTGAGCGGTAGCTATTTAGACAATTTTCGACTGTATTACGAGCAGCAGTTCCAAAGATTTCTACAGACTCAGAGCAGTCAGAAAGGGTTTGCGCTGGTCGATTTACTCACTCAGTGGGAGAATCAGCCGGGATTTTTTGCCGACCCTAGCCATATTAATCAAGATGGGGCTAGAGCGATCGCCCGCCAGCTAGCCCAACAACCCGCGTTAACCAACGCCCTCAATTCGATCCGATCCTCAGACCCTTCTTCAGAACCCTCTGCCGAGCCGCCACCCTCTACAGACCTACTACTTGAGCGATTGCGGCCTACACAGATAGACCCCAATCAGAGCGCACCGGTTCGCCGTCCGCCACCACCAGTTCCACCAACGCCTCCTAACCCACCTAACTGAGCCATACTGTGATCGAATTGTTGCGTAAAGCACAGTATGAACTAGACAAGCTGGCTATATTAGCGGCAACACTTCAGCAGATTAAGCCGCATTAACCCTCGGCGCTTGCCTTAGAAACCCTTTTGCTAGTAGCGCTTAACCAGCGCTCAAACGCAACGTATCTACAGCCTGCTGAAGCTCTCCAGAGAGTCTTCTCTAACCTGTTAAATCCAACCTTTAAACTACTCTTTAACCATTCATGGAACCCTCTAGACCTGGTAATGCCAGGTCTTTTTTTGGCTTAAAATTTCAGATTCTTATACAGCCCCCAAAACTTCAGCGAGCAGCGCCTGCTGAGCGTGCATTCTATTTTCCACTTCATCCCAAATGCGCGAATGGCTACCCTCCATCACCGCCTCGGTAATTTCTTCTCCTCGATGCGCGGGCAAACAGTGCAGCACAATAGCTGTCTTATCGGCGATATCCAACAGCTTCTGGTTAATCTGGTACGGCTCGAAGATAGGAATCCGCTTAGCAGCATCGTCTTCTTGCCCCATGCTGGCCCATACGTCGGTATAGAGTACGTGCGCACCGTCTACCGCAGCCCTGGCGTCGTGAGTAATCACAACTTCGCTATTGCCCTGGCTGATGGCCTGCGCTTGCTCGACGATGGTGCTATCCGGCTCGTAGCCTTCAGGCGTTGCCACGCGTACGTTCATGCCCGCTAGCGCACAGCCCAAAATCAGCGAGTGGGCCACATTGTTGCCATCGCCTAAGTAGGTCATGGTGTACCCTTTAAAGCCGCCAAACTCTTCTTGCACCGTCAGCAAATCGGCCAAAATCTGGCAGGGATGCTCTAAGTCTGTCAGGGCGTTGAGGATGGGGATGCGGCTGTGCTGGGCAAACTCTTCGACTTCTGACTGGTCGTAGGTGCGAATGGCGACCACGTCTAGGTAGCGGTCGAGGACGCGGGCTGTATCGGCGGCGGGTTCGCCTCGGCCAATTTGGGTCAAGTTGGCGTTGAGATCGATCACCTGGCCGCCTAGCTTGTACATAGCGGCGGTAAAGCTAACGCGGGTTCGAGTAGAGGCTTTTTTGAAGACCAGTCCCAGAATTTTTTGCGGGCACTGAGGATTGATTTCGCCTGATTTTATTTTGGCGGCGGTAGCGATTAGGCGCATCATCTCTTCTGCGGTGAGATCCGCTAGGCTCAGGAGATTTCGTCCTTTGAGTGCTGCCATATTATGTTCCTATTAAGAAGGGGCTGTGCAAACCGCAAGTTAAAACGCTATCAGAAGTTTTCTGAATAGGGAATAGGGATCTGGATATGCAGGAAATGACGTTAGCATCTAATTGAAGTTGCATAGGCTCGTCTGATCGAACGGGCATTCACGATGGGCCTTTATTCACAGCTAATTTTTCCTCGATTGCTAGAGCTGTCAATGTCGTCTGAGTCGATGACGAGCTACCGGCAGCGGCTGCTGAGTGAGGTGAGTGGAGACGTGCTGGAGATTGGGTTTGGCACCGGATTAAACTTGCCGCATTATCCTGATACGGTGACATCGCTAACCACGGTTGATCCGAATGAGGGGATGAGCGCGATCGCCCAAAAACGCATCGACACCAGCCCCATTCCCGTAAAAACTCAGGCCATCAGCGGCGAACAGCTCCCCATGCCCGACGCCAGCTTCGACAACGTAGTTTGCACCTGGACGCTGTGCAGCATTCCCAACGTAGAACAGGCCCTGCGCGAAGCCTACCGAGTGCTAAAGCCCGGTGGAAAGTTCTTTTTTATTGAGCATGGGCTGAGCGACGAACGCGGTATCCAGCGGCTGCAAAACTGGGTTACGCCGGTTCAAAAAGTCGTCGCCGATGGCTGCCACCTAAATAGAAAAATCGACGAACTGCTGAGCAACGTCTTTGACCAAGTTAAATCTGAGGAATTTTACGCCGATGATTTGCCGAAGATCATGGGCTACTTCTACCGAGGCGTGGCGATAAAACGGGGTTAGCGCGATCGCCAAATACACAAAAACAAGTCACCCCATAGCAAAAGCCCCTTAGAAGACATTCTCTCCTAAGGGGCTGCTTTTACTCAATCAGGCATCAAAACGTCCGATTGAGTCTTTAAGCGCTACGACTAAACCGCTGCGCTCTGTTTGATTTTTGCATCTAGTTCGCCAGCGGCATACTTAGCCGCATAGACGTTAACGTCAACCTGCTTAATCTTAGAAGCATTGCCAGCCGCGCCAAACTTCTCGTAGCGATCGGTACAAACTTCTTGCATGTACTTAATCGAAGGCTTGAGGAAGTGACGAGGGTCAAAGTTCTTGGGATCAGCTTCAGCCGCTTCGCGAATCGCCGCTGTAATCGCTAAGCGGTTGTCGGTGTCAATGTTCACCTTGCGAACGCCGTTTTTGATGCCCTTTTGAATCTCTTCAACCGGTACGCCGTAAGTCTCGGGAATCGCACCGCCGTGAGCGTTGATAATGTCTAGCCACTTTTGAGGCACAGAAGAAGATCCGTGCATGACCAGGTGCGTGTTTGGCAAGCGCTTGTGAATTTCTGCAATTCTATCAATCGCCAAAATTTCGCCCGTTGGCTTGCGAGTAAACTTGTACGCGCCGTGGCTAGTGCCAATTGCAACAGCCAGTGCATCTACCTGAGTCGCCTCAACAAACTGAGCGGCTTCTTCGGGGTCTGTCAGTAGCTGCTCTTTGTCTAGCTTACCTTCAAAACCGTGGCCGTCTTCAGCTTCGCCTTGGCCGGTTTCGAGCGAACCCAAGCAGCCTAGCTCGCCTTCTACGCTAGCGCCAACGGCGTGGGCAACTTTAACGACTTCGCGAGTAACGTTAACGTTGTACTCAAAGCTCGCAGGCGTTTTGGCATCTTCTTCGAGCGAGCCGTCCATCATCACGCTGGTAAAGCCGTTGCGGATAGCTGAGTAGCAAGTTGCAGGGCCATTGCCGTGATCTTGGTGCATCACGATGGGAATGTGAGGATAGGTTTCTACCGCTGCCATCACCAAGTGACGTAAAAACTTTTCGCCCGCGTAGCTACGCGCGCCGCGTGAAGCTTGCAAGATCACCGGGCTGTCTGTCGCGTCAGCAGCATTCATGATCGAAATAATCTGCTCCATGTTGTTTACGTTGAACGCAGGAATCCCGTAGCCTTCTTCAGCTGCGTGATCTAGCATCAGCCGCATAGGTACAAGCGCCATTCCATATCCTCCTAATTGTTTGTTGCCGGGTGGCTAAACCTGAGCTAACTATTAGTTAATTAGCGTAGGTTCTTATCTTTTAATAGTAGGTCAAAACATTGACCGGCGACGATTTGTTTTAAAGTGAGCGATCGCCCAGGTCTCTTTTCAGCTAAGAAAAGAGTAGGCTGATCCGCTTTGTAAAAGGCTTCGCGGTGAAGCGGTTCTGACGATGACTTTATTCCTTTTAGAAATTAAATTAGGAACTAAAAAGGTCATCGCTAAGCACCGATCATGTTGCCTCATGCAATCAACTACCTAGCATCGAAGGTAACTGCTAAATGTGGGTAAGAGAGTGATAAAGCGGGAGAAAATGGGTCGCCTGGGATTCGAACCCAGGACCAGTCGGTTAAAAGCCGAATGCTCTACCACTGAGCTAGCGACCCGCTTATTTAATTTTTGACCGTGGCTTCTAGGCCAAATCAGAGGCTTTTAGATCAAACTAGTGCGCGAGCGTTTCGAGGTGCCCTGCACGGTTATTTAATTTAGCACATGGATTGAACCGTTTTGGCAGCAATATTTTTAATGGCGAAAATTAGATCAAAAAGAAAAAGCAGCAGCAATGCTCTTACTACTGCTTTTTGTACCGAAACCATAGTCGCCGTCAGGTTTTCTCTGTAGAACGTCTATTTACCGTGCGGATTAAATCTCGCAGCTTCCAGCGCCGCCGTTCACGCAGAAAGCAAAGGCTAGAAAGCGGCTTTCCTCTTGTGCAGCCGCCTCTGTAATATTCTGTAGCTTGAAGAAGTTAGCGGCCGCTTGAGACTGCTGAGCAGGCGTTTTTTGCAAAAACCAGTCGCTACTAGAAATTGTCTCAAACGAAATATCTTGGTTCTGAGCCTTTTGCATCACCATCCAAGCGACTGTTTCTTGGTCAGCAGCCGGTAGCTCTTCGTACCAGAGTTGGTAAACCTGTAAAACTTGGCCAGTTGGGTCATCGGCGCTAATGTCACCTTCGCGAACATTCAACCCCAGCGTGTTGCTTAGGCTATTAACGGTGTACGCCGTGCCGTTGATGGTTCTATCGAGACGGTTAACGGTGTAGTTAACCCGGTCAATGGTATTGAGCAGATCGCCAAATCCGGCAGAGGCAGGAACTTGCACCGCTGCTAGCAGGCAAGCCGCCGACAGGGAACTAGTGAGGATTTTGTTGATTTTCATATTGCAAAGAAGTGATTTGGGTTGAAGTGCTCAAAAGGGTTTTGAGCTTGCAAACGACGGTCATACGTAGAAACAGTACAATCGTCCTTTAGATAGATGCAACGCAAACTTAGGTTCCAAATGAACTCTTTATATTATTGGCAATATGCTTTGCAAAGCTCGCAGGTAATTTGCGATATGAAGCTATGAAAAACTACTTAACGATCGCCTGCACTTTATAAAGCGATCGCCAAGGGTTCTTTAGATCTGTCTTGATGCAAAGGACGAGAAACGATGGCGCTAAAAATGTCTTCTAAGCTTTTGGGCGGCTTCGAGCTGAGTTGTTTCTTGATGGTCTCAGCACCTGCTAATGCCCAGCCAGACACAGTACATCAGCTAGGCGTACTGGAGATAACGACGCCCAGTTCGAAGCGGGCAGCTACTTCGATAGCTACAAAAGTGATATTTCTTTATAGCTCGCATTAGCTGCGCCTTTTTAGAAGGAGAATTGTCCGCTTCTTTTAACTTTTCTCTAAATATTGTCCATCTATTAAAAAGGTGCCCTGGCTGAAGCGGATGCCTAAGTAGCCGCCGGGTTTACGACTGAGAATGGTGCCTTCGTCGCCTAGCTTTACTAGGTCGGGGGGACGCAGCATGGGCATCGGGTCAGCGCTCTTTAAGTAGGGCGGTAGGCTGGCGATTTTAACGCGATCGCCCACCTCAAATGCCTTTACATTCTCATTCTCAGCCATAAAATCTCATCTACTCAGGTTCAGCTATTCCTGATTATGGCACCTGCCAGATCCGCTCATGATATTTCTCAGGCTGAGCATAATGGTCGGGCATTTCAGCCTGCCCATGATCGTGCCCATGCGCATGTCCATGTCCGTGGCCGTGCGCATGTCCGTGACCGTGCCCGTGAGTCTGATCTTCTGAGACCGCTGCAAGCCGAAACTTACACATTTCGCAGTTCATCGCGACTTGTCCGAGCTGAGTCTCAATTTCTCTGTCGCGCAGCACTCGAATGAGCTGTGGGTGCAGACCCATCTCGGGCAGCATGATCACTTCGCTAGCGGGGTTCGCGGCCTGCTGCTCGTCGGCAATACGCGCGATCTTCTCCATCAAAACGCCTGTGAACATAAAGTAGGGCAAGACGATGATGCGCTTGGGTTTATACAGTCTGGCGCGGTCGAAGCCTTCTTCCAGGCGTGGATGGGTGATGCCAATGAAGCAGGTTTCTACGGTGCGATAGCCGCTGCCTTCCCACACGATGCGCGCTAGCTTGGACACATCGCCGTTGGCATCCGGGTCGCTAGAGCCACGACCGACAAACAGCAGCACCGTATCTTCTCTGGCAATGCGGTTGGGGTTGTGCTTTGGCTCGTCGAGGAGGGCTAAGCGGGCTTTCCACAGGTCGAGAATGCCGGGGGTGATGCCAAAGTGACGGCCATAGTGAAAGGTGAGTCCGGGATGACGCGCTTTGGCCCGGTCTAGCTCGTTGGTAACGTCGAATTTGTTGTGGCGAGCGGCGAATAGCAGAATCGGCAGTACGGTTAAATCGGTGTGGCCTTGGGCAACGCACTGGTCGATGCCGTCTTGAATGCTGGGTTCTGTGAGTTCTAAAAAGCAGGGAAGAACGGGACGAGAATGGTCGAGTTCTTGGTAAATGTTGGCAAAGTCGATCAGGGTTTGGCGTCCCTGTGGATTGCGGGTGCCGTGGCCGACCATGAGTAGCGGCCTTTTGAGAGGCAAAGGCGGGAGATGGATGGCCGGTGCGGTAGCTGGTGCGGTAACGGTATGTTCGGCTACAGCGGTGGCTACGGCTGAGCGGTGATGCTGATGGGGCGTGTAGACAAGCGTATCGGATGTTTGAATGAGCGTCATAAATTAATTTTCCATTGGCCCGTGCGACGCGGACAATGGAGATGAAAGGGCAGATAGGCGAAAGTAAAAGGTGTTCTGACTTTGACAGTTGCGGCACAGTGCCGGAGTTTCACCGGACTTTCCCTTTTGCGATCACCTATTATATTTTGTTTTGTTTTGTCTATATCCATATACAAACTTCACAATACTATCGGCTTATTTTGAGAAGCGTCGTAGATTACAGAAGATCTTTGGCATTTGTCTCATATCTTCACCTCTAAATCCAATCTTTAATTTTATTGGCTATGACTTTTCGAGAGCGAGTACGGCAGGCGTTTGATCAGATCGAGACTCCATTGGGGTTTGGGGTTAATAGCGCGATCGCTCTCCTCATCCTTTTCTCAGCCGCCCTCTTCGCCATCCAAACCTATGAGCTACCCAGTGCAGTTTGCCTGGTTTTAGGCATTGCCGATCAGGTCATTCTGACGCTGTTTACGCTGGAATACTTGCTGCGGCTATGGGCCGCAGAAAAACCGCTGCGATTTGCGTTTAGTCTTTATGGCCTGATTGATCTGGTAGCGATTCTGCCGCTTCTGTTGGGATTTGTCGATGCCAGATTCCTCCGTCTGGTTCGCTGGCTGCGCATTCTACGGCTCGCTCGCTTCTTCGAAGAAAAGACCTGGTTCAATCGCATCAGCGGCACCGAGGGACTCATCTTCGCCCGCATCTTGTTCACGCTGTTTGCCATCATCTTTATCTACTCAGGAGCCATCTATCAAGCCGAGCACGATACCAATGGCGAAGACTTTGCTACCTTTTTAGACGCGGTTTATTTTGCCGTGGTCACCATGACGACCGTAGGCTACGGCGATATTACCCCCACCACCGAAGCCGGTCGGGGGCTGACCATCACCATGATTTTGACCGGCATTGCGCTCATTCCAACGCAGGTTGGTAATTTGATTCAGCAATTTAGCAAGGTAAGAAATTCGGTGCGCATTATCTGCAAAAACTGCGGACTAATAGGCCACGAGGACGATGCTCAGTTTTGTCGCCGATGTGGATCTGAGCTACCCGTTGCTAAATCGGACGTTGAATCTGAGAATAGCCAGTCTGCGGAGCGGACAACCGAACTGACTAACTCGCGCAATACCCCTGATGTGGCTATTATTCCTTGAGCGATTTTTATCTGCGATCGCCCACCTACTCACCTCATCACCCAGCCTGCAAGGATTCCCTTACCCCACACCTTAGGCGCACATCAGCAAATCTACACAAGTATAGAAATTAGCTAAGGTTCGGCCCCGCAGTCGCCATTGTGTACGTTACAATTGGTTAAGCTTTCTTGCGTGGTAAGTAAATATCTACCATCCGCCTAGAAAGCATCTTTGATGCCTTTAATATCAAAATTAGCCTGCTTCATAGCGCTCACTGAGACCCTCGGTGAGTTTTTATAGTCGGCATTTTACCCGCTAGGCACTTATCGCCACCTTCGAGAGACCTCAATGAGCCTTCCTATTCGCAACGTTGCTATCATCGCCCACGTAGACCACGGTAAGACCACATTAGTGGACGCCTTGCTAGAGCAATCTGGCATCTTCCGAGACAACGAGGCCGTCCCAACCTGCGTAATGGACTCCAACGATTTGGAGCGAGAGCGAGGCATCACCATTTTGTCTAAAAATACGGCGGTGTACTACAAAGACACGCTAATCAACATCGTAGACACGCCCGGACACGCAGACTTTGGCGGCGAAGTAGAGCGCGTACTCGGCATGGTAGACGGCTGCTTGCTGATTGTTGACGCCAACGAAGGCCCCATGCCTCAGACTCGCTTCGTCCTGAAAAAGGCATTGGAAAAGGGTTTGCGTCCGATTGTCGTCGTCAACAAAATCGACCGTCCTCGGGCCGACCCCCACGTCGCGGTAGACAAGGTGCTAGACCTGTTCCTAGAGCTGGGTGCAGATGACGATCAGTGCGACTTTCCTTACCTCTTTGCCTCCGGACTATCGGGCTTTGCAAAGAACAAAATGGAAGAAGAAAGCCATAACATGCAGCCGCTGTTTGAGGCGGTGCTGCATCACGTAGCGCCGCCCGTTGGCGACCCTGATAAGCCTTTGCAGCTTCAGGTCACCACGCTCGACTATTCCGACTACTTGGGCCGCATCGTCATTGGTAAGGTGCATAACGGCACGATTCGTCAGGGCGAACTAACTGCGCTGGTGAAAGAAGACGGCAAGATTGTGAAGTCCAAAATTACGAAGCTGATGGGCTTCCAAGGGCTGTCGCGCATAGAGATTCAGGAGGCTACGGCTGGTAACCTGGTGGCCGTTGCTGGTTTTGCGGATGCAAACATTGGTGAAACGATTACCTGTGCGAGTGAGCCACAGGCTTTGCCGCTAATTAAGGTAGACGAGCCGACGTTGCAGATGACTTTTGCGGTGAACGATTCGCCGTTTGCGGGGCAAGAGGGTAGTTTTGTTACCTCTCGTCAATTGCGTGATCGCCTATTCCGCGAGCTAGAAACCAACGTAGCTTTGCGCGTAGAACCCACCGACTCTCCTGATCGCTTTGCCGTGTCGGGGCGAGGCGAGCTACACCTCGGCATTTTGATTGAAACGATGCGTCGCGAAGGCTACGAGTTTCAGGTTTCTCAGCCACAGGTAATTTATCGCGAGGTTAACAGCAAGCCCTGCGAACCGTTTGAGCAGTTGGTGCTAGACGTACCCGAAGATGCCGTTGGTGGCTGTATGGAGCGGTTGGGTCAGCGTAAAGCAGAGCTGCAAGACATGATGGTTGCGGGTGATGGCCGCGCTCAGCTTGAGTTTGTCGTTCCGGCTCGGGGGCTGATCGGCTTTCGGGGTGAGTTTATGCGGGCAACTCGGGGTGCAGGCATCATGAACCACAGCTTCCTGGAGTATCGTCCGATGTCGGGCGATATTGATACGCGTCGTAACGGCGTGTTGATTTCCTTTGAAGAAGGCGTGGCGACTTTCTATGCGCTGAAAAACGCTGAAGATCGCGGTACGTTCTTTATTGAGCCAGGTGCGAGGGTTTATAAAGGCATGGTTGTAGGTGAGAACAATCGTCCGCAAGACCTGGAGCTGAACATCTGTAAGGCTAAGCAATTGACGAACCACCGCGCCGCCTCGGGCGATGAGCTGGTGCAGCTACAATCGCCGATGGAGATGGGACTAGAGCGAGCGTTGGAGTACATTGGCCCAGATGAGATGGTCGAGGTGACGCCAGAGTCTATTCGCTTGCGTAAGGTGAACAAGAAAAAGCTGGCTAAGCGATAAACGCAGGTTGATGTAGGCTGAGTGGAACTTTCGGTGAAGCTCTGCTATTTGGCAAATAGGTATTAGTCAGGAGGCGATGATTGCATTAACTAGCAATCATCGCCTCTTTTTGTGATTGCTGTCTTTGTCCAGGTCTTACCGGCCTGCCAGTCAATCTATTTCTACGTCAGTTCGGGATAAGAAAACCTTGAAACCCTTAGCCGACAGTCACCCATCTGGAGCGGTGAGACCCCGCGTCGCTTTGCGGCGCTAGGGAATTCATCAAGACAGGGACCGGGGGTGGGTTTCGTTGTGTAGCGCCCTGTGCCGACCCACCTAAGCCACTGTTCCAGTAATAGAGTACTGACCCAAGCTGGCATAGCCAGAGTATCCTGAGGAGGCATTGCCTTCCCCAGTGCCCGTCACACTGAGGAAATAGTCGCCCGAACTGAACGAGCCGCTGAGGTTAGCGGCCAGTGAACCGATGGGATTAGATCCCGCAACGAACAAACCGGCTGCATCGTATAGCTCAGCCAAAATATCGAGATTGGCTCCCTCGGAAAAAGGATTAGGGACGAGGATTAAATAAGAAGCGCTTTCGTAGATCGGTAGGGTTTGGCTTCGACTGCGCTCAGCCAGCGGCAGTTGCTGATTCCGAACCCTGAGCGTAGTCGAAGGGTGGCCGGAGATAGATCGGCAACTTATTAAATTCTCATTCCTAAGTAGGCGCTCACTAACATAATGGCTGGATGAGGCGGTGAATCGGCATT